>NZ_JBFYGN010000046.1:0-10141 GCF_041079535.1 Comamonas guangdongensis | reverse complement strand
TGGGCATCGGTCAGTGCATGTCTACGAATCACGCTACTGATAACGCAGCAACTATCACATTAGATGACACACCCTAGAGCCGCTCTTCTGCTCGTCTCATCTGGCCTTGGAGTGTCCGCTTTCGCAATTCACAAACGACGGAAATGGGTCGAACAGCGATAGTAAGAGGTCGGCCACAAGCTGCCGTTGGTGAGAGGCGGCTTTCAGAAACAGGAGCGACGGACGTTCCAGAAAGCGTGGCCCGGCGCTTGTCGCGCCGACGGCCCGGTGCTCGACACGGCTCTCGCGGTTACCGGATACTCTTCGGACTACCCACTGAGGAGCGATGCATGCAATTCCCGAAGTTCGGACTCATCCCTTGGTTGCTTCTCGGTGCAACGCCTGCCGTTGCGCAGATCAACGCCGGAAATCTGCCGCCCACTCCATCGCCTCCGTTCAAGCTCACGAAGGTCGCGCAGTTCGATCTTCCATGGCGCATTGCCTTTCTGCCGGACGGGCGCATGCTGGTCACCGAGAAGCCCGGCAAGCTCTTCCTGGCCACCCAATCCGGGCAGAAGCTCGAAGTCACCGGCGTGCCGCCGGTGCTCTATCAAAACCAGAACGGCCTGCTCGGCGTCTACCTGGCTCCGTCCTATGCGCGCGATGGGGCGATCTACCTGACCTATTCGGAGCCCGGACCGATCCCAGGCACCTCGAGTCTTGCGCTCGCCCGCGCAACGCTCAAGATCGGCAGCGGCACCGCCTCGCTGGAGGGCCTGGAGGTCATCTGGCGCGATCCGATCAAGGGCAAGGGAGGCCAGGTCGGCGCTGCGGTGGCCTTTTCTCCGGACCAGAAATTTCTTTTCCTCACGGCCGGCGACCGGCAGCGCATGACACCCGCCCAGGACCCGAACCAGCCGGCCGGCAAGATCCTGCGGCTGACCCTGGACGGCAAGCCTGCACCCGGCAACCCCATGGAGGGCCAGACCGGCGCACGGTCGGTCCCGGTGATCGATCCGCCAAGAGATACGGAGGCTGCCAAGACCGCGCCGGTCGTGCGCACCTATGTCTTTGACGCTCCCAATCTGACGCCGTCCGAGGCATGGTCCTCGGGGCATCGCACGCCCTACGGCCTCGCGTTCGCGCCGGATGGCCGTCTTTGGGAACTCGAGCATGGACCGCGCGGCGGCGACGAACTCAATCTGATCGAGCCGGGCAAGAACTACGGTTGGCCGCTGGTCTCCTATGCGGTGAACTACGACGGCGTGCCCATTGCGAGCCCCGACACGCGCCCCGACCTCGCCAAGCCCGTGATCTACTGGACGCCAGTCCTCGCGCCCGGCAACCTGATGTTCTACAGCGGCGCGATGTTTCCGCAGTGGAAGGGCTCGGCGTTCGCGTCCGGCCTCGTAAGCCGCGCCCTGCACCGGATCGAGGTGCACGGCGCGATCGCGACGCCAGCCGAGCACTGGATGGTCGGCTTCCGCGTCCGCGACGTCGAGCAGGCGCCCGACGGTGCGCTGTGGTTGATCGAGGACGACCACGAGGGCGGCTTGTATCGGCTCACGCCGAAGTAATCACCTCGAGGTGATTTCAATGCGTGGAACGGCACCTGCGGGCCGGGCCCCGCGTCGGCATCAGTGTCGTCATCGAAATCGTACGGCTTGATCGTTTCTGCGCCAGCCGTGGTCGCCGGCTATCGGCCAAGAGTAGACGGTGGTAGCAATAGTCGCTGACTCATTCACTCGCTCTGCATCAGGCAGTTGGCCGGTTCAAAGCTAAATCGTACTGAAACAGGTCTTCAGGTGAAAAGCAGCAGAAGATAACCTCTTCAATCGGCGAGTGCTCCGACAAGCTTTCGCTAACAGTTTTGATAGCAACTTGTGCAGCCAATTTGACGGGATAGCCATATATGCCCGTGCTAATGCTTGGGAAAGCAATCGAAGTAACGGATTTTTCCTCCGCCAGCGCAATACACCTGCGATAGCAGTCGGCAAGCAGTTCTGGTTCTCCACTCCCTCCACCCCTCCACACAGGTCCAACTGTGTGAATGATGTAGTGGGCAGAAAGGCGATAGGCCTTGGTCACCTTTGCATGACCAGTCTTGCAACCACCAAGCAGCCGGCATTCATGCACCAAGTCCGGGCCTGCCGCGCGATGTATGGCCCCATCAACTCCGCCTCCACCAAGGAGAGACGAATTTGCGGCATTGACAATAGCCCCCACATGAAGCTTCGTGATGTCAGAACAAATGGCATGGAGGCGTGTTGGCATATGTGTACTGCGAAGAAGCGGGAACGCAACGGACATTGCGGCGGAAAACCAGGTGGGAAAATGCATTTGCCGTGTGAATGCCGAGGTGCTTGGAGTATGACAGGCCTGCTTTAGAGTCATAAATGGATGTCTCTGCTGAGGCGGACGCTGTCCTGCGTGGTTGTCTGCAGTCGGCCGGAAGCAGGCATGCATAGGGCTCTGAGGGGGCGATCACGGCGACGACAATCGGGCCAGAAGGCGCGGCTGAAGGCGAAGGACATCCGGGCCGCCACACTAGAGCCCGTCGAGCGCTAGGGGATCAGCATTGCGGCCGCCCTGGCGGAAACGGGGCAAACTCCATCCGGTCCCGTCCCTTGCGCTTCGATGCGTAGAGGGCTTCGTCGGCCCGTTTGAGACAGTGCGACAGCTCCGTGTCGGGCTGCTCGAACAAGGCCACACCGATGCTCAGGGACACCGGCTCCGGCGTCGCGAACATCGCGCGCGCTTGCTGCGCGAACGACTCGCGCAGGTCCTGGCCCAGCGCCTGCGCGGCGGCGCCGGAGACGCCGCGCAGCAGAATCACGAATTCGTCCCCGCCCAGCCGCGCGGCCAGTGCGCCGTGGGGCAGCGCGCCGCGGATCAGGTCGCTCAGGGTCACCAGCAGGCGGTCGCCGGCATCGTGACCGTGCAGGTCGTTGACCTGCTTGAAGTGGTCGATGTCGATCAGCAGCAGGGCGCCGGGGCTGGCCGGCGAGGCCTGCTTCAGCAGCTCCGGTGCGCGCAGATAGAGCGCGCGGCGGTTGTCCAGGCCGGTGAGCGGGTCGCGGGCGGCGATCTGCGCGATACGTTCCTCGCGGCGATGGCGCTCGGTGCCGGTCATGGACATCGCGAGCAGCATGATCGCCATCACGCCTTCCACCAGCGAGATTAGGATCACCGCGCCGCGGAAGCTGGTCAGGTTGACGAAGGCGTCCGGCGCCACGGTCGAGCCGGCCTTGGCGAGGTAGAACAGGCCGTGCGCCAGCAGGACGAAGCGCAGCTGCGCCGCACCCACGCTCAGCGCGCCGCCATACGGGCGCAGCAGCAGGCCGGCGCGCAAGGTGATGACGGCGATGAGCAGCGACTGAATGCCCAGCATCGTCTTGGACCACCAGGGTCCATCGGGCAGAAACAGCATCGCCAGCCAGACGACGGCCAGCAGCCACCAGGCGTGCGGCAGCCGGACGCGCGTGAACCCGGCGACGCCTGCCAGGAACAACCAGTGGGCGGCGATCAGCAAGCCGTTGGGGAACCAGATGCCGAACAGCACATAGCCGTTGGAGCGCAGCAGGGCCAGCACGCTGCCCACGGCGATGATGGCAAACCCCGCGCTCCAGAGCAGCAGCGAGCGTTCGCGCACGCTGCTCCATTCGGCGGCCAGGTACAGCGCCGAGGCAGCAGCCATGGCCGAGGAGAGGACGAGCAGGGTGAAGGGGTCGAGAACCATGGACGATGGATGTATCGGCGCAGGCGGACTCCGCGCGAGGCGGATTGTCGCAGGATGCGGATTTTCAGGCATCTCCTGTGGGCCGGGCCGCCGGGAGGAAGTCACGGATCGAGCTGGGCATAGGGAGAGGATGTCCGACGCCGCTCCCGTGGCGATCGGCAGGCCGTACTCGTTGACCAGCCGCATTCGGACCAGCCACGTGACCTCGCCGCTACGGCTGCGCATTCAAGCATAAAAAACGCGCCTGTGACCAGCTCGTCGGCGGCAGATGTGCTGCGATTGCCGCCGCGAGAGACCCGCCCCCCGCTCGTTGCGAGCGTTGGCCGCTGATGTCGGACGGCGACAGTTGCAGACAGCCTGCGGTGGTAGCAAGAAAAATCGGTATTCGAAGCCCGAAGTCAGCGGTGCGGTAGCGAGGAGGGGTTGAAGGCCGTTGAGCCTGACCCGGTAACTACGCGGATGGGCTTGTAGCTCGACTATTGCCAACGGAACACTGCATGGGTTGCCGCGAAGACAGCGAAGCTGTTGCTTGTGTCAGAGTAAAAGTAGTGAATGAAGGCGTCTTCCGGAAGGTCTCTTGGCAGCTCTATCGCAAGCTCAACCCTTGCGTCGGGAAGTGGACCATTGGAGGTTATCCAGAGCGCTTGTTTGTCATTCGCTTGTGAGGAGAAAGCCATTGGCTGGACGAAACAGAACAGAATTCCGGTGAACTCCAGTGTGCCGCCGTGGTACTCCTGCTCAGCCCCTGAGAAAAGGCCGCAGGGAATCATGAACTGGAAATTCACCGATCCAGATTCAAAGTCAATATGAAAAGACTGCAACTCGGCGTCGTGAAACGTCGCGTCTTGGTGGCGCTGCCCAAGCAGACTGTCGAGGTTTAGCGATCTCATTTGTCGAGGCCTCGCGTAGAAGTGAGAGGCTGCCGGAGCACAGAAGGGCAACCCGGCCGGCCTGTGGTTTTGCCCCTCACGGCTCGGCGCCTCGTTCCGATCCGCAAACCTTTTCTGTGCATGGAGCATGCTAGCGAGACCAAAGCAGTGCTGCAACCAACACCCTGAAGCGCAACTGAACGCGATTGTTGAGCGGGAGCTTTCTCGTACATGATCGACTGTTAGGGGACGAACGCAGCTGGCGGCCAGATTAAGCATACCGGTCCGTTCGGCGCGGAATGCTGGTCAAAGATGGCCGGCGTCCGCACGTGAGTTGCCATGACCGGGCATCAAAGTTCGGCCACGGCCTGCTGCAGGCAGGCCAGCAGTGCCTGCACCAGCGGATTGGCGGGCGTGCGGCGCCACATGGCCAGCATCTCGGATGAAGGATGCGACCCCTGCAGCGGGCGGAACACCAGGCGCGGCATGCCCACGCGTTCCAGCGCCGCGGGCACCAGCGCCACGCCCTGGCCCAGCGAGACCAGCGAGATCACCGACAGCCAGTGCCGCACCTCGTGGCGTACCTCGGGTGCGAAGCCGTGGGCCAGGCACATTTCGTAGATGCGCTGGTGATAGGTGGGCGAGACCAGGCTGGAAAACAGGATCAGCCGGTCGTGCTTGAGTTCGGCCAGGTCGATGGCTGCGCTGGCCTGCAGCGCATGCTGCTCGGGCAGGCAGACCACGAAAGGCTCTTCCATGATGAGCTGGCTGGCAATGCCCTCGGGCGGCTGTATGGAGTGGACCAGGGCCATGTCCAGCCGCATCTGCTGCAGATCGAGGATCTGCTCGGCGCTGTTGGCCTCCAGCATGTCGACGCGCACCTGGGGATGGGTGAGCTGGAACTGCTCCAGCGCCTGGGGCAGGCCGCGGTATAGGCTCGAGCCCACAAAGCCCAGGCGCAGATGGCCGCGCGTGCCCTGGGCCACGTCGCGGGTTTCCTGCGCGGCCTGCTGGCTCAGGGCCAGCAGCTGGCGTGCCTTGGCCAGCAGATGTTCGCCGGCCGCCGTGAGCCGTACGCCCTTGCTGCTGCGCTCGAACAGCTGGGCCTGCAGCTCTTGCTCGAGCTGCTTGATGGCCACGGAGAGCGGGGGTTGCGAGATCGACAGCCGCTGGGCTGCGCGGCTGAAGTGGAGCTCTTCGGCCAGGGTGACGAAGTAGTGCAGCAGCCGCAGTTCCATGGTGTTATCGATATTAAAAAAGTATTGAGAAAGATTTTAATAATATTTGACGCGAATATATGAGGGTGCTGAAATTTGCGGCAAATGATTTCAGCAGGAGACCTTTATGTCCGCCAACGATCAGCCACAGATGCACGCCGTGGCCCAGGCCGCCAGCTCCGCGGCCCACCCCGTGCCCGACCGCCACGGCGCCAACTTCTACGCCACCGATCCCGAGCTGCAGTCGTTGCTCGAGCTCTATCTGCCGGCCGATCTGCTTGCCCATCTGCAGCCCCATCTGCAGCGCATGGGTGAGCTGGCCGGCGGGCGCATCGACGAGCTGGCCGGCATTGCCGACAGGAATCCGCCTGAGCTGGAATACCGCACGCGCGCCGGCCAGGACAGCCAGCGCATCATCAAGCACCCGGCCTACGAGGAGCTGGAGCGCATCGCCTATGGCGAGTTCGGGCTGCAGGCCATCTCGCACCGCGACGACATGCTGGGCTGGCAGGGCAAGATGCCGCCCATGGTCAAGTACGCGCTGACCTATCTGTTCGTGCAGTCGGAGTTCGGTCTGTGCTGCCCGCTGTCCATGACCGATTCGCTGACGCGCACGCTCAAGAAGTTCGGCGCGCCCGAGCTGGTGAACAAATACCTGCCGCGGCTGCTGTCGCTGGACTGGGACGAGCAGGCCCAGGGCGCGATGTTCATGACCGAGCAGGCCGCGGGCTCCGACATCGCCAACACGCTGACCATGGCCGCCCCGCAGGCCGACGGCTCCTGGCTTCTCTCGGGCGACAAGTGGTTCTGCTCCAACCCCGATGCCGAGTTCGCCATGGTGCTGGCGCGCGTGGAGGGCGGGGCGCCGGGCATGAAGGGCATCTCGTTGTTTCTGCTGCCGCGCACCCTGGACGACGGCCGCACCAACCACTACCGCATCGTCCGTCTCAAGGACAAGCTGGGCACGCGTTCCATGGCCAGCGGCGAGATCCGCATGGACGGCGCCGTGGCCTACCTGGTGGGCGAGCAGGGCCGGGGCTTTGTGCAGATGGCCGACATGGTCAACAACTCGCGCCTCTCGAACGGCGTGCGCTCGGCCGGCATGATGCGCCGAGCCGTGGCCGAGGCCGAGTTCATAGCCCACGAGCGCATCGCCTTCGGCAAGCGCCTGGAGCAGATGCCGCTGATGCAGCGCCAGCTCGACAAGCTGCGCGTACCCGCCGAGCAGGCGCGCACCATGGTGTTCCAGACCGCGCAGACGCTGATGCGCTCCGATGCGGGAGAGCCCCATGCCTATGCGCTGCTGCGCATTCTCACGCCGCTGATCAAGTTCCGCGCCTGCCGCGATGCGCGCAAGGTGACGGGCGACGCCATGGAGGTGCGCGGCGGCTGCGGCTACATCGAGGAGTGGAGCGACCCGCGCCTGGTGCGCGACGCCCACCTGGGCTCGATCTGGGAAGGCACGAGCAATATCGTGGCGCTGGACGTGATCCGCGCCATCAGTCGCGAAGGCTCGCTGCCCGTGCTGCAGGGCTATCTCAAGGGTTTGCTTGACCAGGCAGGTCTGGCGCCGGCCTACCGCCAGTCTTTGGAAGATGCGCTGGAGCGCGCCGGCGTCCTGGCCGAGAAGGCCGCGCAGGATGGCGGCGATGTTCTGGCCCGCCAGGCCGCCACCGGCCTCTACAACTGCACCACGGCCATCGCCATGGCCTGGGAGGCCGCGCAGACCGGATCAAGCGAGCGCCTGCGCCTGTCGCAGCTGGTGCTGCTGCACCGCGTGCTGCCGCGCGATCCGCTGGAGCTCGCCGAAGTTCCTGCAGCATGGCAAGAATAAATATCGATAGAAAGCGGCTCTGGCGCAATGCAGACAAGCGCCAGCAGCTACATATTCAGGACCTACGCAAACAAGAATGCACAACAGCCGTTCCCATGGGAAGCGCCTTGCCTGAACCGGATTTGCGTAAGTCGTAATTTTGAAAGCCAACACCGATTGGCGAACCTAACAAGGAGACAAGTCATGAACATCAGCCGTCGCCTGCTGGCCGGATCCGTCGCGGCCGCCAGCGCCGCCCTGTGCCTGGGCGTATCTATGAACGTCCAGGCTGCGGAGAAATTTCCCGAGCGCCCCATCGCGTTCATCGTGCCGTTCCCGCCCGGCGGCCCCACGGATGCCATGGCCCGCATCCTGGCCACCGAGCTGACCAGGGAACTGGGCCAGAGCGTGATCGTGGAGAACAAGGCCGGCGCCGGCGGCAATATCGGTGCGGACTATGTGGCCCGCGCCAAGCCCGATGGCTACACGCTGATGTTCGGCACCTCAGGTCCGCTGGCCATCAACAAGCCGCTGTACAAGTCCATCAGCTACGACCCGCGCACCAGCTTCACGCCCATCATCTACGTGGGTTATCTGCCCAATGTGCTGGTGGTGCGGCCGGACCTGGGCGCCAGCAACGTCAAGGAGCTGGTCGCGCTGGAGAAGAGCAAGCCCGGCAAGCTCAACTTCGCGTCCTCGGGCAACGGCGCCTCCTCCCATCTGGCGGGCGTGCTGTTCAACGGCATGGCCGGCACCCAGTTGCAGCACGTGCCCTACAAGGGCACGGGGCCGGCGCTCAACGACCTGCTGGCCGGCCAGGTGGACATGACTTTCACCGACATCCTCACGGCCATGCCCTATATCAAGGCCGGCAAGGTCAAGGCCCCGGGCGTGGCCACGGCCAAGCGCTCCAGCGCCATGCCGCAGATTCCCACGATCGCCGAACAGGGCCTGGCCGGCTATGACGTGAGCGTGTTCTTCGGCGTGGTCGGCCCCAAGGGCATGGCTGCGGACCGGGTGGAGCTGCTCAACCAGGCCTATGCCAAGGCGCTGGATTCGGAAAACGTGAAAAAGGCCTTTGCGGCCCAGGGCCTGGAGCGCGGCGCGGATACCAAGCCCGCCTATCTGGCCGGCTTTGTGAAGACCGAGCTCGACAAATGGAGCGAGGTGGTGCACAAGGCCGGCGTGAAGCTGGATTGAGAACCTGGACGCCGGGCCGCCGGGCTGCCGGCCATGGCCCCGGGACGCTGCAAATTTCTGAAACGTACAGCATGAAAAACTCTCTTTCACCCGGCGCGCTGCAAGGCGTCAAGGTGCTGGACCTGTCGCGCATCCTCGGCGGCCCGTTCTGCGGGCAGATCCTCGGCGACCATGGCGCAGACGTGCTCAAGGTGGAGCCGCCGCAGGGCGACGACACGCGCACCTGGGGGCCGCCGTTTAAGGATGGCGTGGCCTCGTACTACTTCGGGCTGAACCGCAACAAGCGCATCCAGTTCCTCGACCTGTCCGCGCCCGAAGGCCAGCAGCGCGTGCGCGAGCTGATGGCCGAGGCCGATGTGGTGGTGGAGAACTTCAAGGTCGGCACCATGGAGAAGTGGGGCATAGGCTACGAGCAGATGCGTGAAGAGCTGCCGCAGCTGATCTGGTGCCGCGTCACGGGTTTTGGCGCCGACGGCCCGCTGGGCAGCCTGCCCGGCTACGACGCGGCCATCCAGGCCATGGCCGGCATCATGAGCATCAACGGCGAGGCCGACGGCGACCCGTTGCGCGTGGGCCTGCCGGTGGTGGACATGGTGACGGGGCTGAACGCCACCATAGGCGTGCTGCTGGCCCTGCACGAGCGCGGGCGCAGCGGCCAGGGCCAGCTGGTGGACGCCTCGCTCTACGACTCAGGCCTGTCGCTGCTCCATCCCCATGCTGCCAACTGGTTTATGGGGCGCAAGGTGCCGCAGCGCTCGGGCAATGCCCATCCCAATATCTATCCCTACGACGTGTTGAGCACGGGCGGCGCGCCCATTTTTCTGGCCGTGGGCAACGACCGTCAGTTCCGGCTGCTGTGTGGTCATGTCGGCCGGGAGGCGCTGGCGCAGGATGAGCGCTTTGCCACGGCGGGCCAGCGCTCCGTCCACCGCGCCGAGCTCAAGCCCTTGCTGGAGCAGGCGTTTGCGCAGCTCGATGGCGTGAAGCTCGCCGACGAGCTGATGGCCATCGGCGTGCCCGCCGCGCCAGTGCTGGACGTGCAACAGGCCCTGGAGCATCCGCATACCGCGCACCGCGAGATGGTGGTGAAGATGGGCGAGTACCGGGGGCTGGGCGCTCCGGTCAAGCTCAGCCGCACGCCGGCCAGCTACCGCTTTGCGCCTCTGAGCGAGGGCCAGGATTTTCTGCCGGACAGCGACTGCTGAGCTTTGTTTGTCGTGACTGTGGCCCGCCTAGTGCGGGCTTTCTTTTTGGCTCTGTCTGCGTTCAGTGTTGAACTCTCCATATTTCCCGCCAGTCCAACGTACATGTAGGACTGTCGGGA
>NZ_JBFYGN010000045.1:0-12043 GCF_041079535.1 Comamonas guangdongensis | reverse complement strand
GCATCGGTCAGTGCATGTCTACGAATCACGCTACTGATAACGCAGCAACTATCACATTAGATGACACACCCTAGGCCAGCGTGACGCCACGGATGAGGCGTCATCCGGAACACCGCCCGACTTCGTGCCCAACCTGCTGATCGAGACTGGCCGGCCAGCCTTGGTACTGCCCTACGCCGGTCCGATTGCTCAAATTGGTCGTAACGTGCTGGTGGCGTGGAAGCAGACGCGGGAGGCTGCGCGCGCCCTGTCAGCCGCGTTGCCTTGGCTCACACGCGCCGATCAGGTACATGTCGTCTACTATGGCGACACCCCCGACCTTGTTTTGCAGACGCTGCAGCGTTACCTGCAGACCCATGGAGTTGTTGCGACCACGCATTGCGGTGGGCCAGAGCAAGGCGATGCTGGGGTTGCGCTGCTATCCCTGGCCGCCGACTTGGACGCAGACATGCTCGTGATGGGCTGTTATGGACACAGCCGCGCACGTGAATGGGTGCTGGGTGGAGCCACGCGCTCGGTGCTTCAGTCCATGACCTTGCCGGTGTTGATGGTGCATTGAGACTGGTTAAGGTTCAAGAACGACGTTGTCGGCAATAGTGTTGAGTTGGCTCGGAGGTTTAGACCTGCTCACACTACGGGTTCACGAAACACGCAGCGTGGTACTGGCTGCTTGCGCTACCACCGGTAAGCCTGATTCGGCTTCCCGCAGGAAGCCAATGATCTGTTCTTCCGTAAATCTCTTCTTCACGTCCAATCTCCTGTCTTCGGGATTGGACTCCAGAGTCAGACGCTACTCAAATCCGGGGGGACGTCGGAAGCGCTCTTGCCCTGTAAAGGCCATGCCGTTGTCCGTCAGAACGGTATGTATGTGGTACGGGAAGGCCACAAGCACCTGTCGAAGGAACTGCGCTGCGTTGGCTTTCGTGGCTCTGTCAAAGAACGCGACATGTGTGAATTTTGTGACGCGATCAATAGCAACAAACATGTGCTGTTTGCCGCTGGAGATCTTCATTTCGGCGCTGTCGATGTGCACGAAGCCCAGCGTCGTTTCTTCAAACTTTCCGTGCCTTCGCGGCACCTACGTTGCGAACTGTCGACTGATACCGTGACGCTGCAGGCAACGATGCAAGGCGCTGCGGCTGAGCCTGGGTGCCGTCTCCAGGAGCTACCCCATGAGATCGTCCAGCGACAGATGCCCTTGCTTGCGTAATGCAATTGCCAGGTGTTCTTGCTCTTGAGAAAGATGCTGGCTTGCTCTGTCCCGAGGACCCATGGGCTCATCGAGAACAGAGGTGCGCGCACGCCACTTGGCCACGGTCTTGGGGTTGAGGCCATAGAGCTTGGCCAAAGACCGATGGGATCCGGTGGCTAGCTGGAGTTCTGCGCGGATACGCGGCGTCGTGCGGGCGCTGCCATGCAGGCGGATTGCCATAGTGCTTTCTCCTGTTCTGAGTTGAAGAATGCACCATGACTTCCTGGGACCATACACCTAGGTCTGCTTTGCAGAAGTTGCCGACAGAGTGGACGCGCAAGCCTACTCGGTACCAGACAGGGTCTGGCCGGAAGGTTTCAGAAAAGGCGTAAGAGGGGTTTGAAACTGGAAGCAGGCTGTAGCTCCCGTTTTCTAGATGCTGACAGTTCAGTTGGAAGAATTGTTCCGTCGCTGAAGCTCAAGTTGCTTGGCAGCACTGGCTTCGAGGTTGACACGCTCTTCATCCAGATACCGATAAATACTTTTGAGGTCGGCGATTTTCTGTCTGATTTCTGCCATCTTCTTTTCAATGAGCTTGGCGCCGTCAGCACAATCGATCGTCTTGTTCCGCTGCGCATCCAGAATCTGACCTATTTCCCCAAGCGAAAACCCCATGCTTTGCGCGCGCTGGATAAAGTCCAGATCCTGCAGAGTTTGCGCAGTGTAGACGCGATAGTTGTTAGTTCGTCGCATCGGTGAGATCAGACCGATTTGCTCGTAGTAACGCAAAGTATGGCGGCTGGCGCCGCTGCGGGTCTCGAGTTCGCCGATTCTCATGAAAATACCGCTTGACCATAGAGTTAGGTCGACACTCTACATTTGATTTCTCACCTTACCAAGGAGCAGAGAAATGAGCGTGGAGTGCTTTGTCACAGGGGGGACCGGCTTCATCGGTCAACATTTGGTGGCGAACCTGAGTGCAAAAGGTCACACCGTTCGAGTGTTGATGCGTCGTCCAGAGCGACTAGCTGCACTGCGGGAGCAAGTCGACAATTTGGGAGGGATCGCAAGCCGGGTATTTGCCATAGCTGGCGATCTTGAACGGAACGACCTCGGGCTGAGTCTTGCCGACCGAGAAGTGCTAAGGCAGGCCAGGGTCGTATTTCACCTTGGCGCCCACTTCGCTTGGGGGCTTTCATTGGAGCATTCTCGTGCGGTCAATGTCGAAGGGGCAAAGCGCGTGGCGCTGCTGGCGGCTGAGCAAAATAACCGGTTGGTGATGATCGGCGGCTACATGCTGAAAAATCATGAACATCTGCAACGCATCGGAATTGATCCTCGTGATCCAGCGCTGACGAATTGGCCTGCCGTCTACCGGCATGTCGGAGCTTACGAGGCGAGCAAGCTGGAGGCGCATTTTGCGACCCTGGAGATCATGTCCGCCAAGGGCGGGGAGATTACCGTTGTCCACCCCGCGACGGTTTGCGGCCACAGCCGCACGGGGCATATCCTTGACGGTCAGCCGCTGGTGCAGTTGATACGCAACCTTGTGCGGGGCAAGCTGACTGCAGTGCCCGGTACCGCCGAGCACTGGCTGCCACTGGTCACCGTGGATTACCTGGTTGAGCTGGTGGCGGTTTGTGCTTTCGATCCTGCCATGGTGGGCCAGGAACTGCTGGCGCTTGATGACCAAAGTCCCAACTTGCGAGAACTCCTGGTACAGGTGGCGCAACCTATCGGCTTAAAGCCTCCCAGGCATCACATTTCGCTCCGATTGCTGAAGCTGCTACTGAGCATTCCTCCCGTCGCGCGGTTCTTGAATACAAGCGCCGAAGCCTTGGACTTTATCCAGACCACTCGTTTCAATACAGCGGCAGTCGAGCAATTTGCCAACAGGCATGGAATAGCCAAACCGGATATACGCCAATCTTTGCAGCACACTGCAATATTCGTGAACTCATATTGCATGGCCTAGGGCAAGGCCCGCAGACTTCCCCTTGGTGGCGACAGTGCCGTTAGCACCAATGAAGAGCCCTCCGCCGCCACTCTAAAGCGGCCGTTGATTCCGCTTCGCGTGGCACCGGTCCGCAACCCGTGGGCCAGCGCGCACTTCGATGCGATGATGGCGGTCACTTGCACTCCATCGAAGATCCGCAGCGCAGCTGGTCCGGAATGTTCCTGCCTTCGGCGCCGTCGATCAGATCGGCCGGCACGTCCCAGGCGGTAAGTTCGCTGGGCGGGCCGTTGCCCTGGGCGCTGGCGTAGATCCAGAGCTTGTCGCCCTTCCATGAGAACGCCATGGCGCTGACGCTGTGGTTGGTGGACACGCGCAGATTGAGCGCGATCTGTCCGCTTTTCATGTTGATCACCGTTACCGCCGACTCGCCACCGCTGATCGCCAGCAGGCGACCGTGGGCACTGCGCGCCATGCTGGATGTGTAGTAGGCCGCAGGCGTGGCCAGATTGAAGCGCTGCTGGCCATTGGCCAGATTGATGATGCGGAATATCTGGGCACCTTCGGCATCGGTCGCGGGCGCCAGCGCCCAGCCGCCGGCATGGCTGCCGAAGAAGAGCCTGTCAGTCGAGGTCTTGATGCTGCGACTGACGCGGGCCGTGTCCGGGTCGATGCCGTAGCCATCGCGGTCGGCAGCCCAGAATAGCCCGTCGCCGAAATGGATGGCCGGACTGTAGATCCATGGCAAGGCGTGTTCCACCGCATCGCTGGCCGCACGGCGCGGCTCCGCATTCCATTTGCGCTGATTCCAGCGGCCTTGCGGCGTCAGGGCATACATCTGGTCGTCCAGGCGCAGGGCGACGCCGCCGCCTGCGCGTATGGTCCAGTTGTTAATGCGCCAGGCCTGCACGCCGGGAGCGGGAGCGTAGGAAGCCGGCTTGCCACCGGGCCGCCAGGCCAGCAGGCGGGGCGCACCCTCCTCGCCCGTGGCCAGGCCCCAGACCAGGCCTTCCGGATCAATCTTCAGACCGCGCGTGCCGTTCAATCCGTCGACGGCCTGCCGTTGCACGCTATCGCCATGCGACACATAGCGGTGCGCGGCGGCGCCCGAGGCCAGCAGGCTGCCGTCCGGCAGCGCAAGCAGGTTCCAGTCGCCGTTGTCACGGCGGCGCAGCTCGGACTCGTCGGCGGGCAGCGCGACGGCGGGCAGGCGGGCCGGCGTAGCCGCGGATGCCTGGAGGGTCGCGGGGGCGAGCCGAGGGGCGCTGCGCGCGTAGGCATCGAAATAGGCCTGCATGACGTGGCTGGCACCGGCCGGGGCCAGGGCCTGCATGCGCGAGGCGAGTCCGTCCAGATAGCTCGCCAACGCCGGGTCCAGGTGTTCGGCGGCGCGGGTGTTGTGCTCGATGTGGGGATTCGGGATGCAGGTCACGCCGACCATGCAGCTCATCAGCTTGAGCTTGCGCGTGACTGTGCTGGCGGTGCCTCCGTACCAGACCAGCGTCAAGGGCGGCCTATCCACCAGCGACGAGATGTCCATCACCGTGCCGTAGTCGATCTGTTGCGCGCGCGATTTGCCTTGTGTGCGATGGAAGGACCAGCGCGCGATGGGCTGCGCCACGAACGGCACGGCCTTGAGCGTGTCGTCGGCATAGTCTTGCTGCGACACGATCGCATCGCGGAAGGCTATATGCTCTTCGCGCGTGATCGCACCTGCCTTGAGCGCCCGGTCCAGCACGGGCACCGCCTGCGCCCCCGCCTTGACGGCCAGAGCCTCGCGCAGCGCCGGAAGATGGCGAGCGCCGACCTGCACCCAGTAGAACTCCATGTCCGACAGAGCCGCAGTATCGTCGCGCAGCTGAAAGCCGCGCAGCCCGGATGCGGTGGCAAAGCCCTGTTCCAGGCTGCCTTTAACCGTGGCGTAGGGCTGCGGGATCAAGTAGTAACGGCCCTGAATGTAGTCCGCGCCGGGCTCCGGCTGCATCAATATCCGGACATTGTTCGTGGAGCTGGCGGTGGCGGTGGCGGCCGCCAGTGTCAACGCCACGCCGGCAGCGCAGGTCGTTGGACCGAGCAAGGGCATCCATGAGGACCGCATTGTGGAGTTCCGAAGAAGAAGGGATGTCGACACGGCAAAGCATTTTGCGGCGCAGTCGAAATTGGAGAACTCAGCGAAGATATCTGCGAAGTCCGAAAGTCGATCATGAAAGGCTTCTTCTCCAATCTAAATTGGTAGGGCATGCGACCGAGGATGCGGATGAAATCCTGGACTGAATGGATCAGCTTTTTCTAGATAGTCGCAAGCCTCGCTGGATTGCGCCTCTCGAGATCTACGGGAGACAGTGAAGCATGCGTGGATCCTCTGCAGGTGCTCTCCAACAGCGCGTCCTACCTCCTCAAGCGCTATCACTGCACAAAGGTGCAGCGGTACACGCGGGACAACACCTGCCACGATGCCAAGAGCGGTCAACGCCACCAAGCCACGAAGCGTGCGCAGATGATCGCAGCGGCCAGTTTCAGCAACGCTTCGTGGATGTCCAGCTGCCTTTCAAAGCGGATGCGCAGCTTGCCACGCAGTTTATTTATTTCCTAACCACGCAACACTATTGAGAAAGATGCGAACCAATTCGGTTTGCCTGCGCACACCAGTCTTCGAAAAAATTGAACGCAAATGCGCTCTCGCCGTATTGAGACGAATATTCAAGACTTCAGCTGCCTCCTCCAATGACAGACCATTCGCCAACTGAATAGCTAACGAAGTCTCTGCCGGCGTGAGCTGAAACAATTGCTGCGCAAGTTTGATCGATGGATTCGCTTTACCGTCCATGTCGCGCACAAATACGGCAACGCTGGGACGCTGCTTCCCCTCGGTCCACTCGTCTGGCAAGACGCTCTGCACCACCACGCCCCAATTGAGTTGACCAGATTGTCGACTCACTGAAACACCTTCAGTTATCGACAAGCACGAAGCTCGGGTTTGCATCAGTGCATCACGAATCAAACGCTGTAGCTTGCGATTGTCGTTAGCGTAGGTCGCTTCCAACATCCCGCCGCTCACCTTCAGGCCATCTTGCATCTCCAGAATACTGGTGGCTGCGGCATTGCTCTCGATGACCATGCCATTTTGATCGAGGATTACGACACCGACCATCAGCTGTGCCGTGGCCCGGCTATACAGCGATATCATTTTGCGGTCCTGATGTACCGAAAGATGCAGGTTGAGTGCGCGCTTCACATGCGGTACCAGCATGTTCATGAATGCGCGATCCTGTGCATCAAAGTTTGATGACATCTCTGGGCGCGTAACGCGTAAGGCGTAAGTGCAACCGTCCTTCGTCGCTACATCCGCAGCCATCACGTGAAAGCACTGGATGTCTTTACAGAAATCGTTGTAGTACGTGGATGCCCTCCACTCTGCTTCAGAGAGCAGGTCGGTGACCGTAACGACACGGTCGGCAGGCATCCCCCGAAATGGGCACATTGCGGCAATTTCAGTAGGGTAGTCTGCGACGTCACGGTACTCGCCGGCAGACGAAACAATCAAACCCAACTCAGCATGTCCGGGCGGCCGCACGATCAGTGAGGCATAGTTGGCCCCCAGTTGATCGCGGATCGCCTCCAGACACGGCTGCCAGCAGCTTTTGGGGTCCAGCGCCGCTTCATACAGCAGGCTCGTAATGCGGCTGAATTGCTCCGCACTGATGGGCTCGCAATCCTGCCCCATCGAGACTGTTTTTTTATCAGTCGCGGGAGCAATGGTTGAGTGCATAAATAACGGCACATCCTTCAGGATACCGGCCGTATTGCGGGCGTCATAGTCCGCAAAATCCTTCTTAGCGAAAGCGCTTCCCATCGTGGTCAACCTTCTGAGCAAGTGAATTGAGGGAGCTCACCGAATCTCCAACAGGCCGGCGGCCCCCTTGCCTCCACCAATACACATGCTCATCACTGCATCACGCGCGCCCCGTCGACAGCCCTCCAGCAACGCATGTCCCACAGGTCGAGCCCGGACATGCCAAATGGAATCGCCAGCGGCGATTGCACCATCATTGACATCTAAACGATCATCGGGAATACCCAAACGCTAGCGACAATAAAGTACTTGACAAGCAGGCACTGCGGTATTTTTTCAGGAAGTGATTAATTACTATTCCCAACCAAGAGCCGCCGACGACACTCCTTAGGAGACCGGCATGAAGCATTTTCCCAAGCCTGCAAGTCATCCGTGTACTCTCTCAACCACCCGGCGGTGTTTGCCTACTCTGGTACTCCAAGCTGGAGTTGACAGGGAGGTACCTCGGCGTCTGATGGACGACGCCCTTGAAATCTCTGAGCAGGCTACAGCCTGACATTACAGAAGTCCCGCTCCCGGGGCTAGCGCCGGATCGCCGGAACTCGAATGACTGCTGCCCGGTACGTGCCCACGCTTACCATCCCGGCCACTAGCAGTCATTCACAGTCAACCTTCTACCCATGTTAGAAAGCATCATGACGAACGCGATGCCTCTAGATCAAAACAGCTGGCTCCATCGTACTGATGCGATACAAGGCATTGAGCTCATTGAAGCCTTCTTTCAGGGCAATGCTTACGGCATGCATCGACACGACACTTATGCCATTGGCTGCACGATGGCAGGGGGGCAAGCCTTTCAATACCGAGGCAGTCACCGACAGAGCCTGCCGGGCCACACCATGGTGCTGCATCCAGATGAGGCGCATGACGGTCAAGCAGGAACTGACGACGGATTTCATTACCGCATGGTTTATGTGAATCCGGCGTTAATTCAGGAGGTACTCGGAGGGCAGGAGCTTCCCTACATAGAAGGCGGTATCACACAATCACCACGTCTTCTTGTGGCCACCAAAGCCATGCTGGACAAGCCGCATGGGCCAACTAACTCAATGGAAGAAACGGATGCCATAGTGGAGCTTGCTCTAGCGCTCTATGCCGAAGCAGGCTGCACCAGTGGGCAGCGTGCCAAAGACTTCCAAAGCACCAAACTGGCCCATGATTTTTTGTGCGACGCTTGGCAATCCACCATCTCGATGGAGGATCTCAGTGCCGTCACAGGGCGGGATCGCTGGAGTCTGTCCCGCGATTTCCGCATGTTCTATGGCACGAGCCCCTCGCGTTTTTTGAGATTGTTCAAGGATGTGTCACATGATGGATGGCGCTACTACTTTCCAACGACTCGTTATCTTGAAGCAATAGGAGCCATGTCAGAAGTACTCTGGCATATCGAAGGGAGGCCCTACAGCTCGATGAGTTACGCTCAAAAGACTGTATACATGCGGAAGATCATGGACGGAGACCTTGGATGGGATCTCAAGTTTGCCTTGAGCCCAGTCTGCTTGCCTTGCTCAGAAGGTGCGTTGATGTGGGATAGTGATCTGCGTCCATTCCAGAAAGGGGTCAATCTGTTTGTCTGGGCATGGAACATGCACCGTAGTGGCCGTGCTCACCCTCAACTCCCGCCTCCTGAAGTGTTTAGCGGCACCGATTTGTGGGCCAGGTCGTCGAGCAACTGGCATTAGTGGGCAGGACCAGCGAGGTGGTCAACCTGAGCCGGCATGAGCGGTCAAATCAGACCGGAACGGTGGTCAATTCACTCCAGTGCCTGCAGCGGTCGCCTACCGGCCAGAAGCAGCTCTCAAAAGAATCGCAGCGAGTGGCTGCTTCCAGATTAGTTTGAGACATTGCACAAAGCAAAAACTTGGCTCGCTCACTTGAAGCAAACCGAGGTGTTGGGTCTCGCCTAGCCCTTCTGCGAGGCACTGTGTCCAATATGGGAAGACATCGCAGACTCAATCAATGCTTTGAGCCTGCCGCATCAGCTCACAGCATATCTCCCCAATCTGCCCGACAGCCCCCAAAAGCCGAGGTGTGGGATCGTTGGCACAATTTAGACGAAGATAGTTGAGCAGATCAGCCTGCGGCGTAAACAGTTGACCGGGGCTAACGCCTATGCCCAGCGCCAACGCACGTCGGTATACCTCCATCGCATTGATCTGGAGCGGCAGCTCCACCCACAGCAAAAACCTTGGCTGGGCGTTGTCACTCTGACGCCTGCGGGAAAGCTGGCCTCTACCCGTCGCCATGACGGCCAGCACCGCGGCATGAATGCGAGATTTCAAACGCCGTAAATGCCTGTCATAGTCACCACTCCCCAATATCTCGCTCAAAGCTGCCTCCAACAGTGGCACGCCTGCCCAGTCCCCAGCCAGCCGCGCTTTCAGCACTTGTTCGTAAAAACGTCCAGGCGCAATCCAGCCGATGCGCCAGCCCGGTGCCAATGTTTTAGAAACAGAGCTGCAATACAGCACGTTGCCGCTGCTATCGAAGGCTTTACAGGCAGGTGGACGCAAAGATTCTCCTGCGAGATATCCATATACGTCGTCCTCAATCAAAGGCACGCCGGCTTGCTCCAACAAGGCCACCAGTGCACGTTTGTGCTCTACCGGCATGCAGGCTCCTAGCGGGTTCTGTACAGTGGGCGAAGCCAACACCGCTTTAGGTTTGTGCTTTGCCAGAGCTGCTGCCATCGCATCTGGCACCATGCCATAGTGCGGATCAGTGGAGACTTCTAGAGCTTTCAGGCCCAGGTCTTCCAGCAACAACAATGTGCCGAAATAAGCCGGGCGCTCAATCGCCACTACATCGCCAGGCTTGCAGACTGCACGCAACGCCAGTCGCACGGCTTGCGTAGCGCCAGCAGTCACCACGACATCTTCCGGGCCAAACTGCCCGCCCCATTGGGAAGCCCGTGCCGCAATCTGGGCACGTAGCTCTGCTCGCCCTGGCGGCATGCTGTAGGTCTGCCCATGCCCCTGCAATCGACGCCCCACAGTCTGCAATGCGCGCTGCAATGTAGTGGTTGGCAGCCAGGTGGGATCAGGTAGCGCAGCGCCCAGTGGTATCAATCGCGTGTCAGCACTACTGAACAAGGAGCGTGCCAAGCCTGCCATAGTCACAGGCAAAGGGCGCGAAGCCGGCCGAGAATTCGTTCTAATTAACAGGCGCAAGTCGCTATTGCTCACTTGAGGCACAAAGTAGCCAGAACGTGGTCGAGCAACAATCAGCCCCTTCGCTTCAAGGCAACGCAGCGCCTCCAGTGCCGTGGGCAGACTAACCTGCTCCCGCTGTGCCAACTTGCGGGCGGAAATCAAGCGATCGCCGGGACGTAACGCACCAGATGCCAGTGTCTGGCACAGCGTCTCGGCAATTCGGAGATAGTGCGGCAATGAAGGTGTGGCTAGAGCCGCTGCGTTTTGCATGGACGTTTCACTCAATCTGTACAGGTAGATTTTCAATCATTCTGCTTATACAGATAGTGCGAGTCATGACCTATCTTTCTGGATGCAATTTCACCAAGGATTTTTCATGCATGCCAGCAATTTCGATCTGCCCACCCACTTACAACGCATTGGCTACACAGGCAATTTCGCTGCTGACACAACCACCCTGCACTCGTTGATGCGCCAGCAGCTATTTACGGTTCCATTTGAAAATCTGGATGTTCAAGCCGGTAAAGTCGTCTCGTTGATACCTGAAGATATCGCCGACAAAATTCTCCAGCAAGGCCGAGGCGGCTACTGCTATGAGGTCAACGGACTGTTTGCAATGGCGTTACAAGCTCTGGGCATTCCCTACCAGTTCGTCGCCGCGCGGCCCATGTTTTATCCGGCACGCAGACCTAGGACCCACATGGCCGTGATTGCCGAGGTCGAAGGTCGGCGCTGGCTGTGCGATCTGGGTTTCGGCAGCTACGGCATCCGAGCACCAATGGATCTGGAGCTTCTGGATATAAATATTGAGCAGGACAGTGACACCTTTCTGCTCACCCGTGACAAGCGCGGTGAATACCTGCTCAAAGCTCAAGTAGACGGTGAGTGGGCCAACCAATACGGCTTTGATCTTTCACCTCAGGAATGGATCGACTTCGTTCCCGCCAACTATCTCAATTCCACGCACCCTGAAGCGATCTTCGTGCAAAAGCTAGTAGTTGTTCAACACCACAGCAGTGGTCGTAACATTTTGCTGGGCGACATGCTTAAGACGATCACAGATGGACGTGCTGAGAAAAGGCAGCTGGATCCGAAAGAGGTTGAAGAGATACTGCTCAACCAGTTCAGGCTGCCCTCCATTCATTGAGCACTACTGAAAACGAACTTCCACAATGGGTCGTTCCAAGATGGTCGCAAGCGGCCGGTGAGGATGATAGCCCGGCAGGTAGCTTCAGTTTAGGGTTGTGGGACATCTGCCCGGAACGACTCCCCACGCGACGATCGCTCCCTGCCTGAGGGCAGGTGTCGCACAAGCCTCGATGGTGGAAACCGCGGAACACTCCTGTGTCGGTGTTCAGGGCGCAAACGCTATGGTGATTTGAGCTTGGCTTCTTGGGTTCGGAGCGCTGTTGCCCAGATGATCGGTAGGCTCCGAAGCAAAGATCTAGCCTAGTCATAGGCCAGACGGGCCCCACCATGGTGCTGTTGCACCAACTGGCAGCAGATATTGCATGCACAACTCCAGACGCGGCGTACACAGGCGTGCGAATTCTCTGTCGATGGCCTCATGACTATCAACCTTGCTTGTGGGTTTGTGGAAAGTTGCGTGGTCATGATGCTGGCGGCGCGCGGATGGCCTGCCCACGCACAAAGCATTGCAGGATCGCCATGGCTTTGCCGCAGTGACGGCAGACAAAGGCTGGTGCAGTTCCTGCCTCTGCCTCTGCCTCTGCCTCTGCCTCTGCCTCTGCCTCTGGCTTGGCTGTTTTGTTCAAACTTGCTGTGTCATTGATGGCGGCCTGCATGGGAGTGGTTCGACGTCCCCCCGGATTTGAGTAGCGTCTGACTCTGGAGTCCAATCCCGAAGACAGGAGATTGGACGTGAAGAAGAG
>NZ_JBFYGN010000044.1:0-13338 GCF_041079535.1 Comamonas guangdongensis | reverse complement strand
CTCTTCTTCACGTCCAATCTCCTGTCTTCGGGATTGGACTCCAGAGTCAGACGCTACTCAAATCCGGGGGGACGTCGCGTTGACAAAAAAGCCAAAGCCTGAAAATTCCAAACATTTTGCAACATGTGCTGATGATTATTGACTTGATCTACCATTGTGAATTCAAGACTGCTGAAGGCGGTGTAACGCCTCATACAGTTGCCCACCGCTTAGTCAAAAGACCGTTTGGTTAATAAGTGCACCTGTCGTAAGCGATAGGCTGAGAGCTGACGTAGGGGCTCCAACATCGAATGTCGGCGGTGATCAACAGCTGAACTTGATGGACTCTGGCTGCAATCTCCAAGAATCTGCATTCAAGGATTTCCGCAGCCCTTGTCGGAGACCACCCCGACCCGGCCCCTTGACGACGATTCACCGTGCCTTCAGGCAAAATCCAGATGATCGGGGCAAGCCTGGCGTCAGGTCTGCCGGGAAGCCCACCTTGAAGAATGGAACAGCATCAATGGCACTGACGAAGAAGGGCGAGTTCTGGTACGGGACGACGTCCGGCGACACCCAAGCCGAACTGCGCAGCTACAGCGTTGCGAATCGCCATGAGGCCGTCCGGTTTGCCTCGTCCAAATGCAATTGCGGGTGCCGGACTTTTGCGCTGCAGACCGATGAAGAAGCCGGCGTGGCAATCCGCACCTGCTCCGACTGCGGGCAGAAACACCTGATGGGCGACAGCGTGGACTACGTTGAAGAGGCCGCCCCCGAGGCGCACGAGTGCGTGTGCGAGAACGAGGTGTTCGAGCTGATGTCCGGCGTCTCCGTGTACGAGGGCACACATGACGTGCGCTGGTACTACATCGCTTGCCACTGCGTGGAATGCAATCTGGTTGGGGTCTTCGCAGACTGGAAGTGTGAAGCGGGTGATGCGGCGGCCTTCCTCGCCAAGGTATGAGCGCGCGCCCCGCAGAGATCATGCTCGCAGGCTTGAGCGGCCGAGGAGTGTCATGAGGTGGTTGGTGGACTTGGCTGTATCAATGACGACAATCGCTTCAAAACCGACCTGGGGGAGGCCGGCTCCAGGCTGGTTGGCGTCGTTCACCACAGAAATGCCAATGACTGCTGCTGTCCGTTTTGTAGCTTTCATCTTTGCAATCCCGCTCAGGATTCGTCGAACAGGTTGGGTTGCGTGAAGTTCTACAGACCACTCCTTTTCAATGGGGCGACGTTTATCGGAGCAGCTATTGTCGAGCGCTCTGTGCGTAATCAGCAGTTCACATGAAGGGCGAGCAAGCGGTTCTTCAGAGATTCAGCGGCAGGACTAAGCACACGCTCTCGCTTCTGTATCAGGCCTAAAGTCCGCCACAACTGAGGCTCGATGAGTGGTACACCGCAGACCTTAGGATTGCACTCAGGCAGGGCAAGCTGCGGGATGGCTGCCATTCCCAAACCTGCTTCGACAAGAGCCAGAGCCCCAGTTACGTGATTGCATTCGTACCAAGCCATTGGCTGCTCAGGCAGGCCTGCCATGACTTGGTCCAAAAGCAGTCGATTGCTGCTCTGGTGCGATACGGATACGAGACGCACTCCGGCCAGCTCTGACCACGCTACCTCTGAGCGGCATGCCCAAGCATGACTGCGCAGCATTGCCAACACATATCGCTCGCGCGCCAAAGTCTCGAACTGAATTCCTGGTTCCTGGCTTCCCGTGAAGCTGAGCCCGAAATCGGCTCGCCCCCTAACCACGGCATCCAGGACATGGCTCGCATTCTCGTCAATGACATGAACTTGCACATCCGGGTACTCATCGGCAAAGGTGCGCAATGCATTTGGCAAAAGATGGTTTGCCACTGATGGAATGCAAGCCACTGTTACCGATCCTCGGCGGGTCAGGGCCTGATCGATTATGCGCTGCGCTGCGCTCTCGAGGCTCTCCAACGCTGCGCGCGCCTCAGTCAGAAATTCCTGACCAACGGCGGTCAACTGGACATGCCTGGTGGTCCGCTCAAGCAGCTTGGCTCCAAGTGCTTCCTCCAGGCGCTCCACCCTGCGACTCAACGCCGGCGCAGACAAACAAAGACGCTCCGCGGCTACACGAAAGCTTGAATTCTCTGCTGTGGCAACAAACGCCTGTAGCTCGGCAATATCGAATTTAATGCACCCCATGCAACAGTCTAATCATATATTGCAATTTACAGAATAGTCTTGAAAATTTACCATCGCCGCTTGCACAGAGTTGATAACGACTCGATCAGGAGACAACATGCAACGACGCCCTCTCGTACTGGCTGCCGCATTGGCTGCCTGCCTGCCGCTCGCCAGTGCCCATGCCCAGGATTTCCCCCCGAAAAGACCGGTCACCATGGTTGTCGGCTTTGCCGCTGGCGGTTCGGCCGATATCGCGGCACGCATCATTGCCAAGAAGCTTGGCGAAAACATAGGCCAGAGCGTGGTCGTGGATAACAAGCCCGGTGCCGGCGGCAATCTGGCGCATGCCCAGGTTGCCCATGGACCTACCGATGGCTCTGTCTTGCTGTTCGGCTCGATCGGCCCTTTGAGCATCTCGCCTCACTTCATGAAGGTGAGCTACGACCCGCTCAAGGATCTCGCACCAATCACTATGGGCGTGACCTTTCCCAACGTTCTGGTGGTGCCTGCAAGCAAAGGCATCAAAACCCTAGGAGAGTTTGTGGCTGCCGCCAAGCGTGAACCGGGCAAACTGGACTTTGCCTCTACGGGCCCTGGATCAGCAGCCCACTTGGCCGGCGAACTGCTTAACGACATTGCAAAGATCGACACGGTTCACATTCCCTATAAGGGCGGAGCCCCCGCTCTACAGGATGTCCTTGGCGGACGCGTCAGCTCTTTCTATGCAGCACCACCCACAGCGCTGCCGCATATCGAGTCGGGCAAGCTCATTCCGTTGGCGACCACCGGACTGACACGGCCAGCCTACCTGCCCAATGTGCCCACAGTCGCAGAGACCTATCCCGGCTTTAACGCCACTAACTGGTACGCGTTCGTTGCGCCAGGGAAAACACCCAAGCCGCTGCTGGACAGATGGAATGTCGAGCTCGTGAAGGTGTTGAATGCACCTGAGGTGCGAGCAAACCTGCTTAAACACGGCCAAACTGCAGCTCCAACATCACGAGAAGAATTGGCCAAATTCATTTCGACAGAAAATGAGAAATGGAGCCGCATCATCCGTGATCGAAAAATAACGGCGGATTGACTGAAAGGTAAATCCACACGAATCGCCGAAGATCGACAGAAGTCAAGGATGTGCGCATGGTGTGCTCCCGGTAAGTTTATCCGGCATGGGCGAGCAGTGCCTATGGACATGGCGGGCCAAGCTGATGCCGCTGAGCCAGGCGCCTTCCACGGTGCCGTTATGCAGCCAGTCACCGCACATCCCCAAACTGGCAGCCGCGTCCCACCAGGAGCCCATGTTCAGCGGGTTGGCAGTGTCGGCATAGCGCCAGCGGTGGGCCGTCGCCTGCACGCTGGCCGGATCGGGGCCGCCCAGTTTCGCAAAGGCCTTTAACAGGACAGCTGTTACCGAGGCTGCGTCGTCTTCCACATGTGCCTCGCTCCATCTGTCGCTGGCGTGCAACAGCCAGGTTTCGGGGCCGATGCGCCCGGGCTTGCTGCTGTCGCGCGCAATCCAGTGCAGGGGGCTGTGCTCGACCAAGCAGCCGTCCACCGGCAGTGGCACCGGCTGGGCGCAGCGCACCATAACCGACCAGCAGGTGCGCATCCGGGTACTGTTTGACAGAGTGGTGGCTTCAGAAGACACGCCAGCCAGCAACTGCGCGGCCTGCGGTGCGGGCACAGCCAGCAGTAAGGTTTGGTAGCGCAGGTACTCGGTGCCGTGCTCGAGGCTGCGCAGCAGCCAGCCATCGCCTATATCGGCCTGCAATGGCTCGATGGTGGATTGCCATTGAAAGCGTACCGGGTTGGGACTATCCGTCATGCAGCGCACCGAATGTGCAGCAGGCGAGGTCATGCGCGGAGTGCCGACAAGGCGCTGCCCGGCGCTGGTTTGAAGCATGAAGCGTTGCCCATCGTAGCTGCCGATGCGGGCGGACCATGAAGCTACAGCCCCGGCTTGTTCCCACGTTGCTACCTGGGCGCGGAAATCCGCATCGTGCGCCGTGAAGTACTGGGCGCCATGATCGCACTGCCAGTTCGTATCGCCATCGCTGCTGCGACGCGTGCTCATGCGCCCCGAAGGACCACGGCTTTTGTCAAACACATGCACCTGGTGCCCGGCATGGGCCAAGAACTGTGCACAGCTGAGCCCTGCCGTACCGGCGCCAATGATGGCAATGCGGTGGGCGGTGTTGTCCGCTGTAGGGTGAGAAGTCATCATGTCAATGCAGTGTCTGTCTGAGGTTGACTATCTGTGACTGGCACGAATGAGTCAGTTCGCTGCGATGCAAAAGGCCGCGGTGCGAACTTCAAAGTCGTTTGAAAATGCTTGTACCTGGCGGCAATGGGCGCTATTGGGGCACCCGGATTACACGACTGAGATCTACGCCGAAACTTTGAGCCTTTAGCAGCAGCAAATGAAGTTGCTCCTCTGGGATGGACTTCTGGCGCGACAGCAGCCAAAAGTAATCCAGGCTACCGCCAATGACCAGAGAGGTCTGGTATTCGTCGTCTAGGCTGACAACGTTATAGCCGCCGTAAAACGGGCCAAAAAACGAGACTTTCAGTGCCGCTACATTGGACGGTCCTAAAAATTGGGCTTTCCCCTCGGCTTGGCGCCATTCCTGCTTGCGCGCGTCAAATCCTCGATTCAGCACGGAAATGCTGCCATCCGCGTTGAGCTGATAACGTGCTGCCACTTGGATCAGATTTTTCTCAAAGTGGTGATCAATGCGGGCCAGCTCATACCAAGTTCCAAGATAACGATTGATATCGAAATGGCTCACCGGATCCACCCCACGAGGTACAGATACGGCGCAGCCCGATAAAGCCAGCTGGGTCCCTACAAAGACGGCCGCTAGCGCTGTAGCGCGCATGAAAGAGCTTCTTGAAATATGCATAAAGCGCCTCGATAGTGTGAAGTAAACAGAGACCACGGCAGGCTCTGCTGTACGAGATTCAGGCTGAATGGCAACAGTGCATCGACGTATGCGCACTTGAAGTGCAGACGGCTGCGGGTGAGATCACATTCCGGTGACACGACGTACCGCCGAGAAATACCAGCTATCGGGCAGGCAGCGCATGAGCTTTACCCAGCGGGTGAAGCGACGGGGAAAGTTCATTTCAAAATGCCCAAGCTTCCAGCCGCGCAAGATATGCCGAGCCGCTTCTTCAGAGCTGATGAGGGCTGGCATCTTGAAGCTGTTTTGTGCCGTTAACGGGGTATCGACAAAACCGGGGTTGATGATGGAGACGCCCAAGCCCTGAGGGTGCAGATCCAGATAGAGGTTCTCTGCCAAGTTGTTGAGCGCGGCTTTGGTGGGGCCATAGGCCAGCGACATGGGTAGTCCCCGGTAACCGGCTACACTGCCGACCAGAGCCAGGTGACCACGTCCTGCGTCCAACAGCATCGGTATGACAGCGTCCAGCAGTTGCAGGGCACCGACATAGTTGACCGCCAGATGCTGCTTCATCTCAAGCAGGTCGAAGGCTGTCGCGCGTTGCGGTCTGTACCTGCCTGCGCAATACAGCACCAGATCCGGCGCCCCTGCATAAGCTTTCACCGTCGCAGTGGCCTCAGCCATGGTCTCGGGCTGGGTGACATCCAGCGGCAGGACCAGAAAGCCGCTGCGGCTCAGGGTCAAGGAATGCAGGGCAACTGCATCTCTGGCCGATACGATGACCCGAGCGCCTTGCGCATGTAGAGCCTCTGAGGTGGCTCGCCCTATGCCTGAAGAAGCACCGACTATCCAGGCACATTTCCCTTGCCAGTGGGACAGCGGCGGATTGAGCCTTGCGTGCAGCAGCGACATCGCACTTACTCCTTGATGAAGGACAGAGTCACATCGCCCAGATGAACACCGAATTTGCTCATGGCAGCACGGTTGAGCATGGTGCGCCCATCCATCAGATACATCCAGTCATCCATACTCACGTTCCAGACCTTGCCGTTCACTGGCAGGGCCAGCACATAGTTCCAATGGAAGGCGTTGCCAGCCGTCTGGCCCTGAGCCTGTCCCTCCACGTCGTCTGCGTTTCCGCTATAGCGGCCATCACCCAGATACTTCAGGTGCCAGATGCGCTGCTGCGTGCTGCCGTCGCTGTAGACAAAGTGCTCGTCGAGCACACCTTCGTCGCCGTTCCATTTGCCTGTCATGCGCACAGTGAAGCGCTTGACCACTTTTCCGGATCTGTCCGTGAACAAGCCGTGAGCGGTCAATGGTCCGTTGAAGTACTGACGCAGATCCAGTTCTGGGCGCTCCTGGGCATATTCCTGCACAGACGGACCCGCGCAGCCGGCCAGCATTCCCATGAACGTCAGTCCTATTGCGGCGCGGCGCCAAGGCAGGAATGAGAAAGTACTTGTCATGGATTTCATTTCAGTCTCCAAGATTGGTGCAGGCGCTCGCCACGCCACAGGCAAGCCCAGGCCATCAGTTTGAACAGGCAGGGAAGGCCTCCATATGCCCATGCCAGTGCCTGCAAGCCGGCCGGGTCGGTCGTGCCGCTGCGGTATCCCATTGCGGCAAGAAGCGGCAGGCACAGTCCAGCTGCCAATGCCAGATTGAGCTTGGCAGCACAGGCCCACCAACCTAGATAGCGTCCCTCTGCAGAGCCTCCTTGGCCAGACTCGTGGATGACGCCGGTCAGTAAAGCCCCAGGCAGCGCCAGATCTGCCCCGAGGGCCAATCCGCTTGTCAGACAGATGATGGTGAAGATCCAGCTGTCGCCGGCCCCGAGCCAGGGGGTGATGGTAAATGCGATTACGCTCGCCAGCATGCCGGCGCGCCAACTGGGCGCCAGCCCCCAGCGCGAGACAGCCTTCACCCACAGTGGCAATCCCGCAGCGGCGGCACCGAAATAGCACACTAGAAGTAGTGGCTGCAGATCCGGCGCCTGCAAGCGATCCATCACGAAGAACGGCAGCAGTGTGGCGGGTATTGCTGCTGCCACGCCGTTGAGCATGAATACAGATAGCAGTCTGCGAAAACTTGCGTCCGCCCATGGTGAGGGCTTAGCAGGCTTGGTGTGCAGTTGCACGGTGGACGCCGGTATCGCACTGGATCGTTGCAGGCTATGCAGCCCCAGCAAGCTCAGGGCAAGCGCCATCATGAGCACCATGCTGGTTGCATCAAAACCCAGCCAGGTGGGCAGCATGCTGGCTAGGAGTACGCCAGCGAGAGTGGAACCTTCGCGCCAAGCGGTCACGCGCGCGCGCCAATCAGGCTCACCTCCCCAGCGCGTGCCCCAGGCCTGGTGCAAGATGCTCACGGCGCTATAGGCCAGAGTGCAGAGCAGCAGGCTGGCAGCCAGCCAGCCCAGCAGACTGGCTTGGCTGGCGTTTGGAGGATGCCACAGCGCAGCGAAGCCCAATGCCATGAGCACGCTGCCGAGCACCGCGGCCAGCCATGCGGTACGCAGCCCGCTTTGCAGCAGGCGATCGGCCATGCGTCCCAGGGCTGGGTCGAGCACCGCGTCCAGAGCGCGGGTGGCAAGCAGTACAGCCCCCAGGCCAGCCAAGGGCACCCCGGCGACCGCTGCATAGTGATGAGGCAGGTTGACATACAGCGGCAGCGACACGAATGCTAGCGGCACGCCGAGACCTCCATAAGCGAGCCCCACACGCCAGGGCAGCGGCTTGGATGGAGCTGAGCTGGGGGAGGGCATGGTCTTTGTCTCCTCAGCGCTTGCCCAGCAGTGCAGCGCGTAGGCCAGGCGCCGAAGTCTGATCAGACAGCCAGATGCCAAAAAACAGGCGCGCGTACTCTGCATCCTGCAGGCGTGCGGTTTCGCGTTCATTGTGGAAAAAGCTCACATCGCCGGCTCCGTCAGTCACGCCCAGCAGTCGATCCTGCGCAGCGACATCAGGAAAGGCCTTCTTCATCATCATCAGCCATTGGCGTGCCTGTGCTTCGGAGAAGCTGCCCACGCGCCGCATCTCGGCCACCGATCGCTCGGCAATGGCCTCACCCTCCAGCTTGCGGTCATAGACCAGCTCCAACGCGAACGGCTGGCGTGCATAGTCCGCCGGCTCGAAGTCCGCCTGCGCCCAGAGACGGGCCTCGTAGACCCGCAAACCAAAAAAGCGCAGCACGCCGCTTCCAATCAGGCGCGCCGAGGGCAGGGTGGAGCGCAGCTCCGCAGGGGCGGCAGGCGTAGCTGCCAAGAGGTTGTGGGTCATTAGAGTCATAGTGGGAGCAAGAAGGCTGGCGCTCCAGACCAGGGCTTGGCGCCGTCGAATGTCATGCATGGTCAGGCCTGCGCAAAGTGAACTGGACCACATCGGTGTTGCCCGTATCAAAGGCCGCTTCGCAATAGGCCAAGTAAAACCTCCAAATGCGCACAAAGCGCTCATCAAAGCCCAGGCTTCGCACCTCATCAAGGCGCTGCTCAAAGGCCTGACGCCAGCGTCTGAGCGTTTCGGCATAGTCCTTGCCAAAGCGCATCTTCTTTTCCACCGTCAGGCCGGCGCATTGGGCCTCTTGCTCGAAGGCCGTAACGCTGGGCAACAGACCGCCCGGGAAAATGAACTGCTGGATGAAGTCGGTGGAGTGCAGATAGCGCGCAAACAGGTCTTCGCGCAGGGTGATGGATTGCAGGCAAGCGTAGCCGCCGGGCTTGAGGCAGTCGCGTAACGCCTGGAAATAGGTACGCCAGTATTCATGCCCGACAGCCTCGAACATCTCGATGGACACAATGGCATCAAAGGGCTGTGCTGCATGTTCAGTCGCCAGATCCCGGTAATCTTGGTAACGCAGGTCGACCTGTGCCTGCAAGCCTGCTTGTGTGATGCGCTGCATGCCCCACTGCAGTTGCTCGCGCGACAAGGTGACGCCAGTTACCTGTGCGCCAAATTCCGTGGCGGCTGTCTCTGCCAGAGCCCCCCAGCCACAGCCGATTTCCAGCAGACGCTGACTAGGCTGGAGTCCTGTTTCACTCAAGGCACGTCTTATTTTGGAGCGCTGTGCCTGCTCCAGATCGGCCGATTGCAAGGGCGCACCGCTGAGCCCTTCGAACCAGGCAGAGCTGTAGTTCATGGTGGGATCCAGCCACAGCCGATAAAAATCGTTACCTAGGTCATAGTGAGCATGAATGTTTTTGGCGCTGCCCGACCGCGTATTGCGGCGAAGCAGGTGGCGCAGCCTGAAGCCCAGGCGACCCCACCAGTGGCCGTACACCAACTGCTCCAGGTGGTCGCGATTGCTGATGCAAAGTCGCAATAAAGCACTGAGGTCATGACTGTCCCATTGGCCCTCTATATAGCCCTCGGCCAGTCCAATATCGCCCGAGCTCAGGATTCGGTCCAAAGCTTCCCAGTGCTGAACTGCACAGCGTGCGTCTGCTTCCGCTGCGATCTGCTTCGGGAAATGGCGAACTCGTCCATCAGGCAATTGCAAATCCAGTTGACCGTGCGGCAAATGCTCCAACAGTTTCATGACGCGATTGGCGCTGCGTGGCATAGAGCGCGTTGAGCCGGCGGATTTGCTCAGTAGGGGGGCGGTGGTCGTGTTCATCGTGTGACAAAGTGCTTGGGCGCAGGTGGTTTGCGATGGAAAGGAAGCCGCTTTGCCCACAGGTGCAGTGCCTGCCAGTGGATGCGGAAGATGACTCCGAGTGTCATGAGCGGCGTGCCGAAGAAAGCCTGGCGCACTGTGGAGGTGTTCAAGGGATGCAGTGTCCCCTCGACGCCCGTGCGCAGCAGCGGCCCTGTCTCGTCGTAGAGATCCACGAGCGCCATATGGGAACTTTCACTGCGCTTGAAGCGAAAGCGGTACTCCCCTTGGGTCTCGCAAAATGGCGATACATGAAAGCACTTGTGTGCCACCTGTTCGCAATCCCAGGCGAGCTGAGGCCCGGCGAGAAGATAGGCATGGCGCTCGCCAAAGGTGTTGTTGACCTCGGCCAGGATGGCTGCCAGCGAGCCATCTGCTCGATGTGCGTACCAGAAGCTCACTGGCTTGAAAGCATAGCCCAGCACGCGCGGAAAGGTATGCAGCCAGATCTCTCCATCGGCGTCCCGGATACCTTCATCCTGCAACAGCTTTTCGAACCAGACCAAAGAGTCTCGGCTGCCGTCGCCATGATCGCTGTCATGAAAGCTGAGCCAGCCGCGCCGATTGCGCCGTAGTACCGCAACCGGATGATCACGCAGGCTCCGCATGGGAAGCAGCAGAAAATATCCGGGGTAACGGAATGCATGCTCGACTGGCCGAAGCCGGCGATGCCAGATATGGCCAAAGCCAATCAGAGGAGGAACGCTCATAAAGCTTCCTCCAAGATGGCCACTGGGTGCACCGGCTGCTTTGTGTGGCTCAGAAAGTGAAGCACTTCATCGGCAGCTTCTAGACCTGAGCGTAAGCCATCTTCATGAAATCCATAGCCACACCAAGCGCCACAAAACCAGGTATTGCGCCGACCCTGTAACTCACCAACACGCTGTTGTGCAAAGATGGCAGCCTGGTCGAAAACAGGGTGGCTGTACTGAATACGTGCATGAACTTTGTTCTCTGCAACGGGTCGAGTCGGATTCAGTGAAACCAGTACGGGTTGCTGCCAAGGCAGGGGCTGTAAACGGTTGATCAGATAGTGCAGACAGACACCCGCATTCTCTGCGCTGTGGGAAGGTGCTCGTTCGTAGTTCCAGGCCGCCCAGGCTGCTTGGCGCTGTGGCAGCACGGCTGTATCTGTATGCAAAACTGCTTCATTGGGCTGGTATCGAATTTCACCCAGCACTGCACGCTCCAATGGAGTCGCATCTTGACCTAGCAAACGCAACGCTTGGTCACTGTGGCAGGCCAAAACAACCGCATCAAAATGCTCCGATCCATGAGACATCTGTACCATGACTCCATGCGTATGGCGCTTCAGACTCAGCACAGGAGTGTCCGATCTGGTTTCATGGCGACCATCCTGCTTAATTTGGGCAACCATGCGACGCACGTATTGCTGAGAACCGCCGCGCACGGTGTACCACTGAGGCCGGTGGGTGACCTGGATTAGTCCATGGTTGTGGCAAAAGCGAATCAAGGTGGCGACGGGAAAGCGCAGCATCTGATCCGTAGGGCAGGACCAGATGCATCCAATCATGGGCAGCAGATAGTCGCTGCGAAACGCTTTACCGAAGCCATGCTGGTCCAGAAAATCCTCTATTGACGCATTGAGCTGTGCCTCGATCTGGCGTTCTGCGATATCTGTGGTCAGGCGGTTGAAGCGCAAAATCTCGAGCAGCATGCCGATAAAGCGGGGACGCAGCAGATTTCTGCGTTGAGCGAAAACTCCTCCAAAGGAACTGCCGCTCCACTCGAGTCCGCACCTGCCATCGACGCTGGGAACTTGAACTGAAAAAGACATCTCGGAAGGTGCCGTTTCCACATTGAGTTCACTAAACAGCTGCGTGAGCATGGGGTAGGTACGATGATTGAATACTAGGAATCCTGTATCTACGCCATGGCTTACATCATCAAGGCAGAGCTCTAACGTGTTGGCATGTCCGCCGAAATGGCTGGTCGCTTCGATTAAGCAAACGCCGTGCGATGCTTGGGAGGTAGCCAGACGAAATGCGGCGGCCAGACCGGATATACCCGAACCGATAACAGCTATGCGAGGCATGAAAGCTCCTTGAAGTATTGGGTGAACACTCAAAAAAACCAAAGAGATCAAATATTGAACTGCTCAGTTCAGACTATAAACCTTAAATTTCAAATTTGCACTGCCTGGTGTGCAAGATGATCTTGTGCGTCCTAGAATGTTGGCTATGAACGCTCGGTCAACAATCAAAGAACAAATTCAACGTGTACGGGAAGAGGCTGTCGTGGCGGCGGTGAACCGCCTTTTGGCGACTAAGGGCTACGACGCGATGACGGTGGATGAGGTCGCTGCGGAAGCAGGAGTCGCCAAGGCCAGTCTGTACAAGTTGTTTACTTCCAAAGAAGAGCTAGCCGGCGCAGCGATGGTCGGCGTGCTAGATCGTGCTTTGAGTTTTGTGGATGGCTTGCGTCGAGAGGCCGAGCAGGTAGCCGAATCCGGTCAGAGCACTCCTGCGCTGGATCAGCTCAAAGCAGTCGTGCGGTGGGCTATGCAAACGCAACTGGAAGGACAAATGCCCTCACTTCCGGCGCAAAATTCGAGTCTCAGCGCCTCATTGCAATCGAACGACGAGTACATGGATCGACTCATTGCGTTGAGCAATAGGCTCAGTACGTGGATTACCGAAGCCCAGACAGGTGGTCATTTGCAGTTGCGACTACCCGCTGAACTAGTGCTCTACACTCTGTTCGCGCGCGCCTGCGATCCGGTCGTGGCTTTGCTCAAGGAGTCAGGCCAATACACGCATGACCAGATCATCGACTGGGTAACAAGCACGACTTTCGATGGTTTGGCCGCGAGATAGCGCTGCTCTCTTTGCTTTAGGGTTTCGGAAGATTCGGACGATATTGATGGTGGGAAAACCATCTCTTGCCACCGTGGCAAAAATCGCCTCTAGCGCCAATTGCTAGGATGCAGAGCCATTCGTGTGTACTGACTTTGCAGGCGCCGATACCCTACGGCGCAACCAGCGCATCAAGACCCCAAGCAACGGCAATTTCTCGTACAACTCTTCTGCGGTGTCCCAGTAATCACGGTGGTGAGTTACGCGGCCTTCGCAATCGAAGCACACAGAAGAAGCGCCGCGAATGCACTGCTCAACCTCGGACCGCCAGAGACCAAGCCGGAAACGGAACTCCCATTCCAGAAATGCTCGATCGCCTTGCACCAGCGTCTGGGTAACTACAAAGCGTGGCTCCTGCAACGAGGCAAACATGTGTTCAAAAATGCTGGCGATCGCTGTCACCCCACGAACTTCGTTGAAGGGATCTTTGAAGAAGGCATCCGTCGCATAGTACGCGTCAAGCCGTTGTAGATGTTCTCCTGTCAGCCCTTCGTAGAACTCGACAAGCCTTTGAGCAGCGACCCGACTGTCGTGGTTGCACGAAAATTTGTCCACATTCATTGACTACCACCTGATGCTAAGCGCGTTACTAGGACAAGGCGAGCATAGAACACAGGCTTAGGAAGCAGGCTTAAATTGCAACTCCCAAATAATAGTAGTCGCTCTGGTATAGCTAGGAAACTTTACTTGTGCTGAAGCCTCCTCGCTTTCCTGCGCCACCTAAAAGTAGAGGTTGGGAAAGCGTTTGACACGATACGCGACCGGCGGAA
>NZ_JBFYGN010000043.1:0-14332 GCF_041079535.1 Comamonas guangdongensis | reverse complement strand
GGCGATGCCGGCGCGTTCAATGGCGGCCTTGACCACGGTGGTGGCCAGCTGGGTGTTGGGCACGTCCTTGAGGCTGCTGCCGAAGGTGCCGATGGCGGTGCGCGCCGTGCTGACGACGAAGATGTCTCGGATGCTCATGCTTTTGTCTCCTCCACTGCGGTGCAATGGTTATGCGTGAATATGGACGGGATGGATGGGGCATCGCATCCACCACATGGACCATTCTGCAATATTTGTGCGCCGCAACATGTCCTGTTGCCGACTGGCGCAGGAAACCTGGAGCGTGGGTTTCACGTGAAACCCGGGAGCTCTATGCCAAGGCCTGGCGTCGGCGCACCGGCTTCGGGGCGATGGGCTCGTGATGTGCCGGAGACAAATCGGTTTCGGCGCTGGCCAGGTCGTCGAGGATAGGGCAGTCGGGCCGGTCGTCGCCATGGCAGCAGTGCACCAGGCTTTGCAGGGTGCGCTGCATGGCCTGCATGGCGGCGATGCGTTCGGCCAGCACGGCGATATGGCGCTGCGCAATGCTCTTGACCTGGCTGCTGGCCCGGCCCTGGTCCTGCCACAGGCCCAGCAGCGTGGCTATCTCGTCCATGGAGAAGCCCAGGTCGCGGCCGCGGCGGATGAAGCGCAGCGCATGCACGTCGGCTTCGGTGTACTGGCGGTAGCCGCTGTCGGTGCGGTGCACGGGCGGCAGCAGGCCCAAGGATTCATAGTGACGCACCATGCGCGCCGACACGCCGGCGCGGCGCGCGGCCTCGCCGATCACGACAGGCCAGCTCTGAGCGTTTTTTGGGGTGTTGGTATGGCCATGCATGGGCAGTCCTCGAAAAAGCGCGCCAGCGGCCTTCAGATGCGTCTCTGGGCCGGTGGCGCGGGAGATCAGGCGACCTTGTAGCCTTCTTCGGCAATCGCCGCCGTCAGGGCTTCGCGCTTGGCCTCGCTTTGCACCTCCACGCGGTTGGCCGTGCGGTCGATCTTGACCTGGGCCTGGGCATCCACGCCATGGATGGCATTGGTGACGGCCCGCTCGCAGTGGCCACAGGTCATGCCTTGAACTTCAAAAACTTGCTGCATTGCTTCACTCCTTGAATCGGAGCCGCCGGACTGGCGTGCTCCATGGCGGCAATGTTCAACCCTAACATCATGGCAAGGTCAAGCCCTGTCAAGACTCTGATTCACCGAGGGTTGATAAGGCGTAAGAACTGCCGATATCCAGTTGCGATAGTGCGCAATGCCATGGCATGGGCATTTGCTGTCATGCAATTCCCCTGGTTTATTGACAAAATGAAACAATTTGTCAGTTCTGGTGTAAAAGAGCAGGCCAATAAAAGTTGAGAGGGAGCAATGAATCTATTGGAAATGATGCGGCGTTTCACGATCCGCACACGTATGCTGGGTGCGATCGCCATGGTGATGGTGTTGTTGAGTCTGCTCGGAGGCGCAGGCATGCTGGGCATGTTCCGCATCCAGGAGATGAGCCAGGATTTTCTGAACAACGCCTATGTCAAGTCCGGCCATATGGCGCAGCTGCGCATGGAGCTCGGCGGGATCCGCATCAGCGAAAGAGAAATGGTCATCCAGTACGAGCGCGCCGAAGAGGTGCGCAAGGCCTATGCGCAATGGGTGTCCTTCATCGACAAATCCAAGGCCACGCTGGGCCATTTCGTGACCGGCGGCGATGCCCAGGACGAGGCCCTGGCCAAGCAGATCATCGGGCGCATAGACAACTATCGCAAGGCTTTCGAGCCCGTGGCGCGTCAGCTGGAGGCCGGCGGCTATGACTCCGCGACGATTGCCAACAAGATGGGCTCCAAGGCCCTGGCCGAGGTGACGGAGGCCGACAAGCTGCTGGTCCAGCTCGACACCCTGCTGCACCAGCAATCCGAGGCGCTGGCCGATGCCGAGCGCGCGGTGGCGACCCAGACCCGCTGGCTGTTCATTGCCGCGGTGGTGCTGACGCTGGTCGTGGTCGTGCCGCTGACGCTGATGAACATGCAGTCCATCTGCCGTCCGCTGGAGCATGCGCGCCAGATGGCGCTGACGATTGCGGGCGGCGATCTGTCCAAGGCGGTGAAGGTGAGCGGCCATGACGAGCTGTCCGACCTGCAGCGCGCCCTGGACCAGATGCAGCAGGCGCTGAGCGGCATGGTCATGCAGGTGCGGGATGCCAGCGGCAATATCGCCACCGCCAGCCAGGAGATCGCCACCGGCAACCAGGACCTGTCGGCCCGCACCGAACAGACGGCCAGCAATCTGCAGGAAACCGTGGCCTCGCTGGCGCAGCTCACGGCCACGGTGCAGCAGACGGCCTCGTCCTCGCAGCTGGCCAATCAGCTGGCGGCCTCGGCCTCGGCCACGGCCGTGGAGGGGGGCCAGATCGTGGGCCAGGCCGTGAACAGCATGCAGGAGATTTCGGCCTCCAGCCGCAAGATCGGCGACATCATCGGCCTGATCGACTCCATCGCCTTCCAGACCAATATCCTGGCCCTGAACGCCGCGGTGGAAGCCGCGCGCGCGGGCGAGCAGGGCCGCGGCTTTGCCGTGGTGGCGGGCGAGGTGCGCAGCCTGGCCCAGCGCTCGGCCCAGGCGGCCAACGAGATCAAGTCGCTGATCAACACCAGCGTGCAGACCGTGGATGTGGGCGCGCGCCAGGTCGGCGGCGCGGGCAAGGCCATGCAGGACACGGTGGAGAACGCCAAGCGCGTGGGCGACATCATCGGCGAGATCACCGCAGCTTCCTCGGAGCAGTCGCTGGGCATCGGTCAGGTCAACCAGGCCGTGGGCGATATCGACCGCATGACGCAGCAGAACGCGGCCCTGGTGGAGGAGTCCGCCGCCGCCGCCGAATCCCTGCGCGAGCAGGCCGCGCGCCTGGCACAGCTGGTCAGCCAGTTCAAGGTGGCCGGCGGCCCGGCCCAGGCACATGTGCAGCGTCCGCAGGCCGGCGCCCGTCCGGGTCTGGCACCGGCTGCCGCAGCGGCCGGCAAGACCGCCTTGCCAGGCCGGAAGGCCCAGTTGCTGGAACAGGCCTGAGCGTTTAAGGCCAGGCATGAAAAAAGCCCGGTGGCAGCGATGCCCCGGGCTTTTTGCTTTCTTTCAGTCGCTGCCGGCGCAATGGCTGAAAGGGTTTGAGGCGGCTTGGTGCGGGTTTACAGACCTGCGGCCGTGGGATAGTCGGTATAGCCGTCGGCGCCGCCGCCATAGAAGCGGCTGGGGTTCCAGGCATTGAGCGGCAGGTCTTCGCGCAGGCGCTCGACCAGATCGGGATTGGAGATGTAGGCCTTGCCGAAAGCCACCACATCCGCGTAGCCGCTGGCCACGGCCTGCTGGGCCAGCTTGCGGTCATAGCCGTTGTTGACCATCCAGACCCCCTTGCCGCCCGCGCTGCGGTAGGCCTGCTTGAGGGCGCGATAGTCGAACGGCCGCTCCGGCAGCTCGCGCGGGCCGCCGGTGGCGCCCTCGATCACATGGATGTAGGCCAGGCCCAGCGGCGCAAGCTGGCGCACCAGATACTCGAACAGCGCCTGCGGATCCTCGTCCACGATGTCGTTGGCAGGCGTCACCGGCGACAGGCGGATACCGACCTTGCCGCCGCCGATGGCGTCGGCCACGGAACGCACGCATTCCAGCACCAGGCGGGCACGGTTTTCGATGCTGCCGCCATAGTCGTCCTGGCGCTGGTTGGCGCCGGTCTTGAGGAACTGGTCCAGCAGATAGCCGTTGGCGCCGTGCAGCTCCACGCCGTCGAAGCCGGCATCTTCCACGGCGGCGCGGGCCGCCTGCGCGAAGCTGTGGACGATGCCGGGCAGCTCTTCCTGCCGCAGGGCGCGCGGTGCGGAGGTGGGCGTGAAATGGCCTTCGCCGGTGGCCGCATCGATCACATAGGTCTTGGATTTGGCGGTCAGCGCGGAAGGCGCCACGGGCGGCTGATTCTCGGGCTGCAGCAGGGTGTGCGAGATGCGTCCCACATGCCAGAGCTGGGTCACGATGCGACCGCCCTTGGCATGCACCGCAGCGGTGACTTTTTTCCAGGCCTGCAGCTGCTCCTCGCCATAGAGGCCGGGCACGTCGGCATAGCCCTGGGCCTGGGCACTGATGGCCGTGCCTTCGCTGATCAGCAGGCCGGCCGTGGCGCGCTGCACATAGTAGGTCTGCATCAGCGCGGTAGGGATCGCTCCCGGCGCGCGGTTGCGCGTCAGCGGGGCCATGGCGATGCGGTTAGGCAGCTGCAGATCGCCTGCCTCAATGGGGTCGAACAACGAGGTCATGAGAACTCCGGAAGACAAAAAAAGCCCGGTGAAGGACCGAGCTTGGTGGTTGCATGCGGCGTGAACCGGCTTACTTGAGCAGGCCTTCGGCCTTCATGGCCGCCTGCACGGCGGGGCGGGCCAGAACGCGCTCGCGATAGGCCAAGAGGTGCTTGAGGCCGGAGATGTCCACGCCCACGAACTGGGCCCAGCCCGTGACGGTGAACAGATAGGCATCGGCCACGGTGAACTGCTCGCCCATCAGATAGGCCTTGTTGGACAGCTGTTCGTCCACCCAGTTCAGGCGCTTGAGCACCTTGGCGCGCAGCGCGGTCTTGTAGTCCTCGGGGGGGTCGGCGCTGAACAGGGGGCTGAAGCCCTTGTGGACTTCGGTGCTTATGAAGTTCAGCCACTCTTGCAGGTGATAGCGGGCCATGGTGCCGCTGGCGGGCGCCAGGTTGGTTTCCGGCGCCTGGTCGGCGAGGTACTGGACGATGGCCGGGCCTTCGTGCAGCGTGTCACCGTTGTCCAGCACCAGAAAGGGCACATAGCCCAGAGGATTGATGCTGTAGTAGTCCGTTCCGTCAGCCAGCTGATGGCTCTTGGTGCTGGCCAGAATGGCCTCATGCTGCAGGCCGGTCTCGTGCAGCACGATGTGCGGAGACAGGGAGCAGGCGCCGGGGCTGTAGTAAAGCTTCATGGTGATGGGCTTTCTGTACATTGAAAAGACAAGTGGACATGCTAAACCGGTTGCATGACGGTTGCACGCGCGCCTGGCAGTTGCCCGGGCCGCAGAGGAGATTGAGCCCGCCGGCGCCTTGCCGGCTCTCCTGTCGGGCCTGTCCGCGGGCCATGACCCCCAAGGCTGCAGGATTATTGGGCCTGCAGCCGCTGCGCGGCCCAGAGCACCTGCGCGATCACGGCCTGCATGCCCTTCTGGTCCTGTGGGCGCAGCAAGTGGCCCTGGCCGTCAAAGGCCTCGGCGGCCAGGCCCACGGCATGGCTGCGCGGTGCCAGCCAGCATTCCAGATTCAATAGCAGCGGCGCCAGATGCGACTGGGCGCGCAGGCCGCCCAGAGCTCCGGGCGAGGCGCTGGTCATGCCTACCACCTTGTTGCGGAAGGGCAGGACTCCATCCGCCCATTGGGCATCGCCCTTGACGGGGCTCGATGCCCAGTCGATGGCGTTCTTGAGCAGGGCCGGGTAGCTGCCGTTGTATTCGGGGCTGCAGATGATCCAGGCCGCATGGCTGTGCAGCGCCTGCTTGAAGCGGATGACGTCCGGGGGCGTGCCCCGGGCTTCCAGGTCGGCGTTGTAGAGCGGGATGTCATAGTCCGCCAGCTCCAGCAAGGTGGGCTGGGCGCCCTGGTCGGCGGCAATCTCGGCCGCCGCCCTGGCCAGCTTGCGGTTGTACGAATCCTGGCGGGTGCTGCCCGCAAAAATGAGAATTTCCATGTCCGCATTGCAGCACAGGGGAAAGACATTTTTCCTGCGTTGGCGAAGGTATCAGGGCAAACGCTAGCCGATATGTTTCACGTGAAACCCGGGCCTCAACCCCTGGCAAGGCATTGTTGGGCCAATGGTGGGAAAATTACGGGTTCCCCGCTGGGCAGGGCATGGCGCATCCGCCTGTCTGCCTGCCGTGAGAGCCGAGGCATGGGTGCTTCGTGCCGGGGGCAAGGGCCGGGCATGGCCCGGAGCAAGAAGATGTTGTACCCACAGGAATTTGATGTGATCGTGGTCGGTGGCGGCCACGCCGGCACCGAGGCCGCGCTGGCAGCTGCGCGCATGGGCTGCAAGACACTGCTGCTGTCCCACAATATCGAAACCCTGGGGCAGATGAGCTGCAACCCCAGCATCGGCGGCATAGGCAAGGGCCATCTGGTCAAGGAAGTGGACGCGCTGGGCGGAGCCATGGCCCTGGCCACCGACAAGGGCGGCATCCAGTTCCGCATTCTCAACAGCTCCAAGGGGCCGGCCGTGCGCGCCACGCGCGCCCAGGCCGACCGCATCCTGTACAAGGCAGCGATCCGTGACATGCTAGAGAACCAGTCCAATCTCTGGCTGTTCCAGCAGGCCGTGGACGATCTGATGGTGGAGGGTGACCGCGTGGTCGGCGCCGTCACCCAGGTCGGCATACGCTTTCGCAGCCGCACCGTGGTGCTGACTGCGGGTACCTTCCTCGACGGCAAGATCCACGTGGGCCTGAACAACTATGCCGCGGGCCGTGCCGGCGATCCTCCGGCCGTGAGCCTGTCGGCGCGCCTCAAGGAACTCCAGCTGCCCCAGGGCCGGCTCAAGACCGGCACGCCGCCACGCATCGACGGCCGCAGCATCGATTTCAGCCAGTGCGAGGAGCAGCCCGGCGACGGCATGCCCGGCGGCGTGAACGAGGGCGATGTGCCCGTGTTCAGCTTCATGGGCAATGCAGCCATGCACCCCAGGCAGATGCCTTGCTGGATCACGCACACCAATGCGCGCACCCACGAGATCATCCGCAGCGGCTTCGACCGCAGCCCCATGTTCACGGGCAAGATCGAGGGTGTGGGGCCGCGCTACTGCCCCAGCGTGGAGGACAAGATCAACCGCTTTGCCGACAAGGAAAGCCACCAGATCTTCCTCGAGCCCGAAGGCCTGACCACCCACGAGTTCTACCCCAACGGCATCTCGACCAGCCTGCCCTTCGATATCCAGTACGAACTGGTGCGCAGCATGAAGGGCCTGGAGAACGCGCATATCCTGCGTCCCGGCTACGCCATCGAGTACGACTACTTCGATCCGCGCTCGCTCAAGAGCAGTTTCGAGACCAAGCAGATCCAGGGCCTGTTCTTTGCGGGCCAGATCAATGGCACGACCGGCTATGAAGAGGCGGCGGCCCAGGGCCTGTTTGCGGGCCTGAATGCGGCGCTGCAGTGCCGCGGCGAAGGCCCGTGGACGCCGCGCCGCGACGAAGCCTATCTGGGCGTGCTGGTCGATGACCTGATCACCAAGGGCGTGACCGAGCCCTACCGCATGTTCACCAGCCGCGCCGAGTTCCGCCTGCAGCTGCGCGAAGACAACGCCGATATGCGTCTGACCGAAGAGGGCCGCAGGATGGGCCTGATCGACGACGCGCGCTGGGAGGCGTTCAGCCGCAAGCGCGACGCGGTTTCACGTGAAACCGAGCGCCTCAAGTCCACCTGGGTGAATCCGCGCATCGTCTCGGCCGAGGAGTCCGAGCGCGTGCTGGGCAAGGCCATGGAGCGCGAGTACAACCTCTTCGATCTGCTGCGCCGCCCCGGCGTGGAGTACGGCAAGCTCATGAGCCTGAACGAGGGTCGGTACGCCGCGGCCGATGTGCAACCGGATGTGCTGGGCGATCTGAGCGCCTCGGTGATCGAGCAGGTGGAGATTGCGGCCAAGTACGCGGGCTATATCGATCGCCAGAAGGACGAGGTGGAGCGCGCCGCGCATTTCGAGAAGCTGCGCCTGCCGCTGGACTTTGACTATATGCAGGTCACGGCTTTGTCGTTCGAAGTGCGCCAGAAGCTGCAAAAGCACAGGCCCGAAACCCTGGGCCAAGCCTCGCGCATCTCGGGCGTCACGCCCGCGGCCATCTCGCTGCTCATGGTCCATCTCAAGAAGGGCGGCTTCAAGGGCTTTGCCTCGCACGGCGAAGAGGCAGCGGCATGAGCCAGGTGTTGCGCACCCAACTCGAACAAGGCGCTCAGGCCCTGAAGCTGGAGCTGACCTCGGCACAGATCGATCTGCTGATGTCCTTCATGGACCTGCTGCAGAAGTGGAACAAGGTCTACAACCTGACATCCGTGCGCGACCCGCAGGAGATGCTGACCCACCATCTGCTCGACAGCCTGACCGCCGTGCCGGCGCTGCTGCGCCATGTGGACACTCTGCCCGTGGCCGAGGGCGGGCGCCTGCCTCTGCTCGATGTGGGCTCGGGCGGCGGCCTGCCCGGCGTGGTGTTTGCCATCTGCTGCCCGCAGATCGACGTGAACTGCGTGGATACCGTGGGCAAGAAGGCGGCCTTCATCCAGCAGGTGGCGGCCTCGCTGCGCCTGCCCAATCTGCATGGCATTCACGACCGGGTGGAGAACCTCAAGAGCCGCTACCCCGTCATCAGCTGCCGGGCTTTCGCCTCGCTGCTCGATTTCACGACCTGGTCGCGCCAGGCCCTGGCCGAAGGCGGCATCTGGTTCGCCATGAAGGGCAAGCATCCCGACGAAGAGATCGCGGCCCTGCCTGCGGATGTGCAGGTGTTTCACGTGGAACCCTTGCGGGTGCCGGGCCTGGATGCCGAGCGCTGCGTGATCTGGCTGAACTTGAAATAACCCCCTGAGCGGCTTTGCTCGGCGTCTCTGGCTTGGGGCGGTGCCAAAGGTCGCGGGCAGGCGACAGGAACAGGGTTTTTACATACCGTAGCGGGCAACATCTGTGCAATGCAGATGCGCCAGGCATGGGCCTCGCATAAACTTGCTGTTTTCCATCGCGCAGGGTTTGAATGTTTGGCATCTCCGATTACGGCGCTTTTGTGGCCGCTGTCACCGTCTTCTTGCTGATACCGGGGCCGGGCAATCTGGCCCTGATCACCTCCACGGGCAAGGGCGGCGTGGGTGCGGGCATGGCTGCATGCATGGGGGTGATCGCCGCGGACCAGGTGCTGATGTGGCTGGCGGTGGCCGGTGTGGCCGCCGTGCTGGCGGCGTACCCCGCGGCTTTCCATGCGGTGCAGTGGGTGGGTGCCTTGTATCTGGCCTGGCTGGGCTACAAGCTGCTCACGGCCAAGCCCGGCGACGCTCCCGCGATACAGATCCAGCCGCGCCAGTACTTCCGCCAGGGGGCCTTGATCACCTTGATGAACCCCAAGGCCATAGTCTTCTACATGGCGTTCTTTCCCATGTTCGTGGACCCGGCGCGGCACCAGGGCATGCTGACCTTCGGCGTGATGGCGGCCACGGTGGCGGCCATCACCTTTATCTACAGCGCCATCGTGGTGGCGCTGACCACCTTGCTGGCAGAGCGCCTGCGCGCCAACCCCGTGGTGGTGAAATGGCTGGAAAAGACAGCCGGTGTGTTTTTGATCGGTTTTGGCCTCAAGCTGGCCACCAACTAAAAGAGAAGTTCAATGGCCAAGATTTTCTGCGTTGCCAATCAAAAAGGTGGGGTGGGCAAGACCACGACCACGGTCAATCTCGCCGCGGGTCTGGCCAAGGTCGGCCAGCGCGTGCTGCTGATTGACCTCGACCCCCAGGGCAATGCCACCATGGGCTCGGGCGTGGACAAGCGTGCGCTGGAGCTGTCGGTCTACGACGTGCTGCTGGAGAACTCCAGCATCAAGGAGGCGGCCGCCAACTCCGAACAGGTGGGTTACCACGTGCTGGGCGCCAACCGCGAGCTGTCGGGCGCCGAGATCGAGCTGGTGTCGCTGGAGCGCCGCAACGAGCGGCTCAAGTCCGCGCTGCAGCTGGTCGATGGCGATTACGACTTCGTGCTCATAGACTGCCCGCCTTCGCTGTCCATGCTGACCTTGAACGGCCTGTGCTCGGCCCATGGCGTGATCGTGCCCATGCAGTGCGAGTACTTTGCGCTCGAAGGTCTGACCGATCTGGTCAACACCATCAAGCAGGTGCACGCCAACATGAACCCCGATCTGCAGATCATCGGCCTGCTGCGCGTGATGTTCGATCCGCGCACCACGCTGCAGCAGCAGGTCAGCGACCAGCTCAAGGATCATTTCGGCGACAAGGTGTTCGACACCGTGATCCCGCGCAATGTACGCCTGGCCGAGGCTCCCAGCTACGGCCTGCCCGGCGTGGTGTTCGATGCCTCGGCCAAGGGCAGCAAGGCCTTCGTCGAGTTCGCCGAGGAAATGGTGCGTCGCATCCAGAAGATGTGACGTTTCACGTGAAACAGCTCTCAAACCCATATCCACCCAGCGCGGCCTGCCATGAGCTCTGAAGCCCTGAACCCCGAGGATGTCTGGCTGCTGCCGGGCTGGCAGAACTCCGACCGGGGCCACTGGCAAAGCCTGTGGCAGGACCGGTATGGCTACCGGCGGCTGGAGCAGCACAACTGGCTGCACCCGCTGCGCGGGGACTGGAGCATACGCCTGCAGGAGACGGTGCTCGATGCGCCGCGCCCCGTGACGCTGGTCGCGCACAGCCTGGGCTGCGTGCTGGTGGCCTGGTGGGCCGCACATTCCCAGGTGGCGCGGACCAGGGTGCGCGGCGCCATGCTGGTGGCTCCCGGCGATACCGAGCAGCCGGAGCTGCGCGCCATGCTGCCGGGCTGGTCGCCGGTGCTGCTGCAGACCCTGCCTTTCCCGTCCATCATGGTGGGCAGCGAGAACGACCCCAACTGCTCGCTGCAGCGCGCGCAGGCCATGGCCCAGGGCTGGGGCAGCCGCTTCGTGAATCAGGGCGCTGCCGGCCATATCAACACGGCCAGCGGCCTGGGACTCTGGGATGGCGGCCATGCGCTGCTCAAGACCCTTTAAGGAAAGATTTCAGCAATGGTGACTAAGAAACCCAAGGGCCTGGGACGTGGTCTGGAAGCCCTGCTGGGCCCCAAGGTCAGCGAAAAGGAAGAGGCTGGCCTCAGCACTCCGGCCAATCTGCCGAGCACGCTGATGCTCGATGTGATGGTGGCCGGCCAGTACCAGCCGCGCACGCGCATGGACGAGGGCGCGCTCTACGAGCTGGCCGAGAGCATCAAGGCCCAGGGCATCATGCAGCCGATTCTGGTGCGCCAGCTCTCCAAGGGCGACAACTCGGGCAAGTACGAAATCATCGCCGGCGAGCGGCGCTTCCGCGCGGCGCGCATCGCGGGGCTGGCCGAGGTGCCGGTGCTGGTGCGCGAGGTGCCCGACGAAGCCGCGGCCGCGATGGCGCTGATCGAGAACATCCAGCGCGAAGACCTGAACCCGCTGGAAGAGGCCCAGGGCCTGGCCCGTCTGGTCAAGGAGTTCGGCCTGACGCATGAGCAGGCCGCCCAGGCCGTGGGCCGCTCGCGCAGCGCGGCCACGAATCTGCTGCGCCTGCTGAATCTGGCCGATCCCGTGCAGACCATGCTCATGGCCGGGGACATCGACATGGGCCATGCGCGGGCCCTGCTGACGCTGGACCGCGCCACGCAGATCACGGCCGGCAACCAGATCGCGGCCAAGAAGCTGTCGGTGCGCGAGGCTGAATCGCTGGTCAAGAAGATCGGCGCCGAGTTCAATCTCACGCCCCAGAAAGCCAAGAAGGACGGCAAGTCGCGCGATGTGAAGCGCATCGAGGAAGAGCTCTCCGACCTGCTCACGGCCGATGTCGAGGTGCGCATCAAGAAGTCGGTGCGCCGCCACGGCAAGGTGCAGGAAATGGGCGAAATCGCGATCCAGTTCGGCTCGCTGGACGAGCTCAACGGCATCATCGAAAAGCTGCGCGGCGAAGCCTGAGCGGCAGTGCCAAACGAAAAAGGGCATCCGGTCGGATGCCCTTTTTGCATCTGCGCCAGCGCTTCAAGCGCGGTAGCTGGGGTCGAGGCGATCGAGCTTGCGCAGCAGTGCGGGCCAGGCAAACCGGCCGCCCAGGCCGCCGGTCTGCACCTTCATCGCCTGGGCTATGCCTTGCAGTATCTGCGGGTCGACCAGCGTGAGTTCGCTGCCGCCGGACTGCGCCGAGATCTGGATCTGGCAGGCGGACTCGAACACATACATGGACAGAAAAGCATCGGCGATGGTGGCGCCGCAGGTCAGCAGGCCATGGTTGCGCAGCATGAGGAAGTTGGCCTCGCCCATATCGGCGACCAGGCGCGGCTTCTCGTCCTCGCGGAAGGCCACGCCCTCGTAGGCGTGGTAGGCCAGCGAGCCCAGCACGAAAGTGCTTTGCTGGCTGATGGGCAGCAGGCCGTTCTTCTGCGCGGCCACGGCCACGCCGGCGCGCGTGTGGGTATGGATCACGCATTGCGCATCGGCGCGCGCCTCATGCACGGCGCTGTGGATCACGAAGCCCGCGGGGTTCACGGGAAACGGCGACTCCATGAGCTTGTTGCAGCCCATGTCCACCTTGATCAGCGAGGAGGCCGTGATCTCCTCAAACATCAGCCCGTAGGGGTTGATCAGAAAGTGGTGCTCGGGCCCGGGCAGGCGGGCGCTGATATGGGTGAAGACCAGATCGCTCCAGCCATGCAGGGCCACCAGCCGGTAGCAGGCGGCCAGATCCACGCGCAGCTGCCATTCCTCAGGGCTGACGAGATGCTGCACGCTGGGCATGTCCAAAGTGGCGGAATTCATGGCCGGTCTCCTTCATCGTTGATGCGCTCAATGTAGAGATTAGCCAGGCCGCGGTCTGTTGGCTAGGCGACAGAAGCGCTAATGAAAACAGGAGCTGGCAACGCCAGCTCCTGTTGGATTTCACAGAGTTCTAGCTCTGCAAGTCAGTCAATGCGCGCGCCAGAAGCTATCAAAATCATTTGACGGCCTGGCGCGACAGATCCTGGATCATGCGGGCCGCCAGATACAGGCGCGGCGCGATGGTGCTGATATGCACATATTCGGCGTCGTTGGAATGCGCGCCATGGCCCGACAGGCCGAAGCCCTCGATCACGCCGCCCTTGGTCTTGAGCGCCGCAAAAGCCGCGTCCGTGCCGCCGCCCGTGGCGCGGCTCATGACCGTCATGGGCAGCTGCAGCTCCTGCTCGTAAATGCCCTGGGCATGCTTGGCCAGCTGGCGGGCGCTGTCGTTGGCTTCCAGCGGCGGGCGGCGCACCTCGAACTTCAGCTCCACCTTGGCTTGGGGCAGCAGCTTGTGAGCGATTTTTTCCTGCATGGCTTTTTCCAGCGACGTGAAGTCCGCGACGCGCAGCGCGCGCGCATCGGCCTGGGCCGTGGCTTCGGCGGGAACCACGTTGCGGTTGGTGCCGGCCTTGGCCACGGTCCAGTTGAGCTTGAGCCCGTCCTGGGGCCTGGACAGGTCCTGCAGCTGCAGCAGCTGGTGCGAGAGCTCGTACAGCGCGTTCACGCCGTCCTCGGGCTTGGCTCCCGCATGCGAGGCCTTGCCATGGACCTTGAGATAGGCCGCGCCGATGCCGCTGGTGGCCAGGCGCAGGCCGCCGTCGCTGCCGCCGCCTTCGAACGAGAACACCGCATCCTGCTCGGCGCCCAGGCGGGTGATGGTGCTGCGCGCGCCCGGCGAGCTGATTTCCTCGTCGCCGTTGATCAGCACCGTGAGCATGCCGAAATCCTGGATGCCCAGGGTCTTGAGCATGGCCACGGTGTGCAGGATCAGGGCCACGCCCTGCTTGTCGTCGGCAATGCCCAGGCCATAGGCCTTGTCGCCGTCGACGCGGAACGGCTGGTCCTTGAGCATGCCGGGCAGGTACACGGTGTCCATATGGGCGATCAGCATGATGCGGCTCGTGCCCTGGCCCTTGAACTCGGCATGCACCATGGGGCCGAGCTTTTCGGGCGTGTCGTCGAGGCGGTAGATGTCGGTGGGGCTGATCACCTCGACCTTGCCGCCCTGGGCGCGCAGCTTGCCGGCGATGTAGTCGGCAATCTTCTTCAGGCCTTCCACATCCTTGCTGCCGGACTCTATATGCACCAGGTCGCGCAGCGTATCGAGCAGCGGCTGCTGCTCCTTCTTGGCCAGCTCCAGCAGCTCGGCCTGCGGTGCGGCATGGGCCGCGCCAAAGGCCAGGGTCAATGCCAGAGGCAGGGCGCGCAACAGGGTGGAGGCTGCGGATGCAGTGCGGATGGAATGCCAGGGCATGGGGGTGGATCTCCTGAGGGGGTAGGGGGCTGGGGACAGACCGGCCGTGCCTGGTTTTTGCGCCTGTGCCGGCCGGCCCGTGCAGGCGCAATGCAGACGCAATCGACGGCCCGGGCCTGGCAGCTTAGCAGTCGCCGGCGACGCTGCCGGGCCCGATCCCTCGGGGTAAATACCAGGCCGGGTCCAGGCATGAGGCAAGGCCTGTTCGCCGCCGGTAGCCGCAGCCCCGGGGAGCGCTTGGGGCGGCCCGGCAATGAAAAAGGCTCTGTCTGCGTTCAGTGTTGAACTCTCCATATTTCCCGCCAGTCCAACGTACATGTAGGACTGTCGGGA
>NZ_JBFYGN010000042.1:0-15716 GCF_041079535.1 Comamonas guangdongensis | reverse complement strand
TGGGCATCGGTCAGTGCATGTCTACGAATCACGCTACTGATAACGCAGCAACTATCACATTAGATGACACACCCTAGGCCGGGCCGCGCAGCCATCAACGCCAATGGCCTGCACCCAAGCCCGCGCCCGCTGCCTCGCGCCAGGTCTTTGCCGCATTCACATTCCAGCCCTGGCCATGTCATGGTTTTGAAATATAAATTGCGCACAATTTAATTGCCAGCAATAATTCATCCATGCCTACCAGCAATTCCCTTCCACCCGATGCCTCCGAGCTGCTGCGGCTGGACAACCAGGTCTGCTTCGCGCTTTACTCGGCATCTCTGGCCATGACCAAGCTCTACAAGCCCTTGCTCGATGAGCTGGGCCTGACCTACCCGCAATACCTGGTCATGCTGGTGCTCTGGGAAGGCGACCGGCTCACGGTCTCGGAGCTGGGCGAGCGCCTGCACCTGGATTCGGGCACGCTGACGCCGCTGCTCAAGCGGCTGGAAGCCGCGGGCCTGCTGCTGCGGCTGCGCGATGCCCAGGACGAGCGCCGCGTGCGCATCGCGCTCACCGACGCGGGCCGCGACCTGCGCGCCGCGGCCGAAAAAATTCCCGCCTGCCTGCTGCAAAGCACGCAGTGCAGCCTGGCCGAACTCCAGGCGCTCACGGGCCAGCTCAGCGCACTGCGCGAGCGGCTGCTGCCGCGCCGCAGTGGCTCCGACTGATACCGGAACGACGCTTTTCTCCACCCGCCCGTACTGCCGGGCACTATCGCAAAGGAAGACACCATGGCACAGCTAGACAAAGTTCTCTACACCGCCCGCGCCCACACCACGGGCGGCCGCGAAGGCGCTTCGCGCAGCGATGACGGCCGCCTGGACATCCAGCTGACTCCGCCCGGCGGCGCCGGCAAGGGCAGCAATCCCGAGCAGCTGTTTGCGGCCGGCTATTCGGCCTGCTTCATCGGCGCCATGAAGGCCGTGGCCGCGCGCCAGAAGCTGACCCTGCCTGCCGATCTGTCGGTGGATGCCGAGGTGGACCTGGGCCCCGTGGGCGAGGTCTTCGGCATTGCGGTGCGCATGCAGATCAAGCTGCCCGGCATGGACAAGGCTGCAGCCCAGCAACTGGTGGACACCGCCCACCAGGTCTGCCCCTATTCCAATGCCACGCGCGGCAATATCGACGTGACGCTGACCATCGCCTGAGACCGGGGCCGCGGCCCTATGCCCCGACCTCGCGCCACAGGGCTGCGGGCGACGGCGTGTAGCGGCCGGCTTCCAGGTCGAAAACGCCTTCGACGGTCAGCGCGCCCGCGATATCGGCCGTCGCATAGCGGGCCAGCGCCAGCTGCGCGACCCGGAAGTCGGGCGGGTCCAGGTCCGCAATCCGGGCCACCGCCTCGCGCACCGGCAGGCGCCGCGCATAGTGGCCCAGGGTGAGATGGGGCACATAGCGCCAACCCGGTGCCGGTGGCTGTGGCACCAGCGCCCCGTGCAGGCGCTGCAGGGCCGAACTCCCTGCGCTCACCGCCAGGTAGGGCACGGTGGTAAAGCTGCCCGCGCCCGCGATCTGCAGGGCAAACGGCGGCTGCCCCAGGGCTTGCAGCAAGCCCACATCGTCCTCCAATGCCCGTCGGTCGTATTCCTGCGCCGGGTGGGCCATGCCGCCCTGGCACAGACCGCGGTAGGCGACGCTGATATGCGGCTGGCGCTCGTAGCGCGGCAGCAGCGCTGCGCCCAGCCGACGCCGCCCCTCGGCCACGGCCCGTGCCACGGCCTGGTCCTCGAGCATCACCACCCAGACCGCAGACCAGGGACAGCTGCGATGCCACTCGGCAAAATCGCGGTCCTCGCAGGGCTGTGAGAGTTCGTCGCTAGCATCCATGGCCGCCAGTGTGCCAGCTCCCGCGCCGCGGCCACGAGATCCGGAATTTTCAGGCTTTCAGCCTTGCAAGCCAGACACGATCTGCGCTTTCAGCTATCGAATCAAAAGCCCTGCGCCTGTGTCAAAGCCATGCCATCTGCTCGTGGGCCCGGGGTTTGCGCATGACAATGGAGGCATGAGCAACTTGCAAGCCTCCACCCATCCTTACGCAGACCTCACGCCGGACTGCGTGCTGGACGCCTTGTATGCCGCGGGCCTGACCCCCGATGGACGGCTCACGGCGCTGAGCTCCTATGAAAACCGCGTCTATCTCGCCCACCAGGACGAGGGCGACAAGGTGGTGGCCAAGTTCTACCGCCCGGGCCGCTGGAGCCGCGCACAGATCGAGGAAGAACATGCGTTCTCCCAGGAACTCGCGGACCGGGAAATTCCCGTGGTCGCTCCGCTGCGGCTGCAGGGGAGCACCGTGCACGAACATGGCGGCTTTCTGTTCAGCATCAGCCCCTGGCGCGGCGGGCGCCGGCCCGAGCTCGACGACTGGGAGGTGCTGGAGTGGATAGGCCGCTTTCTGGCCCGCATCCACACCGCGGGCTCGGCCCAGGCTTTTGTCCACCGCCCGGCGCTGGATCGGCAGAGCTTTGGCATCGAGCCCATGCGCTATCTGCTGGAGCACGATGTGGTGGCGTTGGAAGTGCGCAGCCGCTGGCAGCAGGCCTGCGCCACGGCTCTCGACCTGATAGCACCTGCCGCAGACGGGCTCAGCAAGGCCGGCCATTTCGGGCTGGAAAGCGCGATGCAGATCCGCCTGCATGGCGACTGCCACCCCGGCAATATTCTGTGGACGCCGCTGGACGACGAAGGCCATGGCGGTCCGCATTTTGTGGACCTGGATGACGCGCGCAGCGGCCCGGCCGTGCAGGATCTGTGGATGCTGCTCTCGGGCGAGCGCGCGCAGCAGACCCAGCAGCTGTCGGCCCTGCTCGAAGGCTATGAGCAGTTCCGCCCCTTTGACCGGCGCGAGCTGGCCTTGATCGAGCCGCTGCGTACCCTGCGCCTGCTGCACTACAGCGCCTGGCTGGCGCGACGCTGGCAGGACCCGATCTTTGCGATCAACTTCCCCTGGTTCGGCACGCTGGACTACTGGCAGGGCCAGGTGGACATGTTGCACGAGCAGATAGAGGCCATGCAGCAGGAGCCGCTATACGCCTGATTCAGGCCGAGGCTTAGCAGCGCCCCTCGGCCCGGCAGGCGGGCACGGTCTGGCCGCTGGCATCGCGCCACTGCACGGCTCCCGGCTCCGCAGCCGGAATCTCCTGGGACGGCGCGACCTGCGCTCGATTGGGATCGTGCAGCACGGTCGAAGTGCCCACACCGACGCCCACGCTGGCACCGCCCACGCCCGTGGCGGCTCCCACTCCGGCCGTGCCCAGCACCTGGCCGCGCTGGTTCACACCCACGCCAACGCCCAGCGGACCCACGCCCGTGCCCACGCCGGCGCTGAGACCGCCGCTGCCCAGGCCCACGCCCACCGAGAACGGACCCACCGGAACGCCGACGCCCACACCGGCACCGACCGAGCTGCAGCCCGCCACAGTGGCGCCCATGGCGAGAACGATCAAGGCCGTGGCCGCGGTTTTGCATGCTGTCATGACTGGGGTTCCAAGCTTTTTCTCACGCCACCATTGTGGCCCGCCGCGGCGGCAAACAGGTTTTCGATCAACAGTTCCACCAGCGGCCGTATCGGCAATTGCCGGTTTTTTTCGGGCGCCAGCAGGCCGTTGTGCACCATGCCCATCCAGAAGGGGCTGGCCAGCAACTGGGCACTGAGGCTGACGGAGTCCGTCCGCAGCTCGCCCTCGTCCACGGCCAGCTGCAGCAGGTCCTGCACATGCTGCTGCCAGGGATCGAACGCCAGCTCCTTGTACAGCCGCGCCAGCTCGGGCACATGACGGGCTTCGCTCAGGATCAGCTGCGCCAGCGCGCCGCGCTCGCTGCCTTCGAGCATATCCATGGTGGGCAGCAGGCTGCGGCGCAGCAGCGCCTTGACGGACTCGCCGGCCCTGCGGCGCAGCGGCCGGTAGGCCGCCGAATGCTGCAGCGCATGCTCGATCACGCCGCGCAGCAGCTCGTCCTTGGAGGGGTAGTACAGATACAGCGTGCCCTTGGCCACCCGGGCGCGGCGCGCGATGCGCTCCATGGTGCTGCGCGCCAGGCCGGTTTCCACAAACTCGGCCAGCGCGGCTTCCGTGATCTGCCGGCGGGTCTGGGCCGTCTTGTCCAGGCTCGGGCCGCGCTTGCGCCGGCCCGAGTCGCAAGCCGGCGAATCTTGCATATTTTGCACAGGCATCACCGTTCTGCCGCCATGGGCACAGCGCCGATGGCGGCCATGTCCTTGCAGGCTTTTCTACAATTCACAAAATTGACCAACAGGTCATTTTTAATGCATTGTAGGCAGGCGGCAAAAACCTTTTCCTCGCCGCTGCGGCTTCTGTATCTCGGTCACATCATGCAAACCAAATGGACGCCCTATCCCTGGGTGTGCTTTTCCATGTGCGTGGGCGTCATGGGCACGGCCCTGGCCAGCCCGCTATACCCCATCTACCAGCAGGCCTGGGGCCTGCAGCCCAGCCACATCACGCAGATCTTCGTGGCCTATATGTTCGGCGCGCTGGCCAGCCTGCTGTTCCTGGGCCGGCTCACGGATCGCTTCGGCTTCATGGCCGTGCTGCGTGCGGGCCTGATCCTGATGACGCTGGGCGTGGGCAGTTCGGCCCTGGCCTGGGACGTGCCCAGCTTCTCGGTCTGCCGCTTCATCATCGGCGTCGCCTCGGGAATGATCACCACCTCGGCCTCGGTGGGCATGACCCGGCTCAACAACAAGGGCGATCTGCAGCGCGCGGCCGCCACGACCAGCCTCACCATCGCCTTCGGCTTCGGCCTGGGCCCCGTGGTGGGCGGACTGATGGCGCAATGGGTGCCGGCACCTTTGACAACGGCGTACCTGCCGTCCCTGGCTCTGGGCCTGCTGGCCATCTATGCGCTGTTCCAGCTACGCCTGCCCGAGCAGCCCTCACCTTCAGGTACTGCCGCGCCGCGCTTCTCGTTCAAGGACGTGCAGCCCGCACTCTCCCAGCCGCGCAAGCCTTTTGTGCGCCATTACGCGCTAGGCTGCATGGCCGCGTTCTCGGCCTTCGGCATGTTCAGCCTGTTCGCCTCGCTGGCGCCCAGCTTCATGGAACATATGGTGCCCTGGCACGGCCCCGCGGTTTCGGGCCTGTCCATAGGCATCATCCTGTTCCTGTCGGCCATCGTGCAGCTGATCGCGCGCCCCTATGCGACCAAGGGCGTGGCCATAGGCGGCTTCTTCGCGCTGATGGCCTGCAACCTGCTGCTGCTGCTCAACACCTTTGCGGGCTCGCCCTGGCTGTTCGCGCTGTGCGTGGTCGCCACCGCGGCCGGCCACGGCATGTGCAATCTGGCGGGCATGTCCATCGTCAACAAGGTTTCCAAGCCGGCCAGCCGCACGGGCCTGCTGTCCACCTATCTGATCGTGGGCTACCTGGGCACGATTGTTCCCATCCTGGGCCTGGGCTGGCTGTCGGACGCCATAGGCCTGACCCGGGCGCTGATCGTGTTCTGCATCTGCCTGGGCCTGCTCACCGCGTTTCTGGGTGCGATGTGCATGCGCGCGCGCGTGCTGCCGATTCCACGCCAGTAAGCCCGGCCTCAACCGACTGCCTCTCTTGCCCCCATTCAAGATCCCCCGCCTGCCCCTGAGCCTGCAGGAAGCCGCACTCGTCGGCGTCACCATGCTGTGGGGCACGACGTTTCTCGTCGTCCACACGGCGATGCAATACGCCGGGCCGCTGTTCTTCGTCGGCTTTCGCTTCACCACCGCCGGACTGCTGTGCCTGCTGATCTTCCACCGCAGCATGCGCGAGCTGAGCTGGCAGGAAGCCAAGGCCGGTGCCGCCATCGGCCTGTTGATCTTCCTGGGCTACGGCCTGCAGACCCATGGCCTGCAAAGCGTCAGCGCCAGCCAGTCGGCCTTCATCACGGCGCTGTACGTGCCCACGGTGCCGCTGCTGCAGTGGCTGGTGCTGCGCAACGCACCGCATCCCATGAGCTGGCTGGGCATTGCCCTGGCCTTCTCCGGCCTGGTGCTGCTGACCGGCCCGCAGCCGCTGGCCGGCCTGGAAGGCTTGGCGGGACTGGCCGTCGGTGCTGGCGAGCTGGCCTCGCTGCTGGCGGCCCTGGTGTTCGCGGCCGAGATCATTCTCATCGGCAAATATGCGGGCCAGGTGAACCTGCAGCGCGTGACCGTGGTGCAGTTGCTGGTGGGTGGCCTGTTTTCGTTCGCCGCCATGCCCGTGGCCGGAGAAGCCTTGCCCGCCTTCTCCTGGGTCTGGCTGGCCTGCGCCCTGGGCCTGGGCACGGCCAGCGTGCTCATACAGCTCACGATGAACTGGGCGCAGAAAGCCGTATCCCCCACCAAGGCCACGCTGATCTATGCGGGCGAGCCCATCTGGGGCGGCCTGGTCGGTCGCCTGGCCGGAGAACTCCTGCCCGCACTGGCCCTGCTGGGCGCCGGCCTGGTCGTGCTGGGAGCCGTGGTCAGCGAGCTGCGGCCGTGCTTCAAGCGCTGGGCCCGACTACTTCCGCTGCCGCGCCAGTAGCCGGCATGCCGGCCGCGAAATGCGGCCCCGGCCCGGCCTCGGCCAGATAGTCGCCCTCGTTGCGCAGCGGACAGGCCTTGAGCGACAGGCAGCCGCAGCCTATGCAGGTGTCCAGCTGGTCCCTGAGCTGCATCAACCCCGCAATGCGCTGATCGAGCTGGCTGCGCCACTGGGCTGACAGCGCCGTCCAGTCGGCCTTGCCGGGCACTTCGTCCGCCGGCAGCAGGCTCAGCGCCTCGGCAATCTCGGCCAGCGGCACGCCCATGCGCTGCGCCACCTTGATCACGGCCACGCGGCGCAGCACGGCGCGCGGATAGCGGCGCTGGTTGCCCGAGGTGCGCGCACTCGCGATCAGGCCGCGCTTTTCATAGAAGTGCAGCGTGGACACCGCCACGCCACTGCGTCTGGCCACCTCGCCCACGCCCAGCTCCTGCAGTGCCTCGGCCTCCGCTGCCTGCCTGCCACAACCTGCAGCCCTGCCGGCCGCATCTTCCACCGCTTCACCATGCGCTATCAATTCCATACATATCCTTGTTGCCGGCGTGTGACCGGCAGGCCATGGCCACAATTTCTGAAGGTCTTACAAAACCCTTGACCTCAAGCTTAGTTGAGGTTGAACAATGCCAGACAGTTTCCCGCAAAAAGCCCCGGCCCTATGGGTTTGCCAGAAAGACTTTCATGCACTCCATGCACATCACGACCTCCCAAGCCACCGCCCAGCAGCAATACCTTCAGCCCGCAGGCCTCTATGACTGCAGCCCCAACGGCTACACCCATGTGGTCGCCGTTCAGGAGCCGCTGCGCTGGCTGTTTGTCTCCGGCCAGGGCGGCGAGAATGCGCAGGCCGAGCTGCCCGACAGCTTTGCCGAACAGGCCGAGCAGGCCCTGGCCAACGTCCGGACCGCCCTGGCCGCGGGCGGCGCCCACATGGGCCATGTGACCAAGCTCACCGTGCTGATCGTCGACCACAGCCTGGAGCGCTTCGAGCACTGGCAAAGCAGCGTGCGCCAGCACTGGGGCAGCGGCGAGCCCGGCGATGCCCTGCCGCGTTTTCCGGCCTGCACGTTGATTCCCGTGCCCAAGCTGGCCCTGCCCGGCATGCTGATCGAAGTGGAGGCCACGGCCGCCGTCGCCGCCCCCGCTGCGCCAGCGCAGTCCCAGACCAGCCGCACCGCCGTGGTCGCCTGACCTTTTCCCGGAAACCCTCGCGCTTCATGACAGCCCAGACCGCCCCGCACCCGATTCTTCCGCTCTCCACCCTGCTGCTCATGGCCACGGCCTGCGGCCTCTGCGCGGGAGCCAATTACTTCAATCAGCCGCTGCTGCACTCCATGGCCCTGCACCTGCAGATCAGCGAAGCGCAGGCCTCGAGCACCGTGACCATGGCCCAGGTTTCCTACGGCCTGGGCCTGCTGTTCCTGGTGCCGCTGGGCGATATGCTGGAGCGCCGCCGCCTGGTGCTCATACTCATGCTGCTCGCCGCCTGCGGCATGCTGCTCTCGGGCCTCAGCGGCAGGGCCGGCAGCTTTGCGCTGCTGGCCGCGGGCACGCTGATGGCCGGGGTGTTCTCGGTCGCGGCCCAGGTGCTGGTGCCCATGGCCGCCAGCTTTGCCGCCCCGGGCGCCAGCGGCCGCGCCGTGGGCCTGGTGATGAGCGGGCTGCTGATAGGCATCCTGGCCTCGCGCAGCGTGGCCGGCATTCTGTCCGACCTCGGTGGCTGGAGCACCGTGTACTGGGTGGGCGCGGCCTGCACCGCCGTCATGGCCGTGCTGCTGGCGCGCGCTCTGCCCAAGGCGGCGCCGGCCGCTCCCGTGGGCTATGGCGAAGTCATGAAGTCCCTGGGCGAACTGCTGCGCCAGCACCCGCGCCTGCGCAGCCGCGCGCTGATCGGCGGCACGGGTTTCGCGACGGTGAGCGTGCTGTTTTCCACCATGGCCCTGCTGCTGGCCGGCCCGGGCTTTGAGCTCTCCGACCTGATGATCGGCCTGATCGGCATCGTGGGCATCGCCGGCGCGCTGATGGCCAATGTGGCCGGGCGCCTAGCCGACAAGGGCCTGGAGCAGTCCAGCACCCTGGCCGGAGCGATTCTGCTGCTGCTGGGCTGGTTCTGCCTGTGGCTGGGCGGCGGCAGCATCTGGTGGTTTCTGCTGGGTCTGCTGGTGGTGGACGGCGCGCTACAGGCGCTGCACATCAGCAACCAGAACGTGGTCTATGCGCTCGCGCCCCATGCCCGCTCGCGCATCAACGCCGTGTATATGACGACCTACTTCCTCGGTGCTTCGCTGGGCTCGGCCCTGGGCTCCTGGGCCTGGCTGGCGCATGGCTGGAGCGGCACCAGCCTGATGGGCGGACTGCTGGGCCTGCTCACGCTGGGCGTGGTGCTCTGGGACCGCAGCCTGCTGGCGCAGTCGCGACGTTGACCACCATTTCCAGAGCTGCAGGCGCTTGCCGGGCAAACGCCGCAGCCCAAAGACATAAAAAATCCCCGCAGGTGAACTGACCCCCAAAAGTTGGACAGATGAGCTCTGCCTCAAGGCCTGTTCCCTCGAGAGACGTCGAGGACAGGCCTTTTTTGAGGTCTCAATAGTATATTGAAAACCCGCCATATGCCACCAAAATTGGCTCGTCAGCATCGGGAAGGCATAGGTAGATGGACGGTCTAAGGGATGAGCAGCTGTTCTTCGAAAGTCTTGGCTACCGCGTCGATGATCACTAGGTGCCCATGATCTTCTGGTAGCTGTAATTCGGGGACTTCGACAGCGATGGCGATCTCGAACAGGGGTTCATTGAAAAGTCTCACGCCAGTCAGCACTGTCTGACCAGAGACGACACAAGCAATGTGATGCTGGGTTGGTGTACCTTGAGCCTTGAATAAGGATCCCCCAAGGGGTCGTAGTTCAGCTGCTTCAAGAGCATTTACTGTGGGCTCTACGCTAAGCCATCGACGGTATTGCGCGCCGGCTTCCGTATTGATGAACCGATCTCCCACGGCCCATACGGTTGCCAGATAAGCAATCTTGGTGAGCCCCTGGGTGGCTTCACTCAGGTTGTGTTCGAAGGACCCACGCACGTTTGAGTCGAGAACCTCGTGCCCCGTGGGTGTCAGATCCCAACCCTTTCGCTTTAGGTCTTTTGTGACTCGGGCGAGTTCCTTATCGACGTCAGCACCGAACCCCTTTATTGCTTGCACTCGTCGCGTCACCGGGTCAACTTCCACGGGCTTTAGGAAGCGGAATGCCACAGCATCCTTGCTGCCGACCAATTCCACAGGAGAGCCATCTGCCACGAGATGCCCTTGTGTTTTCCAAGTCGAGGGACCACTGCGGGTTTCCACACCAGCCCTGGCAGCGATCATTCCCATAAGGGGAGATCGGATGAGGCGGATATCGACGGATGCGCCGTAAACCGAGTTATGCGTTTTGTCCGCAGCCAAGGCAAAAGTTGCAGGCCCGCCGAGTGCATCAGGAACGATGTGCTCGCAACTAACCTCGATGCTTGAGATTGGTTGGCAGGCGTATGGGCAGATTTTGTTCCTGTAGATCATTCAGTGGCCTCTTCCACATGCTGGCTTTCTTGCCGCAGTCCTCAAGCCTGGTCGTCACAATCAGAACAGGCGGCCTTCGTCCTAAGGCCGCAAGATTTTTTCCAGTTCGGACCTCACATGCGCAAGCAGCTTCTCGCACGCAGCTGGCGAGCTATTGCCTTGTAGGTACGAGAGCGCCAAAACTGTCAGCTCGATTCGAATCGGAGACCATGTCGGGGCGGGATATCGCTGCAGCCCATAGCCGAACAGCCGACAGCCGGTTCATCCACTGCAAACGCTCTCCTGCGCGAACGCTTGCCTGTTGCAACTCAGGCTCCAGATTGGCAACCTCAAGAGTCACCCATTGCCCATCGTCTATTGGCTTGCCAACTCTCAGCTCACGAACATCCATACGTTTGAGAGAAATTCGCCACCCGTGAGCCTCCTCGGGGTCCGCCGGCAGAGCAGCCTTATGCTGCTCCAGGATTGCGAAGATTGCTTCACGGAGGCGCGCTCAAGCGTTTCGGGGCTGATGTCACCCCTTCCTTAACGAAGCTTGCGGTCGTCACTCTCCTTCGCCTAAGCCCTGACAGAACCCCACCTAGCTTGGGGTCGCCGCAGTTTCCATACGTTGCGGCAAATCCAAGAGTTACTTTCGCCTGAGGACGATTCGAGGATCCTTTGATCCCACGCTATCTCATCTGCAAGTCGAAATCCAATCACCCTTGATGAGAGGTAGAGCACCGAGCATTTGACAGTTCGGTGCAGCCAACCGCTGGGTGCTCATTCATGCGAGAGCGCTAAGCATGAACTTAGCGCAATGAAGTACGAGTCGATGCGGAGCCAAAGTCTAGAAATGCAGCCTGCGAACCCTAAGAGGGACACGCTATAGCGACGCTGTTTCGCGAACGGGGTAGCGTTTCACCTGAAGGGAAAGCACCAAGTAAAAGCGCTGCTTTTTTCTTGAATTGCTTATGAAAAATAAACAAAATTCATCATGCAATTGATTATGAAAAATAGTCAAAAACAGGTGCTAATAGAAAGCAGTTCATGACGCACACGGATATCCAACGCCGGCTATTCGCTGATCCGTAAAGGGTCCTACCCGGCCGACTCAATGGCTCACTATGCCGAGCGCTGCGATAGCTCCCGCCAGAGCTCATCTCTGTAGATCTTCCACACAAACGCATTAGTTGTGCTGGTGGCACTGCGGGGAAGTGCTGCGCCTAGAAAAACTGTCCACGGTTCGACGGCAGGAGGTGGATACCCGATGAAGGAATAGGAGAGGAGGACTGCACCACAGATATCAAAGCTCGAAGACTTCCCGAAATTCAAAGATTCATAAAACGGAGACAAGAAATGTTGAGAAAAATAGCTGGCGCCATCGCGCTCATGGGCCTGGGAGGGCTCGCCCAGGCGCAATCGTCCGTACAGATCTACGGCATCCTAGACACGGCCATCGAAACCATGAACAACGTGGGGGCGAGCCGCTCCACCCTCACGCGCATGCCCAATCTTTCGGGCAGCGTGCCTTCACGCCTGGGCTTTCGCGGCCGCGAGGATCTGGGCGGGGGCCTGAGCGCCGCGTTCACGCTGGAGATGGGCATCGCCCCCGACTCCGGCACCCTCAACCAGGGCGGCCGCGGTTTCGGCCGCCAGTCCTTCGTCAGCCTCAACGGTCCCTGGGGCTCGCTGGGGCTGGGCCGCCAGTACACCATGCTGTTCTGGTCCGTGCTCGATGCCGACGTGATCGGCCCGAGCCTGCATAGTATGGGGAACTTGGACAGCTACTTTCCCAATGCACGTGCCGACAATGCGATCTCCTACAAGGGCACGTTCTCGGGCCTGACCATTGGAGCGACCTATAGCTTCGGCCGCGATGCCGTCAATGCAGGCCCTAGCCCAGGTGGCACTAACTGTGCAGGTGAAAGCAGCACGGACTCCAAGACCTGCCGCGAGTGGTCGGCCATGCTCAAATACGACACAGAGACCTGGGGAGCAGCGCTGGCACATGACGAGCTGCGCGGCGGCCCCGGCGCTTTCGCGGGACTGACCAGCAGCGACAAGGCCGACAAGCGCACCATGCTCAACGGCTATGCCAAGCTTGGCAGCGCCAAGATCGGCGCCGGCTATATGCGCCGCAAGAACGACGGCTATATCGCCTCGCCGCGCAACGACCTGTGGTTTGTGGGCGTGAGCTACCCCATGGGCCAGTGGACGCTGGATGCCCAGTACAACCAGCTCAAGTACAAGGACAACGCGGACAAGGGTCAGTTGCTGGTACTGCGCGGCACCTACAACCTGTCCAAGCGCACGGCGGCCTATGCCTCGCTGGGCTATATGAAGAACAGCGGCAATGCGGCTTTTGGAGCGAGTGGTGCTCAGGCCGGAGGAACGCCGCTGCCGGGCGTGAACCAGACGGGCTTTGGCATAGGCCTGCGTCACGCGTTCTGAGCACGGAGTGAAATATAGTGAGTGCGGGCAGCCTGGTGGTTCGCACTCGCTTGTTATGAGAACTCCAAGCGCTGTTGCATAACCTTAGGTCGAGTTTTTCCTTGCTCTAGGCGGCGTTATGCCACCCTCACAGTTGCAGACCTGCCCGGACTGATGCACCTGCTGATGATGGAGACACAGCCCTGCAACTCCTTGATCTGCCGGCGAAGCCGCAGGCCATCACTCGTTCGCCCTGTCCTTGAGGCAGTACATCTTGGCTTTCACAGGGCATCGGCGGTGATAGTCGCTCGATTTCTTCCTGATGGAACGCCCGAACTTATGGGCGGCTCTCAAGATCTCATTATGAGCCTGAGCCTCTGCTCTGGCATCAATCATAGGTTTGTAAGCGCCAATTTCCACCCCTGATGAAAATGAAAACTCCAGACGTATAGATTGCGCATACCAACTGCCACTGACCATTTCACGAAGAAATGCTTAGCTGAGCTAACCACGCGTGGTTGTCGGCTTCAGGTTGGTTGCGACCGCTGAGCCTTGGCAAGCCTGTGACCGCTGCCGCCGATACCAGACGCTGACCCGCGATCTGGCCAGAGCCTCAAACCGGAAACTCGCTGGATTGCAGCGCGCCAGACAACCGGAACGACAGCTTTCGTAAGCTGCGAACTGGTGGTGCCGACCCTAGGCAGTCGTTTGCGGGTACGCGCCAGCGGCTGCTTTGTGGTTACTGTTAGACCTAGTCCGTGCCGCTGTCGTCGCGCCTAGACGAGTGCGGCAGGTTCCACTTGTAGTGCAGCGATAGATAACGAAGCGCAAAGCACACTACTAAAGCAACCCAGGTCCGACTGCTCGACAACCATCCTAGGCGCTCGCCAAGTACCTCGATACCGGCGCCGACCAACGCAGCCGACGCATAAATCTCACGCTGAAGGATCACTGGCACCCGATTGAGCAACACGTCACGAGCCAAGCCGCCGCCCACCGCAGTGACTACGCCCAGTAGCACAGCAACTTCAGCGTTGTGACCAAAAATCATGGCCTTCTGTGCGCCTGTCACGGCAAATAGTCCCAGGCCGATGGAGTCGAAGAGGATTACCGGGTGCGCCAAGCGCACGACCAGCCCGTTGGCGGCTATCGTCATCAAGGCCGCGACCATGGCTACGGCAAGATAGCGCCAATCGGTCAGTCCGGCCGGCGGCACCGCGCCGATGCACAGGTCACGTACCATACCACCGCCACAGGCAACCGTGAACGCTATGACAGCGACGCCAAACCAGTCGAGGCCGCGGTCTCTGGCAGCGATGGCACCGCTGATGGCAAAGGCGAACGTGCCGGCCAGATCGAGCGTGGTAAACAGGCGGTGGTCGTTCAGGCCAGCAAGTGCCAATTCGTGGACGTTCATGGGTTTGCGTCAGGCTTCGGTGCCCCGGGGGCACAGCCACGCGGCAGCGGCGGACAGCATGGCCTGCAAGCCGGTCTCTAGCGTCGGGTGGATTTGCGGCGCGAACTTCGGCGAGTGATTGCTGGGGATTTTGTTGACGGCTTTTTCCTGTTGGGCCTTGGCATACGCGACGGGGTCGGTACTGCCGACGAACCAGAACACATAGGGCACGCCCCAGGTGCGGCCGAAAATGCTGAAATCTTCGCTGGCCGACGCCGGGCTGGGCGCCAGCAAGGCGTTTTCACCAAACTGCTGCTGGAATGCCTGCGCCACTTTTTGTGTCGCGACCAGGTCGTTTTCCGTCAGCGGGTAGCTGTTGATGGTGGTGAACTCGGGCGGCCGCTCGGCACCAGAGGCATCGCACTCGGCGCAGCAGATGCGGCGGATCGACTTGAGCATGTACTCGCGCGTGTTCTCGCTGAAGGTGCGCATGTTCAGCTTGATGGTGGCGTCGTCAGGGATGATGTTTTCCTTAGTGCCGGCTTGCAGCGAACCTATCGTCAGCACTGCCGGCTCGGTCGGCGCAATCTCCCTGGAAACGATGGTCTGCAGTCGCAGTGTGGTAGCTGCCGCCATGATGACCGGATCGATCGAGGTTTGCGGCTGCGAACCGTGCGAGCCGCGCCCGAAGAGCCTGATCTTCAGGCTGTCTCCGGCCGACAACGTGACGCCGGGACGGTAGCTTACTGTGCCGGCCGCTCCGACCATCACATGCTGGCCGAGGATGATGTCGGGTTTCGGGAAACGGCCTTCGCCCCAATCGCGCACCATGGCGTTCGCGCCCTCGGCGGTTTCCTCGCCTGGTTGGAACACGATCATCAGCGTGCCTTGCCAGGCGGTGCGGTGCGCGGCCAGGATGCGCGCGGCGCCGATCATCCAGGTCACGTGCATGTCGTGGCCGCAAGAATGCGCAACACCGACCTCGACACCGTCCGCATCGCGCGCCGTCACGGTGCTAGCATACGGCAAACCGGAATTCTCGGCCATCGGCAGTGCGTCCATGTCCGCACGCAACATCACGGTCGGGCCGATGCCGTTCTTCATCACGCAGACCACACCGGTCACGCCGACGTTGCGCGTCACCTCGTAACCGAGGCCCTGCATCGTGTCGGCGACGATTTTCGCGGTGCGGACTTCCTGCATCGACAGCTCGGGATACCGGTGAAAGTCTTTGTACAGCGCTTCAAGTTCGGTCATCAGGGCGAGTTCGGCAGAGCCGAGAGCTTGGACGAGAGCATTCATGGCAGCTCCAGAAGTGACGAAGTAAGTTTGAAATATGTCCAGCAGAAAGCGGGCTTGAGGGAATAGTCGGCGCTTGAAATGACGGCTGGGTATTCAGGCCTGCGCCCTGGCACCCTTGGGCACCGTGAGCACGATCGAGAAGATGGCTATTACGACCATCAGTACGTTGAAGCCCAGTGCCACGATGGCGGCTTCCCGCACGGCCAGGTTGTCTTGGCGGCCACTGAAGGTGATCACGCCCTCCAGCCAGTTCATGCTTGCGCTGTCTCCGCTGAGAGCGGTGAAAATGGCGGCGGAAATCGCCACGCCGAAGGCCGCACCGAGCGACGAAGCCATTTTGTAGATGCCCGAGCCCGATCCCGCCTGGGCCGCCGGCAGGTTCGATAGCGCCGCATCGGTCGAGGGGGTGATCACCGTCAGCCGCCGCTTCGAGGACGGGTAGGGGCACTTTGGCGGCGTCATTGTGGTGGCTCTGGGTATAGAGAATTTCCTGCGCCTCTTCGGCAAGATCGATATC
>NZ_JBFYGN010000041.1:0-18252 GCF_041079535.1 Comamonas guangdongensis | reverse complement strand
AGCGTGTCGTTGCCCGCACCTCCGTCGAGGATGTCGTTGCCATCACCTCCGTCGAGATAGTCGTTGCCCGCACCGCCATACAGGATGTCATTCCCTGCGCCTGCACTAAAGCTGTTGCCTGCAGCATCGCCAAGGTAAATATCTGCCTTGCTCGTGCCGCCTGTGGAGCTAGCCGTCAGCACATCAAGGGAAGTCAGCACTGCCTTGAGTGCCGGGTCTGACCCCATGCTCTCTGCCCAGGCGCCCAGCATTCCCAGTCCGTTGAACCCTACCGACAGCAGAGTGGATTGGGCATAGCGATTGAGTTCGACCAGATCTGTTAGTGCCTCTTTCGCATTGGTGGCCTTATGAGTTTCAAGCTGTGCGGCCAGGGCTGATGTGTCAAAGCTCAAGCCGTTTTCGTCGATATGCAAAGCGATGCTATCCAGATAGGGCTTGAGCCGTGTCTGCAGCACCAAGGCGCCATAAATGCTTTGCTTCAGTGCTTCGTAGCTTTGCTGCAGCAAAGCCAGCTGCCCAGCCGGCGGCGTAATTCGGTACTCATCCGTCAGCACAATCACACCAGGGCCGCCCGAGCCTTGTGTAAGTGTGAATCCCGCAACCGGGGTAGCGGCAGCTTGGTAGAAGCGCTCACCATTAAAGACCTCCAGCACCCCAATGAGATTGCGAAACTGGGCCTCGGACACGCCTGTAGGTAAATTAAAGACTACGTGAACCCATTTGCCGTCTCGCTCCAGGCTCTTTTCGATACTGCTCCAGAAGTCGCTGCTCTTGGCCCAGTCGGTGATGAGTCCATCAATGAGCGCCATTTGAGCGTCTCGAGTGCCAGCTTGGCTGAACGCCGTCAGGCTGCTAGCCAAACTGGTGCTCAAACTCACTGCCTCTTGCAAATCCCTGACCCGTCCGGAGCCTTGCATCCCAGGCAATGCCTTGGCTTGTTCGGTCAATGGAACAGCGGTCGTAAATTCTCGATAGAAGTTGTTGGCCTCCAGGTCGACAGCACCAGCCGTCATCTCGGCGGCCGCAACTGTCAGATCCTGGCCATTGCGGGTGTAGCTTGCGCTTTGGGCAATGAAGTTGCCGTTGACCGTAGTGCCTGCCTGGCTGCCACCCGTTGCGTTGGAGGCACTGCCCTTCACACTGATGCGGCTGATACCCAACTCATCCAGAGTAAACAGCTCTCCATCATCAGAGAGACCGTTCTGGTTCAGATCCCGCCAGACCTTGACCTGATTCCAGGCTGCATCTGAGCTGGTGAAGTTGCCATCCGCATCGCTGTCCAGGTCGGCCAATGCATCAAAGCCATTGGCAGCTTTTTGGCCATTGCTCTTGATGGTGTTTTCGCCAAAGAGTTCCAGCCCCGACGTGATCCGACCATCGCCGTTGACATCCCGCACCAGGATGCCGTCATCAGCGCCAAGCCATCCGGTGCCTGTCTTGATGCCATCGCCATCATGGTCAAACAGGATCTGTCCATCAACGCGCCGCAATTCCAAGCCATCACCATCGAGGTCAAGCATTAAGGGGTCTACAGGCGGTCGCCAACCCTTTGCATTGTTCCAGCCAATATTTGTTGCGTTGCCGATAGACCCCGAGTTGAACCAATCCTTCAACTCAACTGGGATAATTTCACCCAATATCAACTCTGCATTATTTAATTTTTCTCGGAGATAATTTTCTATTTTCATTGCATGAGAGAAAATATTATTCAATATCTTCGAATCGGGATCCGTTGTCAATGTAGCAAGGCCCGAAATAGCTGCCATTCCTAGCGCAAGCACAGCAACACCAGGAGCTAAAGCCACACCCGTTGTGGCCGCAACGATAGTCCCAAAACCAGCAATAAATCCCAAGCTAGTTGCCGTGTAAGAAAGCATTCCCGTATTAATATCAATTCGCCCTGCTATTGGAATATATATTTGCGTATTCGTATCTAATTGCGTCGCAGAAATTCCAACACCAATAGTGGCAGCAGAGTTAATTGCGATTGCCGCTGTTCCAGGCCCCTCACCAGCAATACGACCAAACTGTTGTAATGCAATTTTAATAGCTGTAGATGTAAAGCTCATGAGAAATCTCTAAGATAGATTAAAAAAGAAAAAATTAATATTACTGGAATGGGATATGCCATTGGAATAAAAAAGAAAAATATCGCCAGCACTTTAAATGGGAAAGTCCAAAAAGGCTCTGATATTCCATAAAACATCTCCTTTAATAAATTCTTGGATTTTTCAACTGGTAAACCGTATGCCCCTCCTAACAATAGAGAAGCAATAGATATAACAAGCCATTCAACCAGTACTATAGAAAGTAGCATGCTCACTCCACGCGAGAGAAGAATTAAGGATAATTTACTGTTCATTCAAATCAAGCAGAATGGTATGTTGATGCTTACCATCGAGGTAAGACTGCGTACCGTATGTGAAACCAATCCATTGATTTAAATGGTGCAAAGATGCTATTTTTTCCACTATATCACCTCATGCACCAACATAGAATTTTTTTAAAAGTATGCACGCACTCCTATTAAGATGATTGCTTTCATAAAAATTCAATTATTAAATCCCAAAAATCATGCTCCCGTGAATCGGCGTTGTTGCATTACAGGGACTTCCCATCGATGCAAGTGCGAATAGGTAACTTTTGACTGACCTGTCTGCCAAGACGATCCAGGTGCTTGAAACGAGGAACAGACTGCGCATCTACAGACGGAGTTAGGCACGAGGTGTGCGCCCTCAGGTTTGGCGTTGTGCTACCGCAAAGCCCCAGAGCCTTGCGCGCCCATTTGCACGATATCTTGGAAGATGTGACCAATGACATCGCAGGCGCAGCCCGCATTGCTCTGCAGCGTGCACTCATGCATTGACAAGATCTCGATGAACATCTTCACGGGTGTGAGCAGCGTATTGCCGCTCACTGTAAAGAAGATGCGCAGGTGCAGCGAACTGCCGCCATTAAGGGCTTGGAGCCACTCACTGCATCAGCGGTTGTTATCACTGTCGGCGACTTCAGGCAGTTTAAGAACGGTGCACAGTTTGCCGCCTGGCTTGGATTGACACCTCGGCAAAACTCCAGCGGGGGCAAATCCAATCTAGGTGCCATCACCAAACGAGGCGATAGCTATCTGCGCACTTTACTGGTGCAAGGGGCCAAAGCCGCAGTGCTGACCGGCAAACACAACCTTGATCCCATCTCTCAATGGGTGATGGCCTCGAGGCAGCGCAGTGGCTGGCAAAAGGCCGCCGTGGCTTTAGCCAACAAAAATGCACGCATCCTGTGGGCCCTCATGACACAGGAGCGTACCTACGAAGCAGCCCATATCAGCGAACGCCCTAGATCACCAGTCTCTGCCGTAACCTAAGACAGACACGTCAATATGCCAGACTTGAAATCAAAGATGCAATGAGCAGGTCAGACCAGCAGCAGGCAAACTCGGTTGTTGCATTGTGAGTCGCAAGACGTCACGAGAATTTAATGAAGCCCTGCTGCGCGGTTTGTCTCTGGGAGCGCACACCTCTTGCCTAACCCCGTCTGTAGATGTGCAGTCTGTTCCTCGTTTCAAGCACCTGGATCGTCTTGGCAGACAGGTCAGTCAAAAGTTACTGATCCGCACTTGCATCGGTGGGTAGTCCCTGTAATGCAACAACGTCTTGACCATGGAGGATTGCCAGCGCATTCTTCAGCCTCCGGCAGCAACTCTAACGTCCAAAACAAGTGAGCTGCTATTGGCATTGCATTTGAGCCACTACCTACAATCGGTAAAGCATGCAGACGTCTCGATTACTTCTCGCGCGCACTTCTCCCTCCATAGAAGCCTGGGTGATTCCGCAAGGTCGCATTACGCTGGCTTCGCCTTGCCTGGAGAGACTGGTTGGAAAGCAAAAGAAGGTCATGCGGTAGCACACCCATCTTCTTGAAGCGTGTCAGGCTATTGAGAGAGTGTCTTTTGGCATTACCTGTGATGAAAAAGTGCCGATGAAAAATGGCCGCCAGCAAAGCCCTTCCATTTTCAAGAACAGTCTTCTCCCATCCTGCTACAAGTCCTTCCATCAAGGGATGTGGTGTACTCTCCCAGCCCGTATCCAAGCGCTCAGCACACTGCAAGCAATGGCCCAGATGTGCCACACCCTCTCGCTTCAAACCCGCAATGAGCATGTCTCCAGGTAACTGCAGCTCACACCGACAATGAGGACAACGCTCGCCTAGCAAGCAATCGTGAAGAGGACACCAACGCCAGGCTTTGAATCGCCAGTGCAAAGGGAAATACTTGCATCCGGGCTCATGCAAGCACAACGGGCAGTACCTGTATCGAGGCTTGCCATTCTTTGTCCAGAGCAATAAGTCCTCCCCCTTGGGATCGATGCTGCGGACACCGGAGAACATGTGCGCGGCAAAGCCAAAGGATGAGGCGGCCTGTCCGGTTACGTGAGCCACATTCCAAAGAGCGTTACCCACCAACGTCTGGTCCGGATCGTGCTTTACAGGCAACCCTACGTACGCCATCAACTCCCTCACTTCTACGCCTTGACTCAATGCAGCCCGGGTAAGCCAAGAGGCCGGACTTTCGTGACCGTAAATAGGAGGAATGCCAACCAAACGTCTCATGCGGCAGCCTCGTCAAACAGGTTCAATTGCCCCAACTCCGGATATCTGCGGACCACGATATCCATTTCCTTCTGGCCAAAGATCTGCTGAAACAACTGGCGCCCAATCGCTTGATCCCGACGCCCCGTCGGACAAGTAATCAAGCCAATGAGCGGTGCACGCGCGACCACAGAGGCCCAAGCTCCCCCATGCTTGGGCATGCCAGTGAAGGCTTGAAGACGCCCTAGTGCCCGCTTAACAACTTCTTGCGCTTCAGCAGGCGCCAGACAACGAGACAGCTCTCTCGGACATAGCGGTGACCATGAGCTTCGCAGCAAGCCAAACGCATAGAACACTTGCATCCATCCATCTAGCGACAAGCCTGTGATCCATGCCGGGACGCCCGTGTCGCCAGCACACTGCGTCAATCGCAACGAAGCCTGCAAAATGCGCTGGGCACAAAGAAGTTCAGGTGCTGCCAAGACGGCCTTGTCTGTGGAGCCCAAGTGATGACGGCATCCACCCCACTGCACGCCCTTACGATCCCATTTGATCGCTGCCTGGCATTGAGGACATCGACCTGTCAGACACAAGCCATGCTCCAAGCAGCATGTCGAAAGTGTCAAATCCCACACGTCGAGCAAGTATCCCTTCTCATGAATGCATTGCGGACATACCTGAGGCTGGTTCGTCCGCAACACCCCTGGCTGACGAAACAGGTGTCCATAGCATGCCCTTCGCGCCCCCATGGAGCGCGGCAAGATTGCAGGTAGACGATGGGCCAGCCTCGCTTTGTCGACGCCGAACCATTGAGCAAGCCGGGGGGCATGTACTGCCTTGAGACGCTCCGAAGCTCCCATCCCAAGGAGCCGATGCAGGGCTGACAGTCGCCCCCCGTTCATGGCCACAGAGCGAAGGCAAAATCCCAGGCCGGATTCGTCTTCAAGCAACTCGCTGCAGATAGGAAATTGGCTTTCAGACAAAGGGATTGCTCCTCAGGGTTGCTTCCCCAAAGACTCGCTGGAAGGCGCTGGAGAAAGCGTCTTTGTCCACGGCGGAGCTGCCGCCATCAAACGCGACAAGGATGGCCTCCGTCATCAATCTCTTGAACGCGCGCAGATTTCCCTCCGTGGCCAAATGCAGGCGCATTGCGACTTCAGGGGCATGCACGTACCCAAGATCAAAAGACCGGCATTGCTTTGCAAAAGCGCGCACAAAGCCCACCCAGTTCCCGTCCGAGGGGAAGTTTTTCATCTCCTCGCGGATAGGAACCCGCGAGGCGAGATGTGAAGCAGCATCAGGCAAGGTATCCAGCTCAGAGGTCCCGGCCAGTACCAAACTGATGTTGCATTCATCCATGAGTTCGCGGAGAAACTCCGTCGCATCGTTTTCCCACTCGTTGCTGGCAGAGGTCCGCCGCGGATAGAGCAAGTGATGCGCTTCGTCGATCCAGATGAGGCGTGTCCTGCAATTTTTCAGAGCGTCGAACAGAAGAAAGCGACGCATGTACAGCTGCTTGCCAGAACCACCGGCAAACGGATACTTGAGCGCCTTCAGAATGCCCTGGACCAAATGTCCAGTCTTCGGCTTGCTTTGCATCCGCATACCGATCGCGGCGAAGTCCTGGGAGAAAAGTGCAGACTGAGGCAACGAGGCCTGGAAATATCTGAACGAAGCAGTTTTGCCAACCCCGCTGGGGCCGACCAAGCACATTCCTTGAGGCATGCTGAACTCCGTCCCCAGCTGGAATAGCCGGTCCAGCGCCTTCAGAGCACGAACCGCATCCGGAAACAGCACAAACGCTCGATCAGCTTCAGTTGCCACGCGCAAAGCCCCCACGCTATACGTAGACAGGCGACGAGCATCAAGTGCCAGTTGCTCCGGATCGGGAGCATCGAGCTGCATGGACTGGTCGAATACCTTGTTTTGGTCGTTTCGCATGATTTAAAACGCAAGAGATTCGAACTCTGGGATTTCTTTTTCAGAGATTCGATATTCACTGGGAACAATGAGTTGCTTCGATTCGGAGAGAGGCAACTGAAGTGAGGAGCTTTGGCCCGAAAGAACTTTGTGGGAGCTCATATCGGCATAGCGCCCAGCAAGCAACGCATCTGCCCGCCCGCGATGATTTGTCGCCTCCATCCAATGCTCATGCAAGCGTTGACGAGACGCCAACAATGCCTCATGCCGCTCTGGAGAGTTCAAGTCAGCCTTTGCGAACTTCCTGATCAGTTGGTGTTGGTTGAAGCTCAACCCCTTGGCATAGACGGGCCATCGGCATACAGCGTCATGCCACGACCTCCCGTCAGGATCCAGCACCTTCATGATGGAGATGTCATCAGGGTCTAATTTGCACAACAGCTTTTGCTTCAGCCCGTACTTCTTGACAATGTCTTTGAAGGCATAGCTTCCATAAGGTAGGCCATAGAATTCGATGCCCCCTTGCCGCAGTGTCAGCTGCTTTGCCATCCCTGATGCCAAGGTGAGCTGCTCCAAACTGCCTGGAAAGGTAGCCGGTGGGCTACGCTGTATTCCTTCCGCAAACAGCTCATAAGGCGTAGCCATCTTTCTCCAGTTGGGCTGATGTGGATGCACATCCACCACAAACATGAGCAGACCCCGGACCAAATCACTAAAGGTGATGGACGCATCCTTGTAAGGATCGATCCTGGCCACGTTGGCTACGGTTTTGGTGATGCGCCCTCTCATCAAAGTCAGGGTGTTCAATGTCGAGAAGAAGCGCTCAACGTGGGGCTTTAGCCATGGTGTCCTGACGCGGCAATACATCAGGTCGACACCCAGAGCCATCGCCATAGTCTTGAAACCGAATGAGTGGAACTCGAGACCGTTGTCAATCACCCACTCATCACCGAGGCCCATCGATAGCCAATCGTTTTCGAGATTGAGCCCCTGCAAAAACGGGTCCTTGGGCCGGAGGGCATTACGAACTACCCCACATACCGAAGTCAATCCGGGGCCGTAGAAGGAAAGATAGAAGCCGAGGATGTAGCCTGAGTACGCATCAATCATCACCGTCAAAACAGGCCTGCCCAAGGGCAGCCCTGTTCGGTCACAAATCACAACCCAGTTCAACGGGGTATGGTCAATCTCAACACGCTGGTACGGATACGCAGCTACTCCCTCCGGGAAGGCCGTTCTGCAAACTATCCGAGCTCTCGCCACACCTTCACGAGCAGCAACTCGCGTATACAGATCAATGTCCTGAACTCTGCGTGCCAAAGTTGGAAAGCTCACCTGAGCCGTGTCTTGCTCCAACTGACCGCTCTTAACCAAGCGCTTGAGCTCGCTCTCAAGCTGGTCGTGGGTAAACCTCAAAGAGTTCTTCTGCGGAGTTAGGTAGTGCTGCTTTAGCATCCTCCAGATAACGTCTTCCACAGAGTCGGTCAAGCGGCGTGCTCTCTTTCGCATGCGGTGCTTGTTAACTAAAGCAAGTGCGTTATTTCCCGAGATTTCATAGTTGCGCATCCAGAGCATCACAGTGGTTGCCGACGGAACCGCCTCGCCTCTAGAGTTGGCCAACTTGGCGATGGCTTCTTCGATCTTCTTGCGTTGCCCTTTTGTAATGCCCTGCCGTCGCAGGCGACTGACGTAATCAAGTCGGCGCTCCATTTCGGCTCTCTCGTACTCCTTCAAGGCACTTAAATCCAGCACGGAAACCACTGTTCTATTAGCAAACTGGCCTTTGGGTGCACCTCCCAGCACCACTTGGTATTCCTTGCTATAGATTCGATGGATAAGTTCGGCAACGCTCAAAACCAGAGCCCGGCGGGTGATCACGTCCTCGAATTGGTATTCACGATCCGGTAATTCCCTGGTAAGTTCCAGGGTCCGTTGGCCCGCCCTAAGCGTCAAGCCAGTTTGCAAAGCGAATTGCATGGTCCCTCCCCGAAACAGATTGCTCGAACAAGCGCACCTTCGCATCGCCTTCGTAGCGCAGGTCGGCGCTGAGCAGCAATTGACGACGCGTCACCATGTAAAGCATGGTTGCTTGGCTGACTCCAGCCTCAGTGAGCTCGTTCACTGATAGCCCACGGCCGCCCACTCGCTCCAATAGCGTCTTGCATTTGTGCATCGCCTCGGCGTCACAACCCCCTTTGGCATACCGGCGGATATAAAGCGCACGCTCCGCAAGTCCCTCGCGACGCAGCACGGTGTCCAGCGCTAGCAGGAAGGGGATGCCAGATGCGCTCAGCTTCAGACGAACTTGCTCAAAGTGCTCCTGGAAAGAGGCCACAAATTTCGCAGGCTTGACTTCGACTACCGCCCGTGAACCATCCAGGAAAGTCACTAGGTAGTCAGGTGTGTACTTTCTTCCAGTCGGAAGAACGAGCTTGAAAGGCTGAGATCTGATTGATGTGACAGTGGGGAAGAGCGCGGCGCAATGCACAAAGTCGCGCTCAACAGAGGAGTCAGCTTCGATTGCATCAGGCTGAAGGTGTGGAAGGTGCAGCAAACGCACCGTATGAGCAGGCGAGCGCCGAACCACTTTTCGCGAGGATGGCTCCATAAGAATCTCCGAACAGCGAAGAACACTTGCCGTCAGCAGTTGTCACTGCACCACTTCACCGCATTGCTAATGGCAACGGCGAGGGAGGCAACAAAAGACGGCAAAGAATTCCCCTTCCAACCCAAAATTGGAATAAAGAAAACTTGACAACCGGAGGGTACTGTTAGAGACTAGGAATGCGAGCTGATATTTTTTTCAGCACTCCAGCCGGTCACTTGAAAAGGTGGCTGGCTTTTTTTATGTCATAAGACCTCCTTGTCTGTCTGCGAAAGCAGTACTTCGCGGATGTAATCTGGCGCACAAGTCAAAGAAGGTGCAGCCTTAAGGCCAAGCGCCACAGCAATCTTGAAGCTCTGACCTCTTGACGCCTTGTTTCGTCCCGAAAGGACCGCATAGACCAAGCTCTCGGAAAAGCCATAGGCCTGTGCCCAGTCCCTGATGGAGATGCCATGCAATGCAAAATTTTCCTTAATATCAAGAGGTGATCGCATGACAAAAAATAAAGTTTTCTTGTATTATTTTAGATAAAACACGCTTCGTCAATGAACATCGCAAGCCTACTCAAGTTGCAGGAACACCTTGGCAGCCGCCTCAAGGCAGCTCGCCAGGCTCTTGGCTGGACTCAAGCTCAGCTCGCCGAGCTCGGCGAAGTCAGCAAGGTGACGCAAAGCAGCTACGAAACTGGCCAAACCGAGCCTACTACGGCATATCTGCGCTCCATACAGAGCTCCGGCATTGACCTCAATGAAGTCCTATACGGGGTCAGTAGCTCCAAGCTGGAAGCCTTCGGAGGCAGCCCGGTCTTGATTGATTGGAGTAGGCTTCAACAGGCCTTTGAAGATGTTGAATTCTTCTGTCAACGCTTCGCACCAGAGTGTCCTAGTACGTACAAATGGAAGATGGTTGCGAAGATCTATGAAAATTCGCGGACCTTGACCGAAGCAAGCGCAAGTCAGTCACGTGAAGTGTTACAGGCACAGACGATGCGAACGTTGTCTGATGTGTGGCAGGAACTTGGAAGAGCGTAGGAAATGACTCCAGCTCAGAAAGCCTTGTTTGACGAGGCCATATCGCTGGCATCGGAATATGAACTGAACTTCAAAGAGGCCAGCATTGCCCTAGGCGCTGAGCCGCGGCACTATGTTCGAGTCCGTGAGATTCCAGGCAGCTTGAGGCTTCATCTGTTTAACTGGCACAGGCTCCGAAAGATCCAGACACTGCGCCGACTCCTCAATCAGGAGCCAGCAGTCACAAACGACCACCCCGTTGTGCTCAAGCTTGAGCGAGTGTTCACCAAGCTTGAATTCGGAATGCTCTTTGGCAGTCCAGAGGAGCGTTACCGTCTTCGTACAAATGTGCTCCGACGCAATGTTCAACTTTGGGACTTGCATGCGGCATACCGCTCGCTAGCCGTCAAAAAGACAACCACGGTCATCACCTATCGTGAATTCCGCGCACAACAGTTGCGCCTCTTCAGCTGGGCCAAAGACCTTTCTATTGGCGCCCTTCTTGCGCTGTATCTTCTGATTTTCTATAGCGCAAAAGTTGAAGGATGCATCACTTGCTACCAGCTCGGTTGGGCCTTTCTCGCTCACTACATCATTGCAGCCACTGTGATTGCATGGTGGCTCGTACGGGACTCCACCAAAGCCTCTGCTGTCTTGAAATCTCTGGGGTGTATCCCGTCACAGTAGGCAGGCCTTGAGATTACAGACTCACTCCAGAAAGCTGGTTGCAGCTTTGCTCCCTGGCCAAAAGACAGTTCATCTAACCTTGTCGTGAGCTGCTTTTTAAGCACCGTGAAATTACTGACCTAGCTCACGCGGTAAAGCTGTCGCCGTGCACGCTCATTGAGGGCCCTACAAGTACATAGTTTAGACAAGCTCTTGCATATCAAAAGGCTCAAGACGAGCAATGGATTCGTCGTTGGACGTTTCAGCCTTGCGCAGCTCGTAGGTGCTCTGCAGGCTCAGCCACATCTGAGCAGATGTGCCGAACACCTTGCCGAGACGCAGAGCCGTATCTGCTGTGATGCCACGCTTGCCGTGCACGATTTTGTTCAGCCGTGCAGTCGTAACTTGCATACGAGTGGCCAACTTGCTGACAGATAGGCCCATCGGGGCAAGGTACATCTCTTTCAGTATTTCGCCCGGATGCATGGGTGACATGCCGTTGTGGCGTGCAGGGATCATCTGTTCCTTCGACATATCAGCTCCTTATGCCGATTGGCTCCACTAAATGGACAAATTAGCTTGCCCGTACCAATACGGGGGATGTAGTCCAATTCCTTTCGCCGTTGATCATTCCCCGCTGAGTTGAGCGTAAGCTGTCAACAAGCATCTCCGGAGATCACGATGGCATCAGAACCCAATTCCGGTCCCAGTGCAATGGCCGTCTTGAGTAAGGCGACTCTCAAGGCTGCAGAGTGCTTGGGACTGAGTCACGCCGAACTGGCCCAGTTCCTGGGCATCAGCGAGTCGTCAGTCTCTCAATTGGTAGCTTCCGAGCGCTTCATTGATCCGCGCGGGCAAGAAGGCGGATTGGCTTTGATGTTGCTTCAGATCTTCCGTGCGCTTGATGCACTTGTTGGGAGTGATGCGGATGCTCGCATCACATGGATGAACGCGTATAACAAAGCCATCGGTGATTTGCCTAGGCACGCGATCCAGACGCGCTCAGGCTTAAAGCACACCTTGGCATATCTGAACAGTTTGGTGGTTGGAGCCTCAGGCGGACAAGCAATCCGACTTCAATGAGTCGCGCTAGTCCTTAGGCTTCTTCATCCAATGCAGGATGAAGCTGGTAATGATGACCCCCAGCAGAGCGAACACAGAGAGATAGTTCAAAAAAGTGCTAAAGCTGACCTGTACAGGCTGAGTCATGATCTTCTCCCGAGCCAACTGATGATACGGCATATCACTAGGGTATGCGGCACGGATAATCTACGACAAATACCTCCAGCCTCTATTCCTGAGGTCCTGACATGAATGAGATAGCCCCCTGAATCCCCGGACACGGTCCATCGCTTATCTTTCACATAGGCATAGGACTGTGCATATGACTAGGCATACCGAGACTATTGAGGTCATCACGCGAGACCAGCGCCGTAGGCGCTGGTCTGCCGCCGAGAAGGCAGCATTGGTTCGCAGAACATACGAACCTGGCATGAGTGTGTCGCTCGTGGCCCGCCAGGAGGGTGTATCTGCCAGCCTGCTTTTTACTTGGCGCCGGCTCGAACGTGAGGGTGCGCTGGTTGCAGTGGGGGCCGGCGAGGCCGTGGTTCCTGCATCCGAGCTGGCAGCTGCCCGCGCTGAGATTGCCAAACTACAGCGCATATTGGGCAAGAAGACCTTGGAGAACGAGATTCTCAAGGAAGCCGTGGAGATCGCCGCTGCAAAAAAGTGGATTGCGCGCTCACCCTTGTTGCCAGGGGACGGTCAATGAAGCCCGTCTGCCTGGCACTGAGCGTAGCGCGCTCGAATCTGCACGTTCGGCATCACCGGGCCAGTGAGTGGCACGACGGCCGCAGCCGCCGTACAGCCAACCACGATGATGAGGCACTGTTAGCTGACATTCGCCGCCACATTGCCGAATTGCCCAGTTATGGCTATCGCAGAGCAGGTGCGTTGCTGAACCGCGAGCGACGCTCGCAGGGCCAAGCTGCGTTGAACCACAAACGCATCTACCGCATCATGGCCCGGTATCAGCTGCTGTTACCCAAGGCCCCCAAACGACGTCACTCAAGCCGTACACACGACGGCAAGGTCCGTGTGCCGATGAGCAATATGCGCTGGTGCTCTGATGGCTTTGAGATCATGTGCGACTCGGGTCAGACCGTCACCGCCACCTTCGCCAAAGACTGCTGTGACCGGGAGATTCTGGCGTGGCAAGCATGGGAAGGCAAAGGACTGCCTGGCGAGCCAGTACGGGAGATGTTGATCGAGGCCGTGGAGCGCCGCTTCGGTGCTGCCCGAGTTGTGCCTCAAGGGCACGAGTTGGAGTTCCTTACTGACAACGGCAGTGCCTACATCGCGAAAGAGACGCGCAGCATTGCCAGGTCACTGGGATTGAGGCCGGTCACTACGCCGGTGTGCAGTCCACAGAGCAACGGTATGGCGGAGAGCTTCGTCAACACCTTCAAGCGTGACTATATGAGCCGAATGGATCTGCGGGATGCGCCCACCGTGCTGGCCCAACTGGCCGATGCGTTCGAGCACTTCAATGAAATCCATCCCCATTCGGGCCTGAAGATGATGTCGCCCAGGGAGTTCCGAAGAAGGCAGAATCTGCTGGTGGCCCAGCAGGGCTAACGTAGCGACTGGACTGTGTCTGGGATTACGGGGGGCAAGATCAGCTGTGAATGACTCAGATCAGCCTAAAGCTGCCAAGTCCGCTCAAGGGCGGCTTCGCAGCGATTGCCGCTGCTCGTCGCCGCAATGCTTCCTAACGGTCACCGTCTCATACCAGCCATCCGAGCATTGACGCGGGCGACTGCCCAATGACGGGTTTCAGGTGTGCAGGGGACAGCGACCATCAAGTGCAGGCAGATAGGTCGCTGGATGTCCGCAGTCACATCGTGCGAACAGGAGCTTGCGACCCGTTGCCGTCAACTGAGCTTTGACAACCGATGCCTGGTATGGGGCGATTGCTGCGGCTCAAGGCTGCATCGTGACTTATCGGTCACCCATCAGCAGTCAAGATCATGAGCGTGACGAGGACACGCCTATCATAGGCTAGGCCATAAAAAACGATGCCTCCTGGGGAGCATCGCTTCCTTGTTGCTGATCTTGGCAGGGATAGCTTTGGGGTCGAGGCTATTGATTGTGCCGTACCGACGACTCACGGCTCAAGCCGATCAAGCGTTCTCCAGGACGCTCGCTAGCGTCCATGAAATGTACCAGTGAGCCGGATGGCGGTCGTATCAGCACTCAAGTTTGAGGGAGGAGCTTCTTATCCTTCTCGAGGCCTTGGGGAGCAAACGCAATTCTAGTTTTGACCTGTCGGGGTTTTCCGGGGGGGCATCAAGAGATGCCAGCCAACCGCAGATCGGCCAGCCAGCCGGTGCCTTCGCTCGCATCGTGGGCCTGTAGCTTGAAACCGGCTACCACTTCGGCCAGCTGGTGCGCCTGCTGCTGCAGCGACTGCGCCGCTGCCGTGGCCTGTTCCACCAGCGCGGCGTTCTGCTGCGTGCTCTGGTCCATCTGGGTAACGGCGCTGCCGACCTCGGCAATGCCCCGGCTTTGCTCCTGGCTGGCATTGCTGATCTCGGCCACGATGGCCGTGACGCGGTTGACACTGTCCACCACGTCCTGCATGGTGGTGCCCGCCTCATGCACCAGGCGACTGCCCGTGCTGACTTGGCTCACCGAATCGTCGATCAACGCCTTGATTTCCTTGGCGGCCTCGGCCGAACGCTGCGCCAGCTGGCGCACCTCGGACGCCACCACAGCAAAGCCGCGGCCCTGCTCGCCGGCGCGCGCGGCCTCCACGGCCGCATTCAGCGCCAGGATGTTGGTCTGGAAGGCGATGCCGTCAATGACTTGGATGATGTCCACGATACGGCGCGCCGAGGACTCGATGCCGCCCATGGTCTGCACCACCTGGCCCACCACAGCACCGCCTTGTGTGGCCACTTCGGAGGCACTGCCCGCCAGCTCGCTGGCTTGGCGCGCGCTGGCCGCGTTCTGCTGCACAGTGGCAGTGAGCTGCTCCATAGCGGCCGCGGTCTCTTCGAGCGAGCTGGCCTGCTGCTCAGTGCGCGAGGACAGGTCCTGGTTGCCGCTGGCGATCTCGCTGGTGGCAATGCGCACCGACTCCGAGGACTGGCGGATGCGCAGCAGCACGGCGGCGATCTTGTCGGTGAAACGGTTGAAGGCCGTGGCGATCTGGGCCAGTTCGTCCCTGCCCGCGGTATCCAGGCGCCGCGTTAGATCGCCCTCACCCGAGGCAATATCCTCCAGCGCATCGCGCACGACGAAGAGGCGGCGCAGTAGACGGTTCACGCTGGCCGACAGCAGCGCCACGGCCACCGCCACGCACAGCGCCGCGATCAGCATCTCCATCTGCAGCAACTGGCGTGCGGCGGCGGTGGCCTCGGCTTTGTCCACGGCCACGCCCAGCAGCCAGGGCGTGCCATCCACCCGAGACGTATAGACCAGCTGCGTTGCGCCATTCACGTCCACTTCGGCGCTGCCGCCGTCCTGCGCCAGTTTCTGCAGCAGCCCGGCATCGAGCTGCGGCGCGATGCCGGTGGAGGGCTTCATGACCAGTTCCGCCTTGGCATAGGCCAGGATGTTGGACTGCCCGTCCAGCAGGAAGGCGAAGCTCTTGCCCGTGGTATGGATGGAGTTGACCTTGCGCGTCACGGTATCCAGGTGCATGTCCGTGCCAACCACGGCCGTGTACTGGCCGGCCGACCCCACAGGCTCGACGAAGCTGATCGTCAGCTTGCCGGTGCTGGCATCGATGTAGGGCGGTGTCACACCGGGCTTGCCGGCCTGCACAGCCTGCTTGTACCAGGGACGCTCCGTACCGACATAGTTCTCGGGCATGGGATGGGCGAACACATGGGCGCCGCTGGCATAGACGAAATAGGTGTCGTCGAAATCGCCGGCCTGCTTAGCCGCCAGCAAAAAGGGCACGGGTTCCTGCTTACCCACTGCCTGCTGCAGTGAGCTGGTGATGCGCTGCTTGTCTCGCACCCACTCGGCCAGATCATCGGCATGCAGCTTCGTGAGCTGGCCTATGCGCTCGTCGAGCGAGCGCTCGGTACCGCTGCGCACTGAGAAAAAGGTGGAGAGCGCCAGGGCAAGCAGGGAAAGCGTGGTGATGGCTACACAGATACCGATCAGGCGAGCGCGCAGGCTGTTGAACATGAAAACAATTCCACAAAGCGTAATAATTTGTACGAAATCAATGTACCTTGATTCAGGTCATGGGAAATTCCTCGTGAGGGAGGCAATTTCCCTAAGACCTTTCAACTAATCTGATAGCAGCTACGTTATCAGTCACGTGACTCATAGACATGCACTGACTACAAGGAGCAGACCGCCAGGGTCAAGTGGCAGCAAGTCGAACTGGCTGCAGCCCACAAGAGCATTGTGAAGGGGCCGTTCAGGACAGGCGGTCTTCAACGACCGGTGTTGGCGGTTGCTGCCGTTCAGGCACTGGACAGCGAATGGCTCGGTTTAGCTAGACGCAGTCAGCGTCGGGAACACGTCTGAGGTCTACTTCTGGCCGAAAGCACAAATTTGGCCCAGCGCCGTATTGCAGCCGTTGAAGACGGCCACCTGACCGCAGTTTTCGGTGTGGCCGTCAGCGGCAGCTTCAAATCTCCGTCTGTTCAGAGATCTCAAGGGCATCGTCGACTTCGATACCCAAGTACCTCACTGTTGACTCCAGTTTCGAGTGGCCGAGCAGTAACTGCACAGCGCGCAGGTTCTTGGTACGGCGGTAGATCAGTGTCGCCTTTGTCCTGCGCATCGAGTGTGTCCCGTACTCCCTGCGGTCCAGGCCTAGCTCGTCAACCCAGTGACCGAGGATTCGGGCGTACTGCCGTGTCCCCAGATGTGGCGATTCGTGTAGCCTGCTTGGAAACAGGAAGTCCTCTGATTTCAGCCCAGCCAGCCTGATCCAGGCTTGCAAGGCGTCACGGGCAGCCTGCGTGATCTCGAACTGCACTGGACGCTGAGTCTTGTGCTGCATGACGACAGCGCGCGATGCCACCTGGTCGCCGTGGCATACATCCCGAACCTTGAGGGCGACGAGGTCGCATCCTCGCAGCTTGCTATCGATGCCTAAGTTGAAGAGAGCAAGCTCGCGTACCCGGCCTTCCATCTGGAGCCTTACGCGCAGCGCCCAGATGTCCTTGAGCTTGAACGGAGCCTTCTGCCCGACGATCTTGCCCTTGTTCCACGGCTCGCGATGAGCGGTATTACCTGTGGATCCCATGATGGTCTCCCATCGAGTTGAGGAGCGCACAGGATGCGCTGGCTTCGATTAGCCTGAGCGACTAGCGACGCTCGGCTGCTACAGCCTTATGACCTCGGCTTCTTGGCGTAGCCATGAATTCAACATCTCGGCCATGAGCAGTCACTCGTTCATTGGCTTTTTTGTCTACATGCTTATATAGTTTTACGCGAAGTAGGCATGCCTCATACATGTCATCTAAATCCAGTTAGACTTCTCAATGAAATCAGTACAAATTTCACCAAAAGTTGAAAAGCAAATTCTGCAAGGCGTTCTGAAGGCCATTGAAACCAAGCCGCCTGTTACCCGAATCAATAAGCTCAAAGAAGCGCTTATATTGCTCGGGTTTGGCATCATTTTTTTCTTTCTCTTTAAAACCTTTGGATCTTCGCGCTGGTTCCAAGAACTCTTTCCATTCGCAACATTTGCATTCGGCATGGTCTTCATGCACATCTTCATTAAAGCGCAGCAAGTTTTCCAGTGGCCGGTGATTGGTCAGTACGTAGACAGAGCTAAGGTTGAGACTCGCCTACGCGAACTTATCGTCTAACTGTCGGGTCCCGGATGACGGCTATGGGTCGGCCAGAGCCTGTGCAGCCGGCCAACAGCAGACGTTCTTCGACAGTGACATATAGTCATGCATGTTTTCTGATCTAGATTGGCATTACATGAAACAGAAAAACGTCCAACAGCAAAACCAAATAACTGAAGACATGATTCGTCGTGTTGCCAGTTACTGGAGATTGAATCCGTTGCCAGTAGCACTCATCGATTGCGCCTCAAGTAGGGATGTTGACTGCATGAATGCCATCATCCTTGATTTTGGCGTTGGCGAGTACGGTTCGCCAGAGCTTGAGGGAACTCTGTTAACCAGCGAGGGGCGGTTCATCAAGTTTGAAATTGAAACTGATCGCGACCATACGTCTATCCATTCTGTGCTGACATGGCGAGACATAACCTCGACGCAAAATTTTGGCACCAGAAATCGTGGAACTGGATCAGGCTACGGCGCTCTGGCCTTAAAAATTCTGCAAGAGATGAATCAAGACCCATAAAATTTGGATCGCGATCCACTAGTCGCACGAATGTCTCATATGGGTCTACAGGGACTTTCCGGCAAGTCAACCGTTGACCTTGCATATTTCTGCCTCCGTCGTTGTTTAATCAGCGAT
>NZ_JBFYGN010000040.1:0-20453 GCF_041079535.1 Comamonas guangdongensis | reverse complement strand
ATCTCATCCTTCGAGCAGATTGCTTTTCTGCAGCGGCTTTACCGCAACCAACTGCCTTTCCAGGTCGAACATCAGAGGTTGGTGAAGGATGTGATGATCAACGAAGCAGGCCCTAACTGGATACTGCGCGCCAAAACGGGATGGACCGGAAAAATCGGTTGGTGGGTGGGTTGGGTCGAGTGGCCCAGCGGCCCCGTGTTCTTTGTCTTGAACATGGACACTCCAAACAGGCTCGGCGACCTTGCCAAGCGCCAGAGCATCACACGTGACGTTCTGCACTCTCTTAACGCCTTACCTACTTCGCCATAGATTTTGGCCCAGAGCCGCTGACCACCAGGGCAGCGTTTTGAAGAGCGCTTGTGCGGTTCCCGCCTCCCCGCTCGCGAGTTTCAAAGCGACGCTCGAGCGAACATTGGAGCTGCCTTAGCAAGGTCAGCTATGGGCCGTAAGCGATCGTCGCAGAACGGCCCCAAGCAGGCGCTCGATCAAAGCAGAAGGATGGCATCTGCAGTGCACTGCGGTGATTCAAGGCTTCACCGACTGACAGCCCCCCATCAATCAAGCGCCAGCCAGAGGCCGATACCTAAACAGCCCTGGCCATCTGCACCTCGGCCAGAATCCATCGGACAAAAGCCTGCAACGGTGCTTCACTCAGGCCCAGTGGTTCGGGTAGGACCAGGCAAAATGTCTTGGCCACCAACCGGCTTTGCGGCCAGAGGGTGAGCAAAGTGCCTTGTGCCAACTCTGCTTCCACATAAAGGCGTGGCACCAAAGCCACGCCCAGCCCGGAGAGCGCAGCCTCTATCAACATCGCGTGCAGATCAAAACGCGAACCAATGGCAGGGTTGGTCAACACCATCCCGGTTTCCTCGGCATAGCGCTGCCAAGCATCGGGGTTTTGCATGCGATGCAGTCTGGGCAAAGCATCCAGAGTGCAGTCCTTGGGATGCTCTGCCAAAAGTGCCGGGCTGCACACGGGTACCAGCACTTCGTCAAGCAAGCGATGCGTACGCATGCCGGCCCATGCCGGATGCTCAAAATGCAGTGCCGCATCGAAGCCGCTTCCCGTCATAACAAAGGGCTCCATGCGTTCGGCTATATGCACGGTGATATGCGGGTTGGCCTGTTGAAACCGCTTGAGGCGAGGAATCAGCCAACGTATCGCAAACGTGGGAATGACGGCAATGTTCAAGCTCGCGGCGCCCGCGGGTTGCCCCATCAGGTATTGGCTCTCCCGCTCCAGTCGGTTGAGGATCTCTCGCACCTGAATCGCATAGCGCATGCCGCTGGGTGCCAAGCGCACACGGTTGCCAACGCGCTCGAACAGCGCCATGCCCAAGAACTCCTCCAGTCGAGCAATCTGCCGGCTGATGGCCCCTTCGGTCAGGGCCAGTTCTTGGGCCGCTCGCGCAAAACTGCCATGGCGTGCGGCAGCTTCGAAGGCCTGGAGGGCGGAATTACTGGGGATTTTGCGTCGCATGACTGTTGATCGCCGGGCGAAAAGCCAAGAGTAGCAGCTTGACCAAAGATCAATAAAGATCGATTTTAAATCGCTATATAGCCTGAATTTCGTTGATTAGCATGACCCTATTGCAATAAGAACGGCGGTTGCAGCTCCGCAGAAGCGGCCGCCACCAAGGAAGTTCACCATGATCTATACCGTTGAATGCAGCTATGCCGATGCGCAGACCGAAGCCGAATGGAATGACTTCTACAGTCTGCAAAAACTACCTGCGCTGATCTCTGTTAGCGGCTTTCATTCGTCCCAGCGCTTCAAAGCGCTTGGCACAGGTTGCCCCGTCTATTTGGCTCTGCACACCATTGATGGCCTCAGCGTGCTGACCGGCGATGAATACCGGGAGAAAGGCGGTGGCAACTTTGCCCGCTGGCAGCAGCACATCACGGACTGGCATCGCAACCTCTATGCCTGTGAGCAGGCTGCGCCAGCCGTGCAGGCGGGCGAGTTGCTGCTGGTGTCCAGGCATGGTCCTGAAGCTTTGCGGCAAATGGGGCTCAGGCCACTGGCCATGGAAGCGGTGGCTTTGGAGGGACTCCCGCCCCAACGCTGGATGGCCAGACTGTCTGCGGAGCAACGCAGCGCCCTGGCTGCGTTACCTCAAGGCATCGACGCCTATGAAGCGATGACGGAGCAACTGCGCAAAACAGCCGTCCAGACAATCGTCAGTTAAGACCTGGCATGCCCAACATTACGTTCTATATCTCAGCGGCCATGCCGCCCGAGGCAACTCTGGCCCGTCTTTCGGACGACTGCATGCAGCTTTGCACCAAGGTGCTGGCCGCGTCAAAGCAAAACGTCCATGTGATCTATGTCGAAACGCTCCCGGGACACGGGCTCCCCGTCTTTGTGGAAGTCCAATACCGTTTGGAGCACTTTCGCTCCCCCTGCGTAATGGAGCGCTTTATGCAGGGCCTGCAGGAATCCATCCTGCAACACACAGCACTTCAGGCCCGCATCCGATGTTTTGGACATGAGGCCTCCCGGATTCACGCGCTCCACTAAAAACTGCATCGGATATTTCATGCTTGGCCAGATTTTTCCCAGCCATCAGATTGGCGACTTCAGCATCACCGCCATCAGCGATGGCTATCTCCAGGCCCATCTGGGTCTTCTATCCAATATCGACATTGCCGCCGCCACTCGGATACAAAACAGCGCAGGGCAGCAACCACCCGAGGCCATGCACATCAACTGCTATCTGGTCCGCAGCGCCAGGAGCACCACGCTCATTGATGCCGGTGCGGGCGGCATCAAGCAGTGGGGCGGGCTATTGCTGCAGAACCTGGCGCTGGCGGGTGTGTCGCCTGCAGACATCGACACCATCTTGCTGACCCATGCTCATCCCGATCATGTCGGCGGGCTGCTCAACGCGGCTGGCCAGCGCGTGTTCCCCAACGCAGAGTTGGTGGTGCATCGCCGTGAGTGGGACTTCTGGCTGGACGATGCCCATCTCAGCCGTGCAAGCGAACGCGCCCGTGGCAATTTTCAGATCGCCCGCGATGTGTTTGAACGCTATCGCCAGCAGCTCCGGACCTTTGAAACTGGAGAGGTGCTTCCAGGTGTGCTTGCCATGCCTTTACCCGGACATACGGAAGGGCACACCGGCTATCTGCTGAGCTCTGCAGAGCGGGATCTGCTGGTGTGGGGCGATATCGTGCATTTCCCGCATATCCAGATTCACCGGCCCGATGTCACGATCGCCTTCGACCAGGACTCTGGCTTGTCTGCCAGTACCCGCTCGCGGATGCTGGACATGGCCAGTGCAGACCAGTTGCTGATTGCAGGCATGCACCTGGGAGAGCCGGGATTTGCCCGAATCCAACGCGAGCGGCGAGGCTTCAGCCTCCAATACGACCAAGCTTGATCGACGAGCCAGGCGCCTAGGAAAGGCGCTTGGGGGTCGCCGTTGAATCCCCGTGGGAGATATCCCTGCTCAACAACTTTGGAAAATTGGGTCCATGTGCAGCCGCTCTATCCCTGTGCTGTCGGCATCGACCGGCCGGACCTGCTGTTGCATCGCTGAATGCCAGCAGCCTGATCTTCGGCATCCTCGGCGTCAAGATGGTTGGGCCGGACGTATGCCCATTGGAACTGAAGTACATCAGCGCCCCCTGGTCCTCGATCTGTCCAATGATCGCTACTGACGACGGTAGTCAATTAGGCGGCATCACTGGGTGGCGACGGCCAGCCAAAAGCGGTCAAAGGAAAAAAAATCTGCCGGCCGGCTGCTCCTGGCCGAAGCAGCAGCTGCACTCGACCCAGAGCCACCGTTCGAGTTTCGATGACCAATGTCCGCTATGAAACGCTTACCGGCTGGTGCCCGCACTCAAGTGGACCGGATGTATGGAAAGAAGCGTTTGCATAAAACCCGATGAACTACATCCAGCGCCAGTAAAGCTCATCCGGCCACTTGGTTTTCGTCGCTGGGGACATGACTTTCTATCCGTGCGCAATCCAGCTCCCGTCATTCAATGCGGTACAGGCTGCCAAAGCCGCCTCCCTCCACTGATGTGCCGTCGGCGCCACCAAGCATCGGCAGACCCTGTCCCCATCCGGCTGCCAAGACCTGCACGTCACGCACAGGATCGGACGCCTTGGCCCTCTCGTTGCGCATGCGACAGGTTTCAGGATCGGTGGCGAACAATCCGCGTGCGAAGACCCGGCCCTGTTCCGCCAGCCTTGCGGTTTTGGGAGCGCGAATTTTCGCAAACGCCTGGAAGATCTCTTCCAAGTCTCTTGCACCATCCAGGCACCGGGCCAGATGCCACGCATCCTCCAGCGCCTGGCAGGCTCCTTGCCCCGACGTCGGCAAGGGCGCGTGTGCGGCATCCCCGACTAGCAGTACATTCGCCCGACTCCATGTATGCAGCGGCTCCAGGTCATGCACCGCAATCAACCGGATGGCATTTTCGGACGTGGCACGGATGATTCCTGAGACCGGTTCAGGCCATTGCGCAAACAGCTCCTCGACCTCCTTACGCATGTCTGCGGTGGGCGTGGCCTCATGCAGGGGCCGCACCTGCGCCGCGGCCCAATACACCAGGTCGGGTCGAATCGCCACGCAACCGAAACGCTCGCCCGCCCCCCAGAAGTCCTGAATCGAAATATCGTCCATCAGCGCATGCGGCCCCTGCGCCACGCCGATCCAGTTCACAAAGCCTTGATAGATTGGTGTGTTGTCACCCGCGACAAACTTGCGCGCCACTGACTCCATGCGGCCGTCGGCACCAATGAGCAAATCCGGGCGGATGCTCGCGCCATTTTCGAAATGGGCCACGGCTCTGCCATGAGCATCCAGTTCGATGGCCATCGCCCGGCGCCCGAACTCCACCGGAATCTTCACCCGTGCCGCATGGTCCAGCAACACCTGCTGCAAGTGCCTGCGCAGCACCGTGTAGCTTGGGTATCCCATCGTCCGGTCCAGCAAACCAATATCGAGGCCTCCCAATGCATTTCCCGCAGCATCCTGGCGGCGCATTGTCAGTGGTCGACCGCCAATGGCCGCTATGTCTTGCAGCAGTCCCAGATCCTCCAGCACAAAGCTGGCATTGGGCCACAGCGTCACGCCGGCCCCCATGGTTGCCGGCACCGCACGGCGCTCATAGACCCGAGGGTTGTAACCCTGCTTGCGCAATGCCAATGCCACGCTCAGGCCCGCAATGCCGCCGCCAAGTATTCCAATTTCCACGCTGAAGCTCTCCTTGTTCATACGGTGCCCGGTGCACGGACCACCGCGTCACACCGGGCAAAAGGGCATCTTAAATTTCGCCACTACGGAGAACTAGCATGCAAAATTGGGACGTTTTCATACTTCAAACGGGATAATCAATGCGCGATGCACTCGATCTGAATACTGTCCGCATCTATGTGGCAGTTGTTGACGAGCAGAGCTTTGCTGGCGCATCGCGTCTATTGGCCATGCCTTCCTCCAACGTCAGCCGCCACGTTGCCGCACTGGAGAGCCGACTTGGCACACGCCTGCTGGAGCGAAGCACCCGTCACCTGCGCATGACGGAAGCCGGCCGACTGCTCTACGAACGCGCCAAGCCCTTGCTCGACACCCTGCTCTCCACGCAGGAAGAGCTTGGTGCGGCACAGCGCGAACTGCGTGGTCCTCTGAAGATATGCATGCCGGGCGAGGCACCAAGGCTGCTGGCCCCCATCCTCGCCGAATTCTGCAGCCTCCATCCAGGCATCGAGCTCGAATGCGATACCCGGATGACCGGGCTGGAAGTGCTTCGAGAGGACGTTGACCTTTCCATCGTCTTCCACCGGGGCCATCAGGAGGACAGTGCTTTCATCACACGCGAACTCGCCACACTGCCCAGCATCGTGGTTGCCGCCCCCTCCTTGCTGGCTAGGACCGGCATGCCACGCCATGTGCGCGAACTGAAGTCTCTGCCCTGCATCACCACCCTTAGTGCGCTGAAGGGCCAGCCCTGGCAGTTTCAGGATGCTGCGGGCGAAATCGTCAAAGTACCGGTCCGCAGCCGCTACCGCGTCAACAGCGGAGAACTGGCCGTGGCAGGCGCACGGCAAGGCATCGGATTCGCGATTGTGGCGGCCTACCCCTGCCAGGAAGACCTTGCTACGGGCCGATTGCAGGAGGTACCACTGGACCTTCGTCCTGCCCCTCTGCAATTGCTGGGAGCATACAGCCATCGCCATTCCGTGACTGGGCGTGTCAGGGCGCTGCTGGAATTGATACAAGTGCGGCTGGCTGGACCGCTTAACCCTCCCATGGACCCCAGACCTTGTGGATCGATCTAGGATCGCGGACTCAAAGTGGAGTCCTTAGGAGTGCAAGCAGTCGCTCGGTATGACTTTCTCAATGTCAGATTTTGGCCGGGAGCAGGCACGCATACGAGCTCTGCTTTCGTCCCGGAGAAACCCTTCAAAACCAGGAACAACGGAGTTCAGTACGCTCTGGTCCTGGTCCAAACCTATCCTGTGGAGTCGCTGGCTATCGTGTTCGGCCAGGATTGGCTGGATCACCCAAAGGCGCATGATTTTTTGTCCGATGCTGTGAAAGCTGTGGTGCGGAGCCCGTGACGCCAATTCGACTCCCCCCGGACGGGGCATACTGCACAAGTGCTTCCGAAGCACCAAACATTACCTTTGGGAAAATGCCGGCGCCTCCATCCTGCGGACCCACGCCAAGCAGATTCTTCAGTCTTTGCGACAAGCGATATAGGCAAAAACATGCGGGTCATCGTGCGAGAGTTCATAGAGGCTGATCGGGAGGCACTTCGCAAGTTATTTGTTGCCTCGCGCGATGCCGCTTTCTCGTGGGCTGCCGTTGGCACCCATAAGCTTGAAGACTTTGATGCGAGCACCGCAGGCGAGAGGATTCTGGTCGCGGAGCATTCATGCCACCCCATCGGCTTTGCATCGGTATGGCAGGATGACAGCTTTCTACACAATCTATTTGTTCACCCTCGGCATCAGGGGCTCGGTGTGGGAAGGATGTTATTGGCTGGCTGCGACAGGTACTTTCTCAGCGTACCTACACTGAAATGCCTCAAAGCCAATGAGCGTGCCAAGCGGTTCTATCAGTCCCAGGGGTGGCGCATCCGTAGCGAGGCTGACGGTCCGGAAGGCTCGTATGTGCTTATGGAGAGGGTCAGCCCTGGCGATTCATTCAAGCCGAAATTGCTTCGCGGGTCGGCTTGATTCACGCTCTGAGCGACTGCTTTCTCCTGGGCTCATCGGCGGCTACTGCCCGCTTGCGGCTGTCGCTGCATTCAGATATCGCCCACATCTTGAACTGCAAGACAAACAAGCGTGGTTTCTCAGTGGCTCGCACTTCGCCAAGGAGCAGCCGCGAAAGCCCCCGCCACCCATTGCTTGAACGCCGTCATCGCCGCTGTGTTGTACTGCCCCGATGGGCGCACCAGGTAGATGCCAGCAGCATCTCCCAAGGTCCATTGCGGCAATATTCGGATGAGCTCTCCAGTGTGGATGGCGGGCATGAGCTGCCAGTCGCTGCCTGCAATGATGCCCACGCCTTTGAGTGCCGCATGAAGCAGAGCTTCATTGTCGTTGCTGAGAATGGAGCCGCTGACGCGCACCGATTCGGCGACCTTGGCCGCCCTCTTTCCCGCGGACTGAACCAGCGTCCATTCCGGAAAGGACAGCAGGCCGGTGTAGCCAAGACAGTTGTGATGAGCGAGATCCGCAGGTTTCTTCGGTGCTGCATGGCGTTCAAGATAGCTGGCGGATGCACACAGAAGGCGGTACTGATCGCACAGCCGCGTGGCCACCAGCCTGCTATCAGATAGATTGCCGACACGGATGGCGGCGTCAAAACGCTCTCCCACGATGTCCACGATGCGTTCGCTGTACTCCACCTCGAGCACCACCTCCGGGTAGGCCAGGGCAAACTCTGCCAGCATCGGACTGATCCATCGTCGCCCCATCGTGGCGGGCAGCGACAGTCGCAGGCGTCCCCGTACTTCTTGCGCTCCCTGCGCCGCCTCCTGCTCCGCGTCCCGAATCAGATGGGTGGCTTGCCGCACCTTTTCGACAAGCAGCTTGCCTTCGTTGGTGAAGTGCAGCTGGCGCGTGGTGCGCTCCACCAGCCGCACGCCCAGCCTTCGCTCGAGGGCCTGCATACGCTTGGAAAGCACTGAAGGATGGCGCTTCAGGGATCGCCCCGCAGCCGCAAATGAACCCTTGTCCGCCAACGCGAGCAGCGTGGCAAGCTCATCCGTATGCTGACTGTCGAGCATCTCCATGGCGTCTTTCCGGAATCAGGGGTTGAGGATGATCGCGCCTTGCGAGCGTCCCTGCTCCAGGTCTGCATGCGCAGCGGCTGCATCTGCCAGCGCGTAGCTTTTCCAGATGCGGGGCGTGAGTATGCCGTTCGCTATGGCGCCCAGTACTTCCTGCGCGCGGCTTTGATATTCCTCTATGGTTGCCGTATGTGCGGCCAGAGACGGGCGAGTCAGAAACCTTGAACAGGACCGATGCGGCAGCGTCTTCCCCGAGCGTGTCTGGAAGCCTGACCAGGCGCTCGGCGGGGAACAAGCGCGCGCTGGCATACGCGCCCAGAGGGCCGGTTGCATAGCCGACACGATCTCCCGCCCTCAGGCCCGACACTCCCGAGCCCACGGCGGCCACCGTTCCCGCACCCTCCAGACCCAAGCCCGAAGGCAGTGCAATCGCGACCGCGCCCTTGCGCTGGCTGACATCCAGCGGATTGACACCGATGGCGCTCTGCTCGAGCAGAACCTCGCCCGGTCCTGGCGACGGGAGAGCTATCTCTTCGAGTTGCATCACCTCAGGCGCACCCGAGCTGTAGATTCGAATGGCGACGACCATGGCTTGTCCCTAGGAATGGTGAAGAAGCCATCGTATTCATGCGACTCAAATGCATCAACATGGCCGTATGCACATGATAGGTGCACATGGTGCAGCAATGCTTGCGGTCCTGCGCTGCGTTTATTCTGAAACCAGGCCGCGAGCTGGCATCTGCACCATCGCCCGGCATTCGCCAATAAAAAAGCGCCCCCAGGAGCGCTTTTTTCATGGTACGTTGCCGCCAACAACGCCTTAGTTCGGCAACTGCTCCTCCCCCGTCGCCACCTGCAGATGCAGGATGGTGAAATACAGCGTCACATCGCCCCGCTTGTCGATAAAGGTGCCCAGCGCGCGCTGCAGGCGGCCGGCGATGCACAGGCATTCCGTGGCCTCGGGGCGGCCGCCCTGGATGCGCGGGGTTGTCAGCAGGGACAGGTGGTTTTCGCGGCCGAAGTCGTGCACGGCCTGCAGGGCTTCGCCGTGCTGCCTGGGAATGGCCTCGTTGGCCCAGCTCCACAGAAAGCTGCCTTCGCTGTCGCTGGTGGTGCCCACCAGGCACACGGTGGCCACCACCTCGTGCAGCGGGCCTTCGAGCACCAGGGTGGCGCTGTCCAGGTCCCAGCGGTAGGCGGGAGAGTCTTGCAGGCCGAACTGGCGCGGCCATTCGGCATTGCGCTGCATCATGGTTTCGACGGCCTCGCGGCTCCAGGCGGCCCAGTCGGGAGCCGAGCCGGGGGCGGTGTTGTCTGCGGGATGGGTTTCGCTCATTCGCTGTCCAGATTCTTGAATGGCGATGATTGTCGGCCAATTTATGCCTGCTCACCCCTCTGAAGGAATGGCAGCACCTGCGCCAGCAGCAGCCCGGGCGCTTCCTCGGCAATGTAGTGGCCGCAGGGCAAGGCCTGGCCGCGCACATCGTCGGCCAGGCGCTGCCACTCCTTGAGCGGCTCGAAGCAGCGATGCACCACGCCCTGCTCTCCCCACAGCGCCAGCACCTGCATGGCCAGTCGGCGGCCGGCGGCGCGATCCTCGCGCTCGTGCTGCAGGTCGATACCGGCCGAGGCCCGGTAGTCCTCGCAGATGCCGTGCGCCGCACCGGGCAGCGCCAGGCAGCGTTGGTATTCGGCCAGGGCCCGCGCATCGAACGGCGCCAGGCCCGCGCTGCGCCGGCCCATCACATCGCGCACGTAGGCGGCCGGGTCGGCTGCTATCAGCCGCTCGGGCAGCGGCTGCGGCTGGATCAGAAAGAACCAGTGCCAGTAGGCCGTGGCGAAATCCTGGCTGGTCTGCTCGTACATGGCCAGCGTGGGCGCCACGTCCAGCAGCACCAGACGCTGAACGGCGGCCGGGTGATCCATGGCCAGCCGGTGCGCCACGCGCGCGCCGCGGTCATGGGCCAGCACGCTGAACCGGCGGTGGCCCAGCGTCTGCATCAACGTCAGCAGGTCCTGCGCCATGGTGCGCTTGCTGTAGTTGGCATGGTCCGCATCGCCCTGCGGCTTGCTCGAATCGCCATAGCCGCGCAGATCGGCCAGCACCAGCGTGAAATGCCGCGCCAGCATGGGCGCCACCTTGTGCCAGATGGCATGGGTTTGCGGATGGCCGTGCAGCAGCAGCAGCGGCGGGCCTTCGCCGCCCGTGCGCACATGCAGGGCCACATCGGGCGCGACGGCGATGCGGGAGCTGGAAAAGCCGGGAAACAGATCTTCATCCATGGTCGTGCGTGGTTCGTGCATAGGCGGCCGGCCTGCCCGGGCCAAGAGGCACCCATCATAAAAGTGCGCTGAATACACATAATGCGCAAATTCTTATTTCATTCTTCAGCTCAATTGAAGAATCAGCCATATCCGAGGGTTTATGGACGGCTATTCCGATCTGCGCTTCTTTCAGCAACTGATACAGGCCGGCAGCCTGGCCGCCACGGCCCAGGAGCAAGGCCTGTCTCCGCCGCCGTCAGCCGGCGCCTGAGCCTGCTGGAGCAGCGGCTGGGCGTGCGCCTGCTGCAGCGCACCACGCGGCGCATGCGGCTGACGCCGGCGCTCTCGGCCTTTGCGCTGGAATATCCGGAGATCGAAGTCCAGCTGCATTTGACCGAGCGGCCCATCCACCTGGTGGAGCAAGGCTTTGACGCCATGATTTCGTTTGGCGATCCACCCGATTCGCGGCTCATCGTCAGCCTGTTCACGCAGCTGGCCGGGCCCGATGTGGCCATGGCCGCGCAGCTGGCCCAGGGCCTTTTCATCGCCGTCGCCCATGTGCTGTGGTTTGCGCTGGTGGCCTGGTTCTTCTCCGCGCCAGCGCTGCAGCCCAGGGCGCAGGCCATGCGCCCGTGGATAGACAAAAGCCTGGGCGGCGTGCTCATGGGCCTGGGCCTGCTGCTGATCGGCACGGCGGTGCCGCAATGACGTCGGCCCAAAACCAGCAAACTTCATAGCTGCTAGCGCTTTATAGCATTGGTCCGAAGGCCGATTTCAGCCTGAACAGCCACCGACAACGGCAGCATCTGCAACGCAAACGACAGCTTTGCTCAGGCCGGGCATGCCATGCTTGTTCCTCAACAAACACAGGAGACAGGCATGGCACGCTACCCCTTTCCGGACTTGAACACCCTGCCCCAGGACATCAAGGACCACATCCAGCAGGTGCAGGAAAAATCGGGCTTCATTCCCAATGTGTTCCTGGCCTTCGCGCGCCGCCCGGCCGAATGGCGCGCCTTCTTTGCTTACCACGACGCGCTGATGCTCAAGGAGGAAGGCAGCCTGACCAAGGGCGAGCGCGAGATGATCGTGACCACCACCAGCGCCGCCAACCAGTGCCTGTACTGCGTGGTGGCGCACGGCGCCATCCTGCGCATCTACGAGAAGAAACCGCTGATCGCCGACCAGGTGGCGGTGAACTACCACAAGGCCGATATCAGCCCGCGCGAGCGCGCCATGCTGGACTTCGCCATGAAGGTCTGCCAGCACAGCCAGGAGATAGCGGATGCCGATTTCGAGGCCCTGTACCCCCATGGCTTCGACGACGAAGACATCTGGGACATTGCGGCCATCACCGCCTTCTTCGGCCTGTCCAACCGCATGGCCAGCTTTGCGGGCATGCGGCCCAACCCCGAGTTCTATCTGATGGGCCGCGTGCCGCGCGAGAAAAAGTAACCGACCCGGCCGTCGGGCCTGCCCTGCGCCTCAGGGCTGATGCGCGAGTTCCCGGCACAGCTCCCCGATCTGCCCCACCGCCCCCAGCAGCCGGGGCGTGGGCTCGTTGGCACAGTTCAGGCGCAGGTGGTTGGGCATATCCGCCTGCGGCGAAAACAGCTGGCCGGGACTGACGCCTATGCCCAGCTCCAGCGCGCGGCGGTGCACCTCCAGCGCATTCACCTGGGGCGGCAGCTCCACCCACAGCACAAAACCCTCGCAAGGGGTGGAAATGCGCGTGCCCGGCGGAAAACTGGCCTCCACCCGCGCCGTGACGGCCTGCACCGCGGTCTGGACCCGGGATTTCAAGCGCCGCAGATGGCGGTCATAGTCGCCGCTGGCCAGCACCTCGCTCACGGCGGCTTCCAGCAGCGGCGCACCGGCCCAGTCCCCGGCCAGCCGCGCCTTCAGCACCTGCGCATGAAAGCGCCCCGGCGCAATCCAGCCTATGCGCCAGCCCGGCGCCAGGGTCTTGGACACCGAGCTGCAGTACAGCACGTTGCCGCTGCCGTCGAAGGCCTTGCAGGCCGGCGGGCGCTGGCCGTCGCCGGCCAGGTCGCCATACACATCGTCCTCGATCAGGGGCACGCCGGCTTGCTCCAGCAGCGCCACCAGGGCGCGCTTGCGCTCCACGGGCATGCTGGCACCCAGCGGGTTCTGCACCGTGGGCGAAGCCAGCACCGCCGCGGGCCTGTGCTTTGCCAGGGCCTCGGCCAGCGCATCGGGTAGCATGCCCTCGCGCGGGTCGGTCGCGATCTCCAGCGCTTTCAGGCCCAGGTCTTCCAATAACAGCAGCGTGCCAAAGTAGGCCGGCCGCTCGATGGCCACCACATCGCCGGGCTGGCATACGGCGCGCAGCGCCAGCCGCACGGCCTGCGTGGCGCCGGAGGTAATGACCAGATCGTCCGGCCCGAAGCGACCGCCCCATTGCGCGGCCCGCGCCGCGATCTGGCCGCGCAGCTCGGCCCGGCCCGGCGGCATGCTATAGCTCTGGCCGTGGGCCTGCAAGCGGCGGCCGGCGGTCTGCAACGCGCGCTGCAGCGTGGCCGTGGGCAGCCAGGCGGGGTCGGGCAGCGCGGCGCCCAGCGGGATCAGGCGAGTGTCCGCGCTGCTGAACAGGGAACGCGCCAGGCCCGCCATGGTCACGGGCATGGGGCGTGGCGACGGGCGCGAAGGCGGCAGCAGCCCTCCCCGGGTCTCCTGGCGCACAAAGTAGCCCGAGCGCGGCCGCGCGACGATCAAGCCCTGGGTCTCAAGACAGCGCAGCGCCTCCAGCGCCGTGGGCAGGCTAACCTGCTCCCGCTCGGACAGCTTGCGCGCGGAGATCAGCCGGTCGCCGGGGCGCAGAGCCCCCGAAGCCAGGGTCTGACGCAGCATCTCGGCAATGCGCAGATAGTGAGGTGATGAAGGCGTGGCTGGAGTCGCGGGTTTCTGCATGGGCGCGGCAGGAGAATCTGTACAGGTGGATTTTCATTCATTCTGCCTATACAGGAGATGCAGTTCATGGCCTATCTTCCAAGCTGCAATTGAGCCAAGGATTTTTTCATGCAAGCCAGCAATTTCGACCTGAGCACCTATCTGCAACGCATAGGCCACACCGGACCCGCAGCCGCCGACACCGCCACTTTGCAGGCCATCATGCGCCAGCAGCTGTTCACCGTGCCCTTCGAGAACCTGGACGTCCAGGCGGGCAAGATCGTCTCGCTGGTACCCGAGGACATCGCCGACAAAATCCTCAGGCAGGGCCGCGGCGGCTACTGCTACGAGGTCAACGGCCTGTTCGCCATGGCGCTGCAGGCCCTGGGCATTCCCTATCGCTTCGTCTCGGCACGGCCCATGTTCTACCCAGCCCGCCGCCCCCGCACTCACATGGCCGTGATCGCCGAGGTCGAAGGCCGACGTTGGCTGTGCGACCTGGGCTTCGGCAGCTACGGCATCCGCGCGCCCATGGACCTGGGCGCCGTGGGCGTCGATATTGCTCAGGACTCCGACACCTTCCAGCTCACTCTGGACGAACGCGGCGAGTACCTGCTCAAGGCCAAGGTGGAAGGCGAATGGGCGAACCAGTACGCCTTCGACCTGTCGCCCCAGGAATGGATAGATTTCGTTCCCGCCAATTACCTGAACTCCACCCACCCCGAGGCCATCTTCGTGCAGAAGCTGCTGGTCGTGCTGCACCAGAGCAGCGGCCGCGTCATCCTGCTGGACGACATGCTCAAGACGGTGAAGAACGGCCAAGTCGAGAAAAAGCAGCTGGCTCGGGAAGAGATCGGCGAGGTGCTGAACCGCCTCTTCGGGCTGGCAACGGCGGTGCAGCAGTAAGCCGGCACGGCTCCAAACGCCCGCAAACCCTTTGGGTGAGCGCGCGGCCGGCCGGAGGATCGGCGACACTGGGCCCATGGGCATTGAATACAAGATCCGCTTTTCCGTCCCCGAGGGCTACAGCACCGACCGGCTGCTGTGCAAGCTGCCAGCACAGCAGTCCACGCCCGGCCAGATGCCCGCCTATGACTTTGCGCTGGAAAGCGATGGTTTCTACTTCATCGATCACCTGGGCCAGGCCGCCGTCGCGGCACAGGCCTTGCGCGCGCTGATTGACGAGGCCCTGGGCTTTGGTGAAGTTGTGCAGATCAGCGAGTTATAGAGCGGCTTGGTCAAAATCGAAATCAAGCGCCCTATTGAGTCCTTCTTGAGGCCCTAGAGACAGATGATCATGTGCGTTCAATGCGGAGTCAGGTACTGAATCGAGCAGATTCCAGACATCAATTCCAAGCACAATCCAATCAAACTATTCAGGAGACACTGCATGTACCGTCGACAGATCCTTGCTTCCATTGCCGCCATAGCTGCGCTCGCCACCACGGCGACGGCTCACGCGGAAGCCCCCTTCCCGCAAAGACCCATTACCTTTGTCGTTCCGTATCTGGCGGGAGGAACGACCGATCTCGTGGCACGTGTCTTGGGCGAACACATGGCGCGCACACTGGGTCAGCCTGTGGTGATCGAGAACAAGCCCGGTGCCGGTGGCAATATCGGCATGGATGTCGTGGCCAAGGCCAAGCCCGACGGTTACACGATCGGCTTCGGAGCCATCTCCACCAATGCGCTGAACCCGCACATCTACAAATCGATGGCGTTTGATCCTCGCAAGGACTTCACAGCGGTTTCCATGCTGGGCTACTCCACCATCGTGCTGGAGGTCAGCAAGAACTTCCCGGCCAACAACGTGCAGGAGCTCATCGCCCATATCAAAGCGCACCCGGGTTTTCAGTACGGCACAGCTGGCGCGGGAACCAGCATGCACTTGGCTGGCGTGATGTTTGCGCAAATGACGGGTCTGGAGACCATCCATGTCCCCTACAAAGGCAGCGTCCCGGGCATTACCGACATGCTTGGCGGCCATCTGCCCGCCATGTTCGATAACCTGCCAGCGTCCCTGCCGCACATCCAAGCTGGCAAGCTCAAGGCCCTGGCAGTAGCCGGCAGTGAACGCAGTCCATCCTTGCCCAATGTTCCGACCATCGCGGAGAGCGGCCTCAAAGGCTATGCGGTCGATCCATGGTTCGGCGTATATGGCCCAGCCAAGCTGGACTCCGCCATCACAACCAAGCTCAATGCGGCCATCAACCACGCCTTGCGTGATCCGGCTGTCAAGGACAAGCTGGTGCAGGCTGGCTTCACCCCCAAGGGGTCCACAGCCCAAGACTTTGAAGCGCTGACACAGTCGGAATACAAGAGACTGGGCGACGTGGCACGCAAGGCTCAGATGCAATTCGATTAACGGCAACCTCGGACGATCGACGGCTAACGGCCAAAGCAGCCCGTCAGCATCATTGCCCGACAGGTAGCTTCAGGCTGATAGGCGCCGCTATGCTTCAGCCAGCCTGTGACTGCTGCCGCCGATATTAGACATTGCGCGGGGCTCTGCATGCACTTCCGCTATTCGCGCCAAACCCACCACTGAGAAGGGTCATTCCCGAGGCGTTAGAGCGCGCCCGAGCGTAAGGCTGGGATTCATCTACCGAAGTAGGAGTGGCCCACACTCCGACGCCCTGTTCTTCGAACCCGACAAGCTCGCCAACCATGTTTGCGCCTTCGCCATCAAGAGTTGCGGGTTATTGCGATACGCGCCATCGGCGGGAATACCTAAAGCCTAGGGTTGCTACTCGGGTGCTCAGTGCATCCGACATGTAACCATGCTGTGAGATTTGAATCGAATGTATTTTTGATCAAGCTCTGGGGGTCTTCGCCCCCATCGGGAAAGGATGTTGCATCCATGGCTCTCCCGTTCAACTCAGTGTGGGCCCGCATCGCTGCCGATGGCAGGCATCGGTGTGCTCTGTGGGCTGTTCTGGCACTGCTCTTGTTGCCTCAGATGGCCGAGGCCATACCACTGTTCGCTCGCCAGACGGGACAGAATTGCATGGCCTGCCATGCCGGTGGACAGTTCCCCGAACTCACGGCTCATGGGCGCCTGTTCAAACTGACGGGCTACACCATGGGTGAAAGAACGGTACCGCTGTCGATCATGGGAGTGGTCTCGAACTCACGCGTGGCGAACACGTCCAAAAGTGACGATCCCGCGTCCGACTTCCAAAGGAATGGCAAGACCATTTTTGCAACGGGCAGCGTGTTTCTTGGTGGGAAGATCACTGACAACCTGGGAGCTCTGGCCCAGATCACCTATGACCCCTATGCAACCCAGGGGCCCGACGGCCGCTTTCACGGCCACTCCCACGCCGACAATATGGACGTGCGCTACGCGGACCGATTTATCAGTCCATCGCGCGACCTCATCGTCGGAGTCTCATTCAACAACAACCCCTCGGTGTCCGACCCTTGGAATACGGCAGCAGCCTGGATGCAGTATGTGCCGGTGCCCACGCCCACCAGCAGTCGCTTCATCGACGGAACCACGCCTTACCCGAGCTTTGCCAGCGGCGGCAATCTCGCAGGTCTGACGGCTTATGCTTACTGGAACCAGTCGCTTTATGCCGAGTTCGGAGGCTATGCCACCTCGCGTGGACCAACGTCGTTCATGAGTTCGGGGGTGGCAAATGCAAATACCACCAAGCTCAGAGGCCTCAACCCTTATCTGCGCCTGGCCTGGAACCGTGACTGGGGCGCCCACAACCTGATGCTCGGGACATCCTGGATGTCCGCACGCATCTACGACAACCCCTTGGACACGTCGGACCCATCCAGCTTGCACCGCACCAGAGACTGGAAGATCGATGCCCAGTACCAATATCTGCTTGATCCCCATGCAGTGACCGCACAGCTGGTTTTTGCACACAACCGCCACCGCTATCCCGATGCCCTTGCCAACCAGCCCGTGGCTTTCACGGATGTGGCCGGCAATCCCTTACCTTTGACAAATGCTGTGGACCGCACCAATTTGCTACGTGCCAAGCTGTCCTATGTCTACCAGGCCCGGTATGGAGCAAGCATTGCACTCTTCAATCTCACGGGCAGCACAAATACCGCCAACCAGACTTCCGGATACGACCCCGGTACCTTAACCATCACCTCCGACCCGGGAGCCCAGGCACCATCATTGCGCGTGGGAGGCAATCTTTCGGGCAATCCCGCAGTACGCGGCATGACGTTAGAGGCCTTCTGGATGCCATTCCAGTACATGCGGCTGGGAGCACAGTACACGGCCTATAGCCGCTACAACGGGGCCTCCAGCAACTACGACGGCCTGGGGCGCAATGCACGCGACAACAATTCGCTGTTTCTGTACATCTGGGCTGCGTACTGACGTATCAACGGGGAGATCAGCTCATGAAGCTTGTCTTGTTCACCCTCGCCGGCGCCGGAGCGGCCTTGGTCATCGGCTGCTCCAGCCTGGAACGCTCCCGTGATCTTGGCGATCCACGAGTGCCAGCACAAACCATCGCGCAGCAGGTCTGCTCCAGTTGTCATGGAATGACAGGCAACACCATATCGCCCAATTTTCCCAACCTGGCAGGCCAGACAAAAGCCTATCTCACGGCCCAGCTCAAGGAGTTCAAGTCTCACAGCCGGCAGGACCCGGCGGGCTTTGAGTACATGTGGGGGCTGACCCGCAGTCTGACCGAGGCACAGATTGAGGGATTGGCCGACTACTATGCACATCAGCGGCCCGAGCCTCAGCCTGTGCAGGGCCCGGCATCCCGCATGGATGCCGGGCGGCAGATTTTCGAGAACGGCATAGCCGCAAGAAACACTCCCGCCTGCACGGCCTGCCATGGGGAACAGGGGCAGGGCAACGAGGCCTTTCCGCGCATTGCGGGTCAACATTTGGGCTATCTCGTCAAGCAGCTGACCGTGTTCCAGCTAACGAACCAACGCCCCGACGGAGCGGTCATGCAAACTGTGACCCATGGACTCACCCGCGACGATATCGACAATGTTGCCGCCTATATCCAGGCTTTGCCCTCCGCTTCGAGATAGCTGCGGAGACTCTGTTCGGCATCGATCGACTGCTCGCTAGACTCTGCGCTCGCGGTGCCGGCGTCTTGAACAGGCTCCGCGGCGCATATGGCTTGCAATTTCCAGGAGTTACTGACTGCGTTGCGCTATTGACTTCACACACTGGGCTACGGCCAATCTCGTGCAAGTTATCGCCAGCTTTCCAACGATCCCACATCAGTGCTTTCTGGGCTTCTGTGTAGAAAATCCGCGGTCTTTGCTTCATGCAAACACTCCTTCCGCCAGAGGCGGTCATTGTGTTGCATCGACCAGTTGAATCCACAACCCATAGCGACGACCCGTTAAGGTCTGACATGGGAAAATTTGGAGGATTGCCTAGGGTCGATTCTGTTGAAAAACTCGAAAGCTGTTGAGCAGCCTACGTCTGTCGGAAAATCGACCTCTCAGATCGCTCTAGGAGCGGCGATCTCACATGCGGGAAGGGGCAAGGCACCCCCAAAAACATGATTCAAGGAGGTGCTAGGGAGTTTTTCAACAGAATCGGTCGAAAAGCGACAGCCAGATATCGACCAACAGCGTCCGATGGCAGAAAAAAATGCAGTCACTCAGCACCTGAGTCAAGCTGGTACCACAAGCGGTGCCGGCTTGAACGATTAGCTAGCCTGCACGACCTAGAACATGCCCAATTTGTTTGGGGAGTCCCTCGGCACTTGCTGGCCGACATCCCACATTTCGGCGATCTTGCCATTTTCGAAACGCAGGATATGGACGACTGCAATATCCATATCGACTTTTTCACGTCGCAAATGTGAATAGATTGCAATCCGGTCATCAGATTCGATGGTTTGTTTGACCGTGAACGATTTGTTGGGTTCGGATTTGGCGCTTTGCTCCATTCCAAGGAGCAAGGATTCCCGGTCGCCTGGGAAATAAGCGTTGTGATGCTGGAAATTGTTCGACACGTATTGGTCGTAGGCTTTTCTTGCCTGGCCAGTTGCGCACATGGTCAGGAAGTCTGTAGCAATGGCAGCTTTGCTCTGAGTGGTCATGATCATGCTCCGTGCAGGCTAGCGTTAGACATGAGTGGTATGCGACAGCATTTGATACCGGATTTCATTCCCGTTCTTGAAACCGTGGACGATATCCTCCTGCGTCCGGCACTCACTTGGCTGACAGGCTATGCGCATGAAAAACCGCTACGGGTCATAACTACAGCCTCAACCGCCATGAACGGCCTGCCGTGAGGGCCAGCACTGTGACGACCCCATATCGATTGGAGATCGTCCACCTCGAGTTTGTGCCCCCCGAACCGGCGGGCGGCGCGACTGACGGACAATCGGCTCTCAAAATAGGTAATCCCTTTATTGTTCAGCCGTCCTGCCGCTGGCCTCATCGGCTTCTGGCTGCCGCCCAGACCCTGCTTCCGACCCCAGAGAATTCTCGATGCGCAACCCAAAGTTTGTTGAATACAAAACCGCATCAGAGGTCTGGGCCACCGAGCAGTTGCTGGAGCAAGCCGAGGGCGGCCAACTCGTGCTTCGTTTCTCTGCCCTCAGCGCTGACGAGAGCACCACCCTGATCCACCGGCTTTCTCGCGAGCTTCCCGACCACGCCGTTTTCCAGAGTCGTTTTGGTACCCAAGATCAGTGGGTCACGATTTTGCCGCTCGTGTCCAAGGCAAAAATTCTGGAGCGTCGTGACCGGATTCGCCAGGCGATGGCGGCATATGCCCAGACATGCGCCGAATTGATAAGGCAATACCAATCGGATGCGCTTGCCAGCGAGTGGACGGTTGACGATCACGGCGAACACTGCAGGTTCGTCCACTCGGCCAGCGGACAAACCGTCGAGGCACCGTTCCATGGCCTCGTCCGCGTGAACCAGATAGACCCCTACTTTTTCGCCGTGTTCGTCAAAAGCACCCAAGGCCTGGAACCAGTCGCCGAGCTGGTAACTGGTAACTGGTAACTGGTAACTGGTAACTGGTAACTGGTAACTGGTAACTGGTAACTGGTAACTGGTAA
>NZ_JBFYGN010000003.1:0-263630 GCF_041079535.1 Comamonas guangdongensis | reverse complement strand
GGCTCTTAGCTCAGTTGGTAGAGCAGCGGACTCTTAATCCGTTGGTCGAGTGTTCGAATCACTCAGGGCCCACCAAATTCCAAGCCAAAGCTCTAGCATGAGCTTTGGCTTTTTTTCATGGCCTGCGCCCAAGCCGCAGAACGCGGCCCGTCTTCCCCCCCACAGACTCACGCAGGCCGCGCCATGCCGCTACAGTATGCTGCTGCGCCCCTGCGAGCGCGCGGCACACCTTATCTATGCAAAACGACCTCTCCACGTTCTGGCGCGGCCCGCGCTGGACCCTGGCCGTACTTCTGGCCATCCTGGGCATGCTGGGCCCGTTCTCGGTAGACACCTATATTCCCGCATTCGCGGGGATTGCGACGGCGCTGGGCGCCACCCCGGTCGAGATGCAGCAGACGCTGTCTGCCTATCTGTTCGGCTATGCCTTCATGAACCTGTTCCATGGCGCGCTGGCCGACAGCTTCGGCCGCCGCCCCGTGATTCTCTGGGGGCTGGTGATGTTCACGCTGGCCTCGGCGGGCTGCGCCCTGTCGCAGAATATCACCCAGCTGGTGCTGTTCCGCACGCTGCAAGGCCTGTCCACGGGGGCCGGCATTGTGGTCTCGCGCGCCATCGTCCGCGACATCTTCCCGCCCTCCCAGGCCCAGAGCCTGATGGCGCAGATCACCATCTTCTTCGGCATCGCCCCGGTCATCGCCCCCATGATGGGCGGCTGGCTGTTTGTGCACCTGGGCTGGCAGGCGGTGTTCTGGTCTCTGACCATTGTCGGCGTGCTGCTGTGGGCCATCAATCTGCGCTTTCTGCCCGAATCACTGCCGGCCGCCAAGCGCCAGCCGTTTCACGTCGGGCCGCTGATGCGCGGCTACGGCACGCTGCTCAGCGATCCGCGCTTTCTGCTGCTGGCCCTGGCCAGCGGCGTGCCTTTCAACGGCATGTTCCTCTATCTGCTGTCGGCGCCGGCATTTCTCGGCGATCTGCTGCATCTGGAGCCCACGCAGTTTTTCTGGTTCTTCCTCGCCACCATAGGCGGCATCATGGCCGGCAGCTGGACCAGCGGGCGCCTGGCCGGGCGCATCCCGCCCAAACGCCAGATCCGCCACGGCTTTCTCGTCATGTGCGTGACCTCCATCCTCAATCTGGCGGCCAATATGCTCTGGAGCCCCCACGTGAGCTGGGCGCTGATTCCCATCAGCCTGTTCTCCTATGGCTGGGCACTGATGGTTCCCGTGGTGACGCTGCTGGTGCTGGACATCCACCCCGAGTGGCGCGGCCTCGCCTCCTCGTTGCAGGCCGTGGTGGGCTCGATTGCCAACGGCCTGGTGGCCGGGGTGATCGCCCCTCTGGTCATGCACTCCGGCGTGCTGCTGGCCACGGGCTCGCTGCTGCTGATGCTAATCGGCCTAATGGCATGGATTTATCTGCATCACCGCTGGCCCGAGATCGGACGTCATGCCTCGGAGCAATGAAATAAGCAGAGCTGCCAGCGCTTGATGCGCCACGCTTTCAGCTCAAAAAACCGCTGAAAGCATTCAATATCAGGCGCTAGCCGCTATTCTTTTAAAAGCAGCAGACGCAAAAAAGCCGGCTTCGAGAGCCGGCTTTTTCATGCCTCGGGCCAAGGCCCGAAGCGGTGCGATCAACGCTCGTCGCGACGCGGGGCGCGGGGCTTGCGCTCGAAGCTGCGCTCGCCGCCACGCTCGCCATGAGGCTGGTAGGGCTTGCTGGCCGTCTTGCCAAAGGCAGGACGACGGTCGCCGCCGCCAAAGCCGCGCGCTTCACCGCCGCGGAAGCCGCCTTCGCGACCACCTTCGCGCGCGCCGTGGCCGGCATCGCGGCCGCCGAAGCTCTTGCGCGCGAAATCGCCGCCTTCACGACGCGGAGCGCCGAAGCCGCGCGATTCGCCGCCGAAGCCGCCACGTTCACCGCCGCGATCGTTGCCACGGTCAAAGCTGCGTTCGCCGCGGTTGTCGTCGCGACGCTCGAAACTGCGCTCAGGACGATCGCCACCAAAGCCGGGACGGCCACCGCCAAAACCGCGATCACCGCCGCGATCGCCACGATCGGCAAAGCGGTCACCACGCGGAGCACCGAAGCCACCGCGATCGCCGCCGCGGTCATTGCCGCCACGGCCACCGCCGAAGCCGCCGAAGCCGCTCTTGCGGCCATAGCCGTCACCGTCGCGACGCGCGCCGTAGCCACCGCGACCACCGCCGCCACCACCGCGACGACCGTCACGCTCGCCCGCGGCGGGGAAGCGCTGCACGGGTTCCAGACCCGGAATCACTTCGGACTTGAATTGCTGGCGGGTATAGCCTTCGATGTCGAACACGCGACGACGGTCGCGGAATTCGGCAAAGGTCACGGCCACACCTTCGCGACCGGCACGACCGGTACGGCCGATACGGTGGGTGTAGTCTTCGGCCTTCATGGGCAGGCCGTAGTTGAAGACGTGGGTGATCGTGGGCACGTCGATGCCGCGGGCAGCCACGTCGGTAGCCACCAGGATTTGCACCTGGCCATTGCGCAGCGCCATCAGGCGGCGGTTACGCAGACCCTGGCTCAGCGCGCCGTGCAGTGCCACGGCCGAGAAGCCGTCCTGCTGCAGGTCGTTGGCCAGACCGTCGCACTCCACCTGGGTGGAGGCAAACACGATGGCCTGGTTGATGCTGCTGTCGCGCAGCCAGTGATCCAGCATCTTGCGCTTGTGCTGGGCGTTGTCGGCCCAGAACAGCACCTGCTTGATGTTCTCGTGCTTTTGCTGAGCCGTGGCAATCGTGATCTTCTGCACATTGGCGCCGTTGTCATGCATCACACGCATGGCCAGCTGCTGAATGCGCGGCGCAAAGGTGGCGCTGAACATCATGGTCTGCTTGCGCTGGGCAGTCATCTGGTTGACTTCTGCCAGATCGTCGGCAAAGCCCAGGTCCAGCATGCGGTCGGCTTCGTCCACCACTAGGAACTGCACCTGGTCCAGCTTGATCTGCATGGAACGCTGCAGGTCCAGCAGACGGCCGGGCGTAGCCACCACGAGGTCGGCGTTCTGCAGCTTGGCGATCTGCAGCTGATAGGGCATGCCACCCACGATGTTGGCGATGCGGATGCCGCGGCAGTGCTTGACCAGCTCGATGGCGTCATGCGCCACCTGCTGGGCCAGCTCACGCGTGGGGCACAGCACCAGGGCGCCGGGCACGGCAGCCTTGAAGTTGCGGGCGTTGGTCGGGTCCTTGCGCTTGGGGCGCTTAGGGGCGGGCTGGCCGTTGGCTGCGGCTTCTGCGCACAGGCGGTCGAACTCGGCCTTGGCAGCAGCGTCGGCTTCAGCGCGTTGCTTGATCAGCGTGTGCAGCACGGGCAGCAGGAAGGCAGCCGTCTTGCCCGAGCCGGTCTGGCTGGACACCATCAGGTCCACAAAGGGCTGCTCGCCACCGCTGTTCATGGCCAGGGGAATGGCCTGCTCTTGCACGCCCGTGGGCTTGGTGTAGCCCAGGTCGGCCACGGCTTGCACCAGCTCGGGCGCCAGGCCCAGTTCCACAAAGCCGTTGGGTTCGGCTTCGGCTTGCTCTTCAGCAGCTGGTTCGGCATCAAATTCCTCGGCATCTACGGCAGCCAGCATGGCGTCGAGGCGGGAATCCAGTTCAGGAGAAGACAAAGACATATCGGCAGCGGCCACTTGGCCCTGCTCCAGGGATTTTTCAGTCATGAAAAACTCACGAAAAAAGCGACGCAGTCAGCGACCTGCTCACTTCTTTTGACGGTTGGTTATCAACATCCACCGTCAGACTTTGACTGCCCGTTCGCAAAAGGGGCAGATGGGCGTTATGGCTTGGCGTGTCGGCTGGATGTAGGCCGCTGCACGCAAGTAAGAACCCGGTGTGTGATGGAGATGCGCAAATTACCCATTGATCGGGTAAGCGCTCAATTATCACATACACCGGGTTTTCCCGCAAGCAGCGGGGTCAAGGCTCAGACGCTCAGCAGTTGCTGGCGATAGTGCTGCAGCTCGTCTATCGATTCATGCACATCGGCCATGGCCGTGTGGCGCTGTTTTTTCTTGAACGAGCTGTAGGCTTCGGGCTTCCAGCGCTTGGCCAGCTCCTTCAAGGTGCTCACATCGATATTGCGGTAATGGAAGAAGCTGTTGAGCTTGGGCATGTAGCGCTCCATGAAGCGCCGGTCCTGACCTATGCTGTTGCCGCACAGCGGCGTCTTGCCCTTGGGCACGTATTTGCTCAGGAAGGCGATCAGGGCCGCCTCGGCCTGCGCCTCGGTCACGGTCGAGGCCTTGACCTTGTCGATCAGACCGCTTCTGCCATGCGTGCCCTTGTTCCAGGCGTCCATGCCGCCCAGCAGCTCGTCCGACTGGTGGATCGCGAACACCGGCCCCTCGATGCGGGTCTGCAGGTCGGCACTGCTCACCACCACGGCAATCTCGATGATGCGGTCATGGTCGGGATTGAGCCCCGTCATCTCGCAGTCCAGCCAGACCATATTGAGATCGGATTTGGGCAGGACGGGTGGCTGTACAGCCTCGGGCGCGGCGGTGGCGGAATTCGTGCAACAAGCTTCAGACATGGCGCAAATTGTCGCCTACACTGCCAATACATGGCTTCCAACCTAGATTTTTCCCTCGCGCTGTCGCTGCTGTTTGCGGCGGCCGTGGTCCTGCAATGGCTGCTGCGCGTCTGGCTGGTATCGCGCCAGGTGCGACATGTGGCCAGCCACCGCGCCGCCGTCCCCGCCACCTTCGCTCACCGCATCAGCCTGGCCGCGCACCAGAAAGCCGCGGACTACACCCTGGCCAAGGCCAAGGTCTCGCTGATCGACATCACCCTGTCCGCGGCCGTGCTGCTGTGCTGGACCCTGCTGGGCGGGCTCGATGCGCTGAACACCTGGCTGCTGGGATTGCTCGGCCCCGGCATGTGGCAGCAACTGGCGCTGCTGGCCGGCTTTGCGCTGGTTTCCGGCCTGATCGAGCTGCCGCTGTCGCTGTACCAGACCTTCAGACTGGAGCAGCGCTTTGGTTTCAACCAGATGACTCTGGCCCTGTGGCTGGGCGACCTGCTCAAGTCCACCCTGGTCGGCGCCGTCATTGGCCTGCCGATAGCGGCACTGATCCTCTGGCTCATGGGCGCCGCCGGCCCCATGTGGTGGCTCTGGGCCTGGAGCGCATGGACGGCGTTCAATCTGCTGCTGATGTGGATCTTCCCCAGCTTCATCGCCCCGCTGTTCAACAAGTTCGAGCCGCTGGCCGATGAGGCCCTCAAGACCCGCGTGACCACTCTCATGCAGCGCTGCGGCTTCGCGGCCAAGGGCCTGTTCGTAATGGATGGCAGCCGCCGCTCGGCCCATGCCAACGCGTATTTCACGGGCTTTGGCAACTCCAAGCGGGTGGTATTCTTCGACACCCTGCTCAAGCAGCTGAACGCCGACGAGGTCGAGGCCGTGCTGGCCCACGAGCTCGGCCACTTCAAGCACAAGCACATCACCAAGCGCATGCTGCTGATGTTCGGCGTTTCCCTGCTGGGCTTTGCGCTGCTGGGCTGGCTGAGCCAGCAGCTGTGGTTCTACTCGGGCCTCGGCGTCGCGCCACTGATCGACCAGAGCTTCGGCCCGGCCGCCGGCAACAACGCCATGGCCCTGCTGCTGTTCATGCTGGCCGTGCCGGTGTTCAGCTTCTTCGTCACGCCGCTGCTGTCCGCCATGTCGCGCCGCGACGAGTTCGAGGCCGACGCCTATGCCATGCAGCAGGCCGACGGCGCGCAGCTGGCCTCGGCGCTGCTCAAGCTTTACGAAGACAATGCCTCAACCCTCACACCAGATCCCTGGTATGTGAGCTTTTACTATTCGCATCCGCCCGCAGTGGATCGCCTGGCACGCATGCCGGCGCCCGCGGGCAGTTTGTAACCCCAGCAGAGCTTCCGACATGAGCCCCTCCACCTTGCAACAGAAAGACTGGTCCCAGCACAAGCGCAGCGCCCTCAGCGCCGAGCAGGTGCGCGAGCAACTGGCCGGCCTCGACGGCTGGCAGCTGCTCGGCGACGCCGGCCACGGCGCCATCAGCAAGACCTACCGCTTTGCCAACTTCTACGAAACCATGGCGTTTGTGAATGCCCTGGCGCTGATCGCCCACCAGCAGGACCACCACCCCGACCTCGAGGTGAGCTACGACCGCTGCAAGGTCAGCCTGAACACCCACGATGTGGGCGGCATTTCCGAGACCGATATCGACTGTGCGCGCCGCATCGAAGCCCTGCTGAAGCTGGCCTGATTTTTTATGGCGAAACAAGGACGGCGCCCCAGCGCCCAAGCAGCGGGTGATATGCAGACAGGCCTGGTGGTTGCCAGCTATGGCCGTCACTGCGTGGTCGAGACACCGGACGGCGAGCGCCGCATCTGCCATCCACGCGGCAAGAAAAGTCAGGCCGTGGTGGGCGACCATGTGCAATGGCTGGCACCACCGCCGGGCCAGGGTGATGAAGGCACGATCGAGAAAGTCATCGAGCGCCGCAATCTCTTCTACCGCCAGGATGACATTCGCACCAAGACTTTTGCAGCCAATCTCGACCAGCTTCTGATTCTGATAGCGGCCGAACCGGTGTTCAGCGAAGTGCAGCTGGCCCGCGCCCTGATTGCCGCCGAGGCCGCGCACATCACGCCCATCATTGCGCTCAACAAGATGGACCTGGAAGAGCCCTTTCTGCGCGCCTGGGAGCGGCTGGAGCCTTATCGCAGCATGCGCGACGCAGTGGACGATCCGCCGCACTATATGGTGCTGCCGATGTCGCTGGAAGATGCGGACGAAGAAGACCGCGACGCCATCATCGGCCTGCTGCACGGCAAGACGACGCTGGTGCTCGGCCCCTCGGGCGTGGGCAAAAGCACGCTGATCAATCTGTTGCTGCCCGATGCCAAGGTCGCCACCAACGAAATCTCGCAGGCGCTGAACACCGGCAAGCACACCACGACCAGCACCACCCTGTACTGGGTGGACGAGGCACGCAGCACGGCCATCATTGATTCACCGGGCTTTCAGGAATTCGGCCTGTATCACATCGCGCCCACGCAGCTGGCCGCCTGCATGCCCGATATCGGCGCCCATGCCAAGGACTGCAAGTTCTACAACTGCACGCATTTGCACGAGCCCGGCTGCGGCGTGATTGATGTCGTCGAAAACGGCTCTGATGCTTTACCCATCAGCGCCAATCGCTATCGTATTTACAGCGAACTCTTCGACGAGCTGAGCCAAGTGGGATATTGACTCCCTGGCAATCTCAAAATCAATAGCAGCCAGCGCTTGTCACACAAGTGCTGGCTGCTTTTTATCGCCTCAGCCCAGCAGGCGCGCAAAGGTCAGCAGGGCCAGCAGCAGCAGCCAGACCACGACCGAGCGCCAGACTAGGCCCACCACACTGCGCAGATGGGCCATTTCGGGCCCGCGCCCGGGCGTCACATCGCTGCCCGGTTCCCACTGCGCGTCATCACCCTCTTCCCCGTAGGCGGCATCGCGGCGGCGCAGGGATTCGCCGCCCAGGCGCACATTGATGGCTCCGGCCGTGGCCGCCAGGATCACGCCGTCGTTGTCGTTAGGAAAGCGCTGGGCATAGACGCGCCAGTTGTCTATGGCCTCCTCGAAGCTGCCGACCATGGCAAAGGACAGCGCCGTCAGCCGCGCGGGCAGCCAGTCGATCACATACCAGGCCTTGCCGGCCGCGCGCTGCAGGCGCTCGCTGGTCGGTGCCCGCATGCCGTCCACGCCCTTGCGCGACCAGGCGCGCGACAAATATTCGGCCATGCGGTACAGCACCGCACCCAGCGGGCCCAGGCCCAGGGCCGACAGCACCGAGAACCAGAACAGCACGCCGAACACATGGCGGTGCGCAGCCAGCACCGAATATTCGATGACATGGCGCACCACCTCGCTGCGCGGCACCTCGCTGGCATCCACCTGCTGCCAGTCGGCCAGAGACTGGCGCGCGGCAAACTCGTCGCCGGTGTCCAGGGCATCGCGGATATGGGTGAAGTGGTGGCTGAACTGGCGAAAGCCCAAGGTCACGTAAAGCACGGCCACGTTCCAGAGCATGGCCAAAGGCCAGCCTATCAGCTCCATCAAGGCCCAGAAAATACCGAGCACGATGAGACAGGGCAGCAGCACCGCCATGGCCCAGGCCAGCCAGCCATGGTGGGGCTTGCCGGCATCAAAGTTGCTGCGCACGGTCACGGTCCAGGCACGGTAGCCGGCCTGCACCAGATTCGAGCGCGCCAAGGGACGTGCTTGCTCCAGCAGCAATGCGATCAGGATGGCGAAAAAGCTCATGACTTCATCATACCGACGCTGTTTGTCAACTTGTTACATCTGTGATTTCAGGCCGATAAAAAACGGTAAAGATTGCGCAGCATGCCCGCCGTCGCGCCCCAGATATAACGCTGATGGGCGCCGTCCTGATAGGGCATGGCGAACCATTCGCGCTCCACGCCCTGCCACTGCATGGCATGGCGCTCGTGGTGGGCCGGGTTGAGCAGAAAGGACAGCGGCACCTCGAACAGGTCCGCCACCTCGCCGGGATTGGGGAAATAGCTGGGCTGGGGATGGACCAGAGCCACCACGGGCGTGACATGGAACGCGGTGCCGGTGACATAGACGGGCAGCCGCCCCAGCACTTCCACGTTCTTGGGTGCCAGGCCAATCTCCTCGTGCGCTTCGCGCAGCGCGGTCGCTTCCGCGGACACATCCTGGGGGTCGCGCTTGCCCCCGGGGAAAGCCACTTGCCCCGAATGCGTGGACAGCCGGGCCGAGCGCACCGTCAGCAGCACCGTGGGCTGCTCGCGCAGGACGATGGGCACCAGCACGGCCGCGTCCGACGGCTCGCGCGATGTGAAGCGCCGCTCCAGCATGGACTCCGGCTTCCAGTCCCGCGCCTCGGCAAACCGGCTGCGCAGGGCCTGGGGCGTCTGGGCTGCGGGCGGCACGGCGGGGAGCAGGCTGTCGATGCCGATCAGCGGCGCCAGCCGCGGGTCGGGAATGCCCGAAGGGCGGGATAGGGAATGATCTGTTGCAGACATGTGCTGAGCCGAAACAAGAGCCGAAGCGAAAACCACGAATCCACACCGGCCATGAAAAAAGCCGCCACAGCGAACTGTAGCGGCTTTTACGGAATCGCTTCCGAGGCGCGGATTACACGGCTGCGGCTGCAGTCTTGTTAACGCGCTGGGGCAGCTTTTCCTTGATGCGAGCCGACTTGCCGCTGCGCTCACGCAGGTAGTACAGCTTGGCACGGCGCACATCGCCGCGACGCTTGACTTCGATGCCGGCGATCAGGGGAGAGTAGGTTTGGAACGTACGTTCCACGCCTTCGCCGCTGGAGATCTTGCGCACTGTGAAGCCGCTGTTCAGGCCGCGATTACGCTTGGCAATCACCACGCCTTCGTAAGCCTGCACGCGCTTACGGGTACCTTCCACCACGTTCACGCTCACGATGACGGTGTCACCGGGGGCGAATTCGGGGATGGTCTTGTTCAGGCGAGCGATTTCTTCTTGCTCGAGGGTCTGGATCAGGTTCATGATTTAGTCCACCTTGATCTTGTCCGCGCCAGAATTGGCAAGCACCGGGATTGGCGCTATTGCTGCATTACAGAAACAGCCCTGAGGCTGCCCCGCTATTCCTTGCAGCGGCCGGATAGAGGATCAAAGAACCTGCAATTATAGCGGTGACGCCGTTTTTGCCAAAAACCCTTCATCCTTGGCGTTGAGCAGCCCCTGTTGGCGCGCCTGCTCTATGAGCTCGGGCCGGTGCCGGGCCGTGATGCGCAGCCGCTGGTCGCGGCGCCAGCGCTCGATATTCGCATGGTGGCCGGACAGCAGCTCGGCCGGCACTTCCTGGCCGTTCCAGACTTCGGGGCGCGTGTAGTGCGGGCAGTCGAGCAGGCCGTCCAGAGCGGGATTGAAGCTGTCCTGCTGAAAACTGCCCTCGTCGTTGAGCACGCCGGGCTGCAGCCGCGCCAGCGCATCCAGCAGCACCATGGCCGCCAGCTCGCCTCCGGAGAGCACAAAATCGCCGAGGCTCAGCTGATGGGTCACATGGGCATCGATAAAGCGCTGATCTATGCCTTCGTAGCGTCCGCACAGCAGCACCGCGCCGCGGCTTGCGGCCCACTCGGCCACCACCCCATGCTTGAGCGTGGTGCCTATGGGCGAGAACAGGATCAGCGGCGCGGGCTCGGACAGTTCCAGCGCGTCGGCCTCGGCACGCGCCACACGGATCGCGTCCAGGCAGTGCTGCAGCGGCTCGGCCATCATCACCATGCCCGGGCCGCCGCCAAAAGGCCGGTCGTCCACACGGCGGTAATTGCCTTCGGCCCAGTCACGCGGATTCCACAGATGCACTGCCACCTGGCCGGAGCTGTAGGCGCGCCGCGTCACCCCGCTTTCGAGAAACGGAGCGAACAATTCGGGGAACAGTGTAATGATGTCAAAACGCATGATATATCTATGCTTTCAGCTATTTAATGGATAGCAAAAGGCATTACATAAGCGACTAACCCGTCCCAAACCAGAGACATCAAGCAAGGGCCCAGGCCGGCCGCGCCGCCCCGCGGCAAGGATATCGTCCCCTTCAGGGGGCAGCCGCACAGCGGCTCAGGGGGGTCAGTAATCCAGCTGCCAGTCGGCCACAATCGTCTTGGCCGCGAGATCCACCTTGTCGACATAGGCATCGACAAACGGAATCAGGCGCTCCTGCTCCTTGCCGTCCTGCTCATAGCCCACGACCAGCACGGTCTGCGGGCCGGTGGCCATCAGGTCCCGGACCGTGCCCAGGGTCTGGCCTTCGCGGTTAAGCACGGCCAGACCCATCAGGTCCACCCAGTAATACTCGCCGTCCTCGGTCTTGGGAAAATGCTCGCGCGCCACGAACACGCGGGCGCCGCGCAAGGCCTCGGCCGCATTGCGGTCCGCCACCTCGGGCGAGGTGGCCACGATGGTGTCCGAATGGAAGCGGGCCTGCTTGACGGGCAGCAGCACCGTGCCGCTGAAATGCTTGGCGCCTTTTTCCGCGGGCTGCAAAAACCAGTCCTTGGCCGCGAACAAGGCCTCGGGCGCGCTGCTGAAGGCCTGGACCTTGAACCAGCCCTTGATCCCCCAGGCATCGGCAATGCGACCGACCTCGACGGCATCAGCAGGCAGGCTCGCGGCTTCAAGAGTGGGCATATGGCTCATGGGAATCAAAGGGAGAAATTTCAGAAATTCAATGAAAAAACGGGCTCCGTCAGGCAAGCCAACGGAACCCGCTTCGATGAAGATGCCTTGAGGGCAGCAACCTAATGAATTAGGCAGCAACCTTCGCTGCAGCTTGCTTGATCAGGCGTTCAGCCGTTTCAGAAGCTTGAGCACCAACGCTCTTCCAGTAAGTCACGCGATCCAAAGCGATACGCAGACCTTCTTCGGCGCCACGGGCGTTGGGGTTGTAGAAACCCAGACGCTCGATGAAAGCACCGTCGCGACGCACGCGCTTGTCAGCAACGACGACGTTGTAGAAAGGACGAGCCTTGGAGCCGCCGCGGGACAGACGAATAACAACCATGATGTTTCCTTCGGGTGGTTACAACCGGCGCTGCAAAAATTGCACCGGCTGCGCAGGTTTTCTTACAGCGTTTGAGACACGCGACATGACCACCCGGCCAGCGACACGCCGTAAAACGCGAAATTATATCGGGTTCTGCAAAACATGCCTACCACGGGCTTGGCCGCCATGAGGATATCGCCGATCTTTGGCGCAAGCAGCCCTGTTCGCTGGAGCAGCGCCGGGTCTTGCGCCCGGCGACGACCGCAGTTGCCCTGAGTGGGAAATGCTGCGCCGCATGAATAATGCATCCATCGCCCGGCGCCCTATTCCCGCACCACGCTTATGCATCAGCTCGAATCCGCCCCCTCCACCGCGCCACGCGCCAGAAGCAAGACTGTTGCGGCCTGGCTGGCTTTTCTGGGCGGCCCTCTGGGCCTGCACCGCTTCTATCTGCACGGCTGGGGCGACTGGCTGGGCTGGCTGCTGCCCATACCCACGGCACTCGGCGTCTATGGGATAGAGCGCGTGCAACAACTAGGCCAGGACGATCAGCTCAGCTGGCTGCTGATTCCACTGCTGGGCTTCACCATCGCGGGCTGCGCGCTCTGGGCCATTGTCTATGGGCTGATGGACCCGCAGACCTGGAACCGTCGCTTCAACCCCGGCCTGCCCGCCGACACCGCTTCGGGCCAGACCCGCTGGGCCACGATCTTCGCCGTGGCCCTGTCCCTGATGCTGGGAGCTGCCGTGCTGATGGCCAGCATCGCCTACAGCTTTCAGCATTATTTCGAATACCAGGTGGAAGAGGCGCGCAAGATCTCCCAATAAGCCGCAGCCTCTCGCCAGCCAGAGATACCAAGAAAAAAGGCTTCGCAACGCGAAGCCTTTTTACCTTCTAACCCGGGGCCGATCTGCGTCAGTAGCCATGAAGCCCGGGGCAGTCACGCATCAATACAGCTGCAGGCTGATCCAGTAGGCGATCGAGGCCACAAAAGCGCTGGCCGGGATCGTCAGCACCCAGGCCCAGACGATATTGCCCGCCACGCCCCAGCGCACGGCGCTGGCGCGCTGGGTGGAGCCCACGCCCACGATGGCGCCGGTGATGGTGTGGGTCGTCGAGACCGGCACGCCCAGAAAGGTCGCCAGGAACAGCGTCAGAGCACCGCCGCTTTCGGCGCAGAAGCCGCCCACGGGTTTGAGCTTGGTGATCTTCTGGCCCATGGTCTTCACGATGCGCCAGCCGCCGAACATGGTGCCCAGGCCAATGGCCATATAGCAGCAGACAATGGTCCAGGTCGGGGGCGAGGCATCGCCCGCGTTGGCATAGCCGGTGGCGATCAGCAGCAGCCAGATGATGCCGATGGTTTTCTGCGCATCATTGCCGCCGTGGCCCAGGCTGTAGGCGCCAGCGGACACCAGCTGCAGACGGCGGAACCAGCGGTCCACCTTGTTGGGACTGGTGCGACGGCAGATCCAGGCCACCAGCACCATCATCAGCGAGCCCAGGATGTAACCCAGGATAGGCGAGACAAAGATGAAGACCACGGTCTTCCAGATGCCGGCCGCGATCAGCGCTCCGGCACCGGCCTTGGCCATCACCGCGCCCACGATGCCGCCGATCAGCGCATGCGAGGAGCTGCTGGGAATGCCATAGATCCAGGTGATGACATTCCAGGCAATCGCGCCGACCAGGGCACCGAAGACCACATGCGTATCGACCACGCCCGGCTGCACAATGCCCTTGCCCACCGTGGCGGCCACGCTCAGGTGAAAGATAAAGATCGCCACCACGTTGAAAAACGCGGCGAACACCACGGCCTGCGTGGGCTTGAGCACACCCGTGGAAACCACGGTGGCAATGGAATTGGCGGCGTCGTGAAAGCCGTTCATGAAGTCGAACAGCAGGGCGAGCACCACCAGCAAAATCACAACCCACAGGGCTGCCTGTACGGGTTCCATCGTCGAACTCCAGCGAGAATCAGGAATTCTCGAGGACGATGCCCTCGATCAGGTTCGCCACGTCCTCGCAACGGTCCGTGATGGTTTCCAGCAGCTCATAGATGGCCTTGAGCTTGATCACCTCGCGCACATCGGGCTCTTCGCGGAACAGCTTGCTCATTGCGGAGCGCATCACGCGGTCGGCGTCGCTTTCCAGACGATCGATTTCCTCGCAGGTCTTGTGCATGGCGTCGACGATGGCCGGATCGGCCAGACGGTCCAGCAGCTTGACGGCGTCGCGCAGGCGCTCGCAGCAGCGCACACACAGATCCGTCAGACGCGTGATTTCTTCGGTCATCAGGCGCACGTCGTACAGCGCCATGGTCTCTGCCGAGTCCTGGATCAGGTCGGCCACATCGTCCATGGTGTTGATCAGCGAGTGGATGTGCTCGCGATCCAGCGGAGTGATGAAGGTCTTGTGCAGCAGCTTGCTGACATCGTGTGTCACACGATCTGCAGCGCGCTCCGCGTTGTCCACATCCACGTTGTACTTTTCGCGCAAATGTGGATCGTTATAGTTGGCGACGAGCTGCGAGAAGGCGTGTGCTGCTTCAACGATGCGATCCGCATGTTGATTGAACATCTCGAAAAAATTGCCTTCGCGCGGCAATAACTTGCCAAACAGCATGAATGCTCCTTACCGGGGAAAAACGAAACCAGGCGACTCAGTGCAACAGAGCATGGCTCCCGGCTTGAACGGGGCGAAGTTTACTCTTGAGTCTTTGTGCGTTTCTGCGCGTCTTCGGGACACCCCTTCAAGCTCCACGAAAAATAAAATACACGGCACCGACCATGCACAGCCCCGCCCAGAGGAAATCCCACTTGAGCGGCTGATTCAGGTAGAGCACGGCAAACGGCACGAAGACCGAGAGCGTGATCACCTCCTGCATGATCTTCAGCTGGGCCACGCTGAACTCGGTGTGGCCTATGCGGTTGGCCGGCACCTGCAGCAGGTATTCGCACAGGGCAATGCCCCAACTGACCAGCGCCGCCACATACCAGGGGGCGGTGGCCAGATTCTTCAGATGCCCGTACCAGGCCATGGTCATGAAGACATTGCTGAGCATCAGCAGCAGCACGGTCTGGATGCCGACGGGAAGGGATTGCAACCAGCTCATGGCGCTTTCTGGGTGTTGAACGAGGGCCGGATTATGGCGCTGCAGCAAGACCCCGGCGCACGCGCTTGAGTTCTAAAAATTTCTTTTCTTCATATGTAAATTTCTTTAATATATTAAACAGAATAAAAAAGAAATAAAACGAACAGAATAAAACAAATCAACTCATCACAAAAACGTCATTTTTTTGTCAAAAACCGTAGTTTCAGGGGAATTCGGGCCCTGATACTGCCCCTGCAACCTTGATGAATCCGGTCGCCGGGCTCCGGGCCAGGCTGCGCCTACTCGCCCAGATAGGCGGCGCGCACCCGCGGATCGTTGAGCAGCGTCTGGCCGGCTCCGCTCATGGTGATGATGCCGGACTCCATCACATAGCCGCGATCGGCCAGCGCCAGCGCGCGGCTGGCGTTCTGCTCCACCAGCACCATGGTCACGCCCAGAGCGTAGACATCGCTGACCACCTCGAAAATCTTGTCCACCATGATGGGCGACAACCCCATCGAAGGCTCGTCGAGCAGCAGCACCTTGGGCTGGCTCATCAGCGCGCGCGCCATGGCCAGCATCTGCTGCTCGCCGCCCGACATGGTGCCCGCCAGCTGATCCTTGCGTTCCTTGAGGCGCGGGAAGATGCCGAACATGCGCTCGATATCGGCCTGGATTCCCGCCTTGTCGTTGCGCGTATAAGCGCCCATAAGCAGGTTTTCGGTGATGGTCATGCGCGCGAACACGCCGCGGCCTTCGGGCACCATGACCAGGCCCTCGGACACCAGATCCCAGGCGCCCTTGCCCTTGATGCTGCGGCCCATGTAGAGAATCTCGCCATCGGCCATGGGCAGGCCGCGCGTGACGGCCTTCATGGTGGTGGTCTTGCCCGCACCGTTGGAGCCTATCAGCGACACCAGCTCGCCCTGGCGCACCTCGAAATCCACCCCCTTGACGGCCTGAATGCCGCCGTAAGCCACCTTGAGGCCGCTGACCTGCAGCAGCACCTGGGCCGCGGGCTTGGCGCCCTGGGGACGTTCCTGCACTTGTTCTTCCATCTTCAATGGCCTCCGGTGCCCAGGTAGGCGGCTATCACTTTTTCGTTCCTCTGCACTTCGGCCGGCGTGCCTTCGGCAATCTGCTTGCCATAGTCCAGCACCGTCACCCGGTCGCACAGGCCCATCACCAGCTTCACGTCGTGCTCGATCAGCAAGATGGTGCGGCCGTCCTTGCGGATGCGGTCGATCAGCTCGCGCAGCTGGATTTTTTCGGTGGCATTCATGCCGGCCGCGGGCTCGTCGAGCGCGATCAGTTGCGGATCGGTCGCCAGCGCCCGCGCGATCTCGAGCCGGCGCTGGTCGCCATAGGACAGGGTGCGCGCCTTGAACACCTCATATTTGGCAATGCCCACATAGTCGAGCAGCTCGCGTGCGCGTGCGCGGATCGCAGCCTCCTCGGCCTTGAAGCGCGGGGTGCGGAACACCGCGCCTATCAAGCCCGAATGGGTGCGCACATGGCGCCCCACCATCACGTTCTCCAGCGCCGTCATCTCCGCAAACAGGCGGATGTTCTGGAAGGTGCGCGCAATACCGGCCCTGGCCACCTTGTGCACCGCCGTCGGCTCATAGGGCTTGCCCGCCAGCTCGAAACTGCCGGTGTCCGGCGCGTACAGGCCCGTGATCACATTGAAGAAGGTGGTCTTGCCCGCGCCGTTGGGGCCGATCAGGCCATAGACCTGGCCCCTCTCGATCTTCATGCCCACCCCCGAAAGCGCCTGCAGGCCGCCAAAGCGCTTGGAGATGTCCGAAACCTGCAGAACCGTGGAAGTCGTGCTCTCTGCCATATCAGCTCAATTCCTTGTCTTCGCCGTCATCAGGACGGACGGTTCAGGCTCTGACCATGCTCGGGCGTCGGCCACAGGCCGCGCGGTCGCATGAGCATGATGACGATCATGGCCAGGGCGATCAGCAGCTGGCGCAGAATCGAGGCGTCCAGGCGCCCGCCCGTCATCTCCTGCAGCGGGCCGGCCACATAGCGCAGCACCTCGGGCAAGGCCGACAGCAGCACTGCCCCCAGGATCACGCCCGGGATATGGCCCAGCCCGCCCAGCACCACCATGGCCACGATCATCACCGACTCCATGAGGCTGAACGACTCCGGCGAGACAAAGCCCTGGAAGGCGCTGAACATGGAGCCCGCCACGCCGCCGAACGAAGCCCCCATGCCGAAGGCCAGCAGCTTCATATTGCGCACATTGATGCCCATGGCCTTGGCCGCGATCTCGTCCTCGCGGATCGCCATCCAGGCGCGGCCTATGCGCGAGTCCTGCAGGCGATAGCAGATCAGGATGGTGAACAGCACCAGGGCCAGGAACAGGTAGTAGTACAGCGTGACCGAGGCGATATCGAAGCCGAAGATCTCCTGGCGCTTGGCCAGGTCCAGGCCGAAGATCTTGACCGAGTCGATCTGCCCTATGCCCTTGGGGCCGTTGGTGATGTTGACGGGCTGGTCCAGGTTGTTGATGAAGATGCGGATGATCTCGCCAAAGCCCAGGGTCACGATGGCCAGATAGTCGCCGCGCAAGCGCAGCACGGGCAGACCCAGCAGCACCCCGGCCCCCGCGGCCAGCAGCATTCCCAGGGGGATCACCAGCCAGATCGAGGTATGCAGCCCGTTGGGGAACATGGCCACAAAGCCCTCGAAGGTTTCCGCAAGATGGGGCGAGGCCATGAGCCCGAACATATAGGCGCCCACGGCATAGAAAGCCACATAGCCCAGGTCCAGCAGGCCCGCATAGCCCACCACGATGTTCAGCCCCAGGGCCAGCATCACGTACAGCAGGGCCAGGTCGGCAATGCGTACCCAGGCGTTGCCGAAATGCTGCAGCAGCAGCGGCAGCAGCAGCAGGGCTATGCCGCCCAGAATCCAATGGAGTGTCTTGTTGCTTGGCATGGACACTCCTTATGCGCGGTCGGCCACGCGCTCGCCCAGCAGGCCCGAGGGGCGCAGCGTGAGGATGATGATGAGCACGATGAAGGCAAAGATGTCGGTGTACTGGCTGCCCAGCACGCCGCCCGTCAGGTCGCCGATATAGCCCGAGCCTATGGACTCGATCAGGCCCAGCAGCAGGCCGCCGACCACGGCCCCGGCCAGATTGCCGATGCCACCGAACACGGCCGCCGTGAAGGCCTTGAGGCCCGGCAGAAAGCCCATGGTGTGGTGGGCCGTGCCGTAGTTGGAGGCATACATGATGCCGGCGATGGCGGCCAGCACGGCGCCGATGATGAAGGTGGCCGAGATCACCATGTCCGGCTTGACGCCCATCAGGGCCGCCACGCGCGGGTTCTCGGCCGTGGCGCGCATGGCGCGACCCAGCTTGGTGCGGTTGACCAGATACATCAGCGTGGTCAGGGCTATGGCCGTGACCGCCAGCACCAGGATCTGGGTGGGAGTGATCACCGCCGTGCCGATCTCGTACGGCGTGGACGAGAGCATCGTGGGGTAGGCCTTGTAATTGGGCTTCCAGATGATCATGGCCAGCGTCTGCAGCAGGATGGAGACGCCGATGGCGGTGATCAGCGGCGCCAGACGCGGGCTGTTGCGCAGCGGCCGGTAGGCCACTTTCTCGATCACGAAATTGAGCGTTGCCGCCACCACGCAGGCGATGATGGCCGCGATCAGCAGCATCAGCCAGCCCGGCAGATAGGGCATGGCCTCCTGCATCAGGCCTATGCAGCTCCAGCTGGTCAGGGCCCCGACCATCAGCACCTCGCCGTGGGCGAAATTGATCAGCTGAATGATGCCGTACACCATGGTGTAGCCCAAGGCTATCAAGGCGTACATGCTGCCCAGCACCAGACCGTTGATGATCTGTTGCAGCAAGATATCCATAAGCGCGCTCCCCTTCCCTCGATACAAGACGGAGACACTGCAAGCCTCTCATCCCGAACGACGGAGCCAGCGATGCCATGGTTCCTCTCCCGCCATCCGCGGCTTTGTGAGCCGCCTGCTGCAAGAGATTGGCTGATTCTAGGGAGCAGTTTTCAAGGGCCAGAACCGGGGTTTCCCGCGGCAGCACCGCAGATTGCTGCAGCGCAATAACTTTATGAGCCGTTCAAGTTCAATAAATACAGGCACTTAGTCCCGGATCGCGCTGCAAACCGCTGGGAAACAGCTGCCGCGCAGCAAAAATCGCAGCACGCAAGGCGTGCCGGTCTTGCAACACCCGGGCAATCGGCGCTTTACAAACCGGTTTCGGGATCGCTCGCGGCGCGGGCCGCCTCGTTGAGCGCGCGCAGCTCGGCCAGCTTCTGGCCGATCTTGATCTCCAGCCCGCGCGGCACGGGCTGATAGAAGCCCGGGTCTTCCATGCCGTCGGGCAGATAGCGCTCGCCCGCCGCAAAACCGCCTTCTTCGCTGTGCGCATAACGGTAGTTCTTGCCGTAGTCGAGCTGCTTCATGAGCTTGGTCGGCGCATTGCGCAGATGCAGGGGCACGGGCCGCGTGGGGTCGCCCTTCACAAAGGCCTTGGCCTTGTTATAGGCCATATAGCCCGCATTGCTCTTGGGCGCCACGGCCAGATAGATCACGGCCTGGGCCAGCGCCAGCTCGCCCTCGGGGCTGCCCAGGCGCTCGTAGGTGGCGGCCGCATCGTTGCACATCTGCATGGCGCGCGGGTCGGCCAGACCTATGTCCTCCCAGGCCATGCGCACGATGCGCCGCGCCAGATAGCGCGGATCGGCCCCGCCGTCCAGCATGCGGCAGAACCAGTACAGCGCTGCATCGGGATCGGAGCCGCGCACGGATTTGTGCAGGGCGCTGATGGTGTCGTAGAACTGCTCGCCGCCCTTGTCGTAGCGGCGCATGCGCTCGCCCAGCACCTTGAGCAGCCAGGCATCGGTAATGCGCTCCACACCGGCCTGCTCGGCCGTGATGGCCAAGGTTTCGAGCGTGTTCAGCAGCCGGCGCGCATCGCCGTCGGCATAGGCGATCAGGCGCTCCAGCGCCTCATCTTCGATAGCAGGAACCGCCTGTATGGCCTGGGCTTTGGCCACGATCTGCTTGAGGTCGTCCTCGCTCAGCGACTGCAGCACATAGACCGCAGCGCGCGACAGCAGGGCCGAGTTGACCTCGAACGAGGGGTTCTCGGTGGTCGCACCGATGAAGGTGAACAGACCGCTCTCCACATGCGGCAGAAAAGCATCCTGCTGGCTTTTGTTGAAGCGGTGCACCTCGTCGACGAAGACGATGGTGCGCTGCTGCATCAGGCCGTCGCGCGCGGCCTGGGCCTGCTCTACGGCCTCGCGGATGTCCTTGACACCGCCGAGCACGGCGCTGATGGAGATGAATTGCGCATCGAAGGCATCGGCCATGAGCCGCGCGATCGTGGTCTTGCCCACGCCGGGCGGGCCCCAGAGTATGCAGCTGTGGGGCCGACCCGATTCGAAGGCCAGGCGCAGCGGCATGCCTTCGCCCAGCACATGCTGCTGGCCTATGACCTCGGCCAGCGTGCGCGGTCGCAGGCGCTCGGCCAGAGGCTGGTGGGAAGGAGCGGGGGAGCGGGAAGTATGTTGCGTGACCATGAACCCTCAAGTATCCGCTGCCGGGCCAGGCCGCGCGGGCATGCGGGTTGCAGCGCCGCGAAAACCGCGGCCCGGCGCCCGCTCAAGGCTGGCGGTGCCGGCAAATCTTAAACCTTGTCCGTTTATCAGAATAAATCATCGGTGAGAATACGCGTTTTAGCGGATCACCAATCTCCATTAGCGAGGCCACCCCTCACCTTTATGGAAAAGCCGGCCCGGGACCTGTCTGCCACAAGCCAGGCCCGGCTGCACCCTCTGATTTCTTGCCCCAGGCCCTCATCCAAGGCTGGCAAGGCCTGCGACTGATACGGCCACCGCCGTCAGCCAGAACTCGATCGAAAGAATCCGCCGCTTTCCTTGGTTCCAACTTGCTCCAGGGTGCGCCGCCGCATGCGCAGCGCGCCAGAGCCTATCCCTATGACAACACTCAAGACGCGGGACATCATCGCCCTCGGCTTCATGACCTTCGCCCTGTTCCTGGGCGCCGGCAACATCATCTTCCCTCCCATGGTGGGCATGGCCGCAGGCCAGAACCTGCTGGGCGCTTCCATAGGCTTTCTGCTGACCGGCGTGGGCCTGCCCCTGCTGGGCGTGGTGGCGCTGGCCCGCGTGGGCGGCGGCCTGGACTCGCTGACCCGGCCCATAGGCCGGATGGCGGGACTGATTCTGGCCATTGCCATCTATCTGACGATAGGTCCGCTGTTTGCCACGCCGCGCACCGCCACCGTCTCCTTTGAAATGGGCCTGGCTCCGTTCGTGGGCAACACCCCGGCCCTGCTGCTGGCCTTCACCCTGGCATATTTTGTAATGGTGGCGCTGCTGTCGCTGTTTCCCGGCAAGCTCATGGACAACGTGGGCAAGATCATCACGCCGGTGCTGATCCTGGCCCTGACCATACTCGGCGGCGCGGCCTTCCTGGCCCCGGCCGGGGGCTACAGCTCCAGCAGCGCGGCCTATGCCTCGCAGGCCGCAGCCTTCGCCGAAGGCTTTTTGCAGGGCTACCAGACCATGGATGCGCTGGCCTCGCTGATCTTCGGCATCGTGATCGTCAACACCATCAAGGCCGCGGGCATCACGGACGGCAAGCTCCACACCCGCTACTGCATCTACGCAGGCCTGATCGCCGCGACCTGCCTGGGCCTGGTCTATGTGTCGCTGATCTATCTGGGCGCCACCAGCAGCAATCTGGCCGCCGATGCCAGCACGGGCGTGCAGCTCCTTACGGCTTTTGTGCAACACACCTTCGGCCCCGCTGGCCTGTGGCTGCTGGCCATCGTCATCATGCTGGCCTGCCTCACCACGGGCGTGGGCCTGATCACCGCCTGCGCCAGCTTCTTCAGCGAGCTCACCGGCATCTCCTACCGCACCATGGTCATAGGCCTGTCGGTGTTCAGCACCGTCGTGGCCAACCAGGGGCTGGCCCAGCTGATCGCCGTATCCATCCCCGTGCTGGTCGGCCTCTATCCCGTGGCCATCGTGCTCATCGCCCTGAGCCTGCTGCACCGCTGGAACCGGGCCTCATGGGTCTACATCCCCGTCATGCTGGTGGCCCTGGTCTTCGGCCTGTTCGATGCGGCCAAGGCTGCCAAGCTCGATGCCCTGGTGCCGGCCTGGCTGGACAGCCTGCCTGGCGTCGCCCTGGGCATGGGCTGGGTCAGCCCGGTGGTGGGCGTGCTGGTGATCGCTGCCCTGGTGGACTACCTGGCCACCGCCAAGCCCCAGGCCGCGGTCACCCAAGCCTGATGGCCGCCATGCCCGCAGCAGCTCGCGCTTGTCGATAGCAGGCTGCGTCCGCTCATAGAGAAAAGGCCTGCGCATGCAGGCCTTTTGCTTTGCGCCTTATCAGCGCTTATTGCTTGAGCACGTCGGCCCCCTTGGGCGCCGTGAAATGGAAGGTCGAGGCCGGCAGCGATGCTTGCGTGCGCAGCCCCTTGAACTGCATCAGCGAACGCTGGCCAAAGCTATCCTCGATGTCCAGCGCGGCCAGCTGGCCCTCGGGTGAAAAGCCTATGCGCACGCTCTTGAGCTGGCCGCCTTTCTGCCTGGGGCTGGCCAGCACCCATTCCAGGCCGTCGCTATTGGGCTGATTGCTGAGTTCGAAGTCGGCCCTCAGGGCCTTGAGATCGGTTGCCGAGGTCAGGATCGCAGCCGGCGTGCTGCCCAGAGCCTGGGCCTGGGCGCGCTCCGTCACCTGGTTCAGGTCCGCGTCGTACAGCCACAGCGTCTTGCCATCGGCCACGATGAGCTGCTCGAAAGGCTTGGTATAGCTGAACCGGAACTTGCCGGGGCGCTGGAATTCGAAGCCGCCGCTGGACACCTTGGTGCGCGCTTCCTGGCCGGCCTTGGCCGGCGAGGTCACCGACTGGGTGAACTCGGCCTTGCCCGCCTGGGCGTTCTTCATGAAGGATTCCAGGCTCTGCAGCCCATCGGCCATGGCAGCGCCTGCGCTGCCAGCTATCAATATTGCGGTGATTATTTTCTTCATCGAAATTTCTCCAATATGCCCCCAATCCAGGGTGGGGGCGCCAGCAAGGGCCGCCCCGCAGCAAAGGCGCCCGTCCCCCTTGGGGGAAGCCGCAACGCGGCTCAGGGGGTTTCTCTCGCCGGGACCAGCACCTCGCGCTGGCCGCTGGAGGTCAGCGAGCTCACCAGGCCCGCCCTCTCCATCTGCTCCAGCAGATTGGCCGAGCGGTTGTAGCCGATGCGTAGTTTGCGCTGAACATAGGAAATGCTGGCCTTGCGGTCTTTCAGCACGATCTCCACGGCCTGGTCGTAGAGCTCGTCCTTCTCGCCGTTGCCGCCGCCCTCGTCGTCGTCGCCTTCGCCGTCGACCGAGCCGCCTTCCAGCACGCCGTCGATGTAGTCGGGCTCACCCTGCTCCTTGAGGTAGCTGACCACGCGGTGCACCTCGTCGTCGGACACAAACGCGCCGTGCACACGGATCGGCAGACCCGTGCCGCTGGCCATGTAGAGCATGTCGCCCATGCCCAGCAGCGACTCGGCGCCCATCTGGTCGAGCACGGTGCGGCTGTCGATCTTGCTCGAAACCTGGAAGGCGATGCGCGTCGGGATATTGGCCTTGATCAGGCCCGTGATCACGTCCACGCTGGGGCGCTGGGTGGCCAGAATCAGGTGGATGCCGGCCGCACGCGCTTTCTGCGCCAGGCGCGCGATCAACTCTTCGATCTTCTTGCCCACCACCATCATCAGGTCGGCCAGCTCGTCGATCACGATCACGATATGCGGCAGGCGCTGCAGCGGCTCGGGGTCCTCGGGCGTGAGGCTGAAGGGATTCGGAATCGATTCCTCGCGCGCCCTGGCCTCGTCGATCTTGGTGTTGTAGCCCGCCAGATTGCGCACGCCCAGCTTGCTCATGAGCTTGTAGCGGCGCTCCATCTCCGCCACGCACCAGTTCAGGCCGTTGGCGGCCTGCTTCATGTCGGTGACCACGGGGCACAGCAGGTGCGGGATACCTTCGTAGACCGACATTTCCAGCATCTTGGGGTCGATCATCAGCAGGCGCACGTCGCGTGCCTCGGCCTTGTAGAGCAGAGACAGGATCATGGCATTGATACCCACGGACTTGCCCGAGCCCGTGGTACCGGCCACCAGCACGTGCGGCATCTTGGCCAGGTCGGCGACCACGGGGTTGCCCACGATGTCCTTGCCCAGGCCCATGGTCAGCATGCTCTTGGCGTCGTGATAAACCTGGGAGCCCAGCACCTCGGACAGGCGGATGGACTGGCGCTTGGCATTGGGCAGCTCCAGCGCCATGAAGTTCTTGCCGGGGATGGTCTCGATCACGCGTATCGACACCAGGGACAGCGAACGCGCCAGATCCTTGGCCAGGTTCACGATCTGCGAGCCTTTGACGCCCGTGGCGGGCTCGATCTCGTAGCGCGTGATCACGGGGCCGGGCATGGCCGCAACCACGCGCACCTCCACGCCGAAATCCTTGAGGCGCTTCTCGATCAGACGGCTGGTCATCTCCAGCGTTTCGGCGGAGACGGACTCCTGGCGCTGCTGGGCCGCGTCGAGCAGATCCACCTGCGGCAGCTTGCTGTCGGGATGGTCGGTGAACAGCGGCTGCTGGCGCTCCTTGACCACGCGGGCGCTGGGCTGGGCGGCCTCCTGCAGCACCGGCTCGATGATCTGCACGGGCTGATGCACGGGAGCGCTGATCTCGCCTTCGCTGCGGTCGAACACCACCTCCTCGCGCTCGCGCGCGGCCTTTTTGCCCACGGACACGTCCTTGGCAATTTCGCGGCGCTCGCGGCCGAACTGCACCAGGCCGTCCAGGCGTGCGCCCAGGCCTTCGGCCAGCCGGCCCCAGGAAAAGCCGAACACCATGGCCGCACCCAGCACGCACAGGCAGATGCCGATCAGGCCCGAGCCCGCAAAACCCAACCATTTGAGGCTGTGAAAACCCATCATGTAGCCGAACACGCCGCCGGCGGGACCGGGCAGCAGGCTCTCGAAGCGATACAGACGCGTCCACTCCAGCGCACAGCTGGAGGCCATGAGCACGGCCAGACCGCCCCAGAACAGGAAACGGCGGCGCCACAACGGCATCAGCGCCAGCGGAGAGCCGTCCTTGCCCACCCCGCCGCGCATCCAGCGCAGCAGCGATGTGCCCCAGGACTGCAGGGCGGCCAGCACCAGCCACCAGACGGACATGCCGAAGCCGAAATAGCAGGCATCGGCCAGCCAGGCACCCACGCGGCCCATCCAGTTGTGCACAAACGGCTTTTGCCCGGCGCCCGAAGTGGACCAGGCCGCATCCTGCGGGGAGTAGGTGAACATGGCCGTGAGCCAGAAAACCAGGGCCAGCAGGCCGATCAGCAACAGAACTTCCTGGCTGAAACGAATCACACCATAGCGCGGCGCAGCGGGCCGGGATTTCGATTTGCCGGAAGAAGACGCGTTCGAAGCGTTCAATGTATATGTCATACGCAGGCGCAAGCTTACCTTAGCCCCTTGTCCAAGCAGTGCATTAGGCCAAGACGATCCGCCAGCGTAATGCAAGCACATGCAACAAAACCGTCGCGGGCCTAGCGTAACCGCTGCACCACCATCATTTTTGACAATTCCGGTGATTTAAAACGGCTGCGGGCGCAGGCCTTGATCAGCAGCGATACTCCCATATCTGTTCAATGTTTTCATGACTGCGCGCCGGTTGCCGGCCAGCGTTTTTTATCAGAGTCACGTTTCATGTCCTCTACCCAACACGCACAAGTTCTCATCCTGGGCTCCGGCCCTGCCGGCTACACCGCTGCCGTATATGCTGCACGCGCCAACCTCAAGCCTCTGCTCGTCACCGGCATGGCCCAGGGCGGCCAGCTGATGACCACCACCGAAGTCGATAACTGGCCTGCCGATGTCATGGGCGTACAAGGTCCCGAGCTGATGCAGCGTTTTCTGGAGCATGCCGAGCGCTTCAAGACCCAGATTGTGTTCGACCACATCCACAAGGTCGATTTCTCCAAGCGCCCCTTCACGCTGACCGGCGACAACGGCACCTACACCTGCGACTCGCTGATCATCGCCACGGGCGCCTCGGCCAAGTATCTGGGCCTGCCTTCCGAGGAATCCTTCATGGGCCGCGGCGTGTCGGCCTGCGCCACCTGCGACGGCTTCTTCTACCGCGAACAGCCGGTGTGCGTGATCGGCGGCGGCAACACTGCCGTGGAAGAGGCTCTGTACCTGTCCAATATCGCCAGCAAGGTCACGCTGATACACCGCCGCGACAAGTTCAAGGCCGAGCCCATCCTGGTGGACAAGCTGATGGAAAAGGTCGAGGAAGGCAAGATCGAGCTCAAGACCCACTTCACGCTCGATGAGGTACTGGGCGACCAGAGCGGCGTGACGGGCATCCGCATCAAGAGCACGCAGGATGGCCGGACCGAAGACATCAAACTGCAGGGCTGCTTCATCGCCATCGGCCACCACCCGAATACCGATATCTTCCAGGGCCAGCTGGAGATGGAAAACGGCTACATCATCACCCAGGGCGGCCTCAAGGGCTTTGCCACCCAGACCAGCGTGCCCGGCGTGTTTGCCGCCGGCGACGTACAGGACCATGTCTACCGCCAGGCCATCACCAGCGCCGGCACGGGCTGCATGGCCGCGCTGGACGCCCAGCGCTTCCTCGAGCAGGAAGCCTGAGCCCGGCGCGCCCGCGCCAAAAGCCCCTAGTGGCAGCCAGTTTTGGCCGGCCCCGGGGGCTTTTTTGCAAAAACGCTATAATTGCCGACTTTGCTGGATTCTAGGTAGTGCAACACAGCCGCTGCAAAGCGCTTTGTGCCGTCGGGACTCCGCAATCGGGCTACCGCCACCCATTACAAACTGGCGAGGTGAGGTTGTCGGCACACCCTGCTGCACTAGCGGGGCTCCAGAGCCGGCGGCCGATTCAACTATCGGAGTGTCCCAATGGCACGCGTATGTGAAGTTACGGGCAAGAAGCCCATGGTGGGCAACAATGTTTCCCACGCCAACAACAAGACCAAGCGTCGTTTTCTCCCCAACCTGCAATACCGCCGTTTCTGGGTGGAGAGCGAAAACCGTTGGGTGCGCCTGCGCGTCTCCAGCGCTGCTCTGCGCCTGATCGACAAGAACGGTATCGACTCCGTGCTCGCAGACATGCGCGCTCGTGGCCAAGCTTAATTTCCTAAAGGAGAAACACCATGGCTTCTAAAGGCGGACGCGAAAAGATCAAGCTGGAATCCACTGCTGGTACCGGCCACTTCTACACCACCACCAAGAACAAAAAGACAATGCCTGAAAAGATGTTGATCTCGAAGTTCGACCCCAAGGCTCGCAAGCACGTCGAGTACAAGGAAGTGAAGCTGAAGTAATTCGGCCTTGCTAAAGAAAACCGCCTCACGCAAGTGCCGGCGGTTTTTTTATGCCTGTTTCACGCACGGCCTCAGCCGCGCGGACTCTGGCCCAGCTGCTGGCAGGCCATGGCGCCCAGGTCCCGCATGGCCTGCTCCATCAGAGCGTCTATGGGATGGGTGCAGGCCAGGCGCATGCAGTGCTCATAGCGGCCCGAGTTGGAGAACATGCTGCCCGGCGCAATGCGTATGCCGCGCTCCAGCGCCGCGCCGAACAGCTTGGAAGTGGACATTTCCGGCAGGAACTCCAGCCACAGGCACAGGCCGCCCGCAGGCAGGCTCATGCGCATGCCCAGGGGGAAGTACCGCGCCACCAGTGCGGCCATGGCTTCGCGCTGCTTCTTGAGCCTTTGCCTGAGCTTTTCCAGGCTGCGCTGATGCGTGGGCGACCCCAGCACCTCGGCCACCACCAGCTGCCCCAGGGTCTGGGTGTTGCGACTTTGTGCGAACTTGAGCATCTGCACCCGGCCATGCCACTGGCCGGCATTCATCCAGCCCTGGCGCAGGCCCGGTGCCAGGCTTTTGTTGAAAGCCTGGCAGTAGATCACATGACCGGAGACGCTGTCCCAGGCCTTGAGCGGCCTGGTGGCCGACTGCCCCTCCACGAACAGGCCGTAGGAGTCATCTTCTATCAGCGCCGCGCCATGGGCCGCGCACAGCGCCACCAGCCTGGCCTTGTGCTCATCGGGCATGCGCGCGCCCAGCGGCATCTGCAGCTCGGGCACGACCACCACGGCCTTGAGCCGCGGCTGGGTCTGGAAGGCCAGCTCCAGCGCCTCCAGCGACATGCCCGTGCGCGGGCTGCAGGGAATCTCCAGGGTCTGCAGCTGCAGCGACTCCACGACCTGCAGCAGCCCGTAATAGGTGGGCGACTCCACGGCCACCATGTCTCCGGGCGAAGCCACGGCCGCCAGAGCCAGGCTCACGCCCTCGGAATTGCCGGTCGTGGCCAGCACATCGGCCGGTGCCACGCGTATGCCCGTTGCCAGGGCGTGGCGCGCCATGGCCTGCTGAAACCCGGGATGGTTGCCCTGGTTGGCCAGCAGCGAGCGCCCTTGCGACAGCAGGGTCGGGTGCTCGCGCAGCAGGCGCGTCACGGTCTTGTTCAGATAGTGATGGTCGAACAGCGCGGCCGGCGGCGTGCAGCCGCCAAGATCCATGTACACCTCGGTCTGGCGCCCGCGCTCCAGCAGCAGGGAAATATGCTCGTTGATGCCCACGAAATGCGCATGCGGGTTGGCCTGCACCGGCTGGCTCAGATCGGGCTCGCTGGTCAGGGGCAGGGCCGCGGCCGCCGCGCGCACGAAATAGCCGACCCGGGGTCTGGCTTCCAGCCGCCCCAGCTCCTCGAGATGGCGCAGCATCTGCAAGGCCGTGGACAGGCTGATGTCGTGCCTGGCCATCAGCTCGCGCACCGAGGGCATGCGCTCGCCCGCCTCGAGCGTTCCCAGGGAAATGGCCTCGCCATAGGTGGCTGCCAGCCGCTGGTACAGCGGCAGGGCCGGGCCGGTGGCCGGCAAAGATTCGAGAGCGACGGGACTCGGCATGGAGGTGGAAATGGACGATTGAGCCCGCATCATGCCAGCAAGCCCTGTTCCGCAACAGATACAGATGCCGTGCAAACCTACCGCAACAGAACCCGAACAATCTGCCCTGATGCGTTTGCACAAGCCCCGTGCTGTGCCTGTTGCGAAGCGGCCGCAAAACTTACGCTTGGAGCCCTGCATCACTCAAGACCAAGGCTTCCCATGCTCACCGAAAACAGCACCCAGCAGCATGCACTCGCACCCGGCCATATGCTGACCCTGGCCCTGGCCGAAGGCAGCACGCTGCTCTGCCTGGGTGCCCCGGTCCAGCTGTCCACCACCCCGCTCTCGACGCTGGATGCCTGCACTGGCTACAGCATGCGCCTGTACAACGGCCAGAGCTGGAGCGCGCCCGGCGCGCTCTGGGTCCAGGTGCTGTGCGTGGAGGGACGCAGCAGCATAAGAGTGCAGCCGAACGCGCCCGCAGCAAAAGAAAACCGCCCCGGTCTTGCGGACCTGAGGCGGTGGCTGGTGGGTCAATGGCCGCGCCGCGAGAGCCGCGGCGAACTCAAGCGTGGGCGGCGCGCAGCTTGACCGAGAAGTCCTTGAGCGCGGCGATGCCGCTGGCTTCGGCACGCTGACACCAGGCCTGCAGATTGCCGGTCAGCTGTTCGCGGCTCAGCGTGGTGTTGAGCCAGAGCTGGCGCAGCTCCTCGCGCATGGTCAGCATCTGGTCGATCACGGGATGGGCCGCGCGCGCCTGTGCAAGCTGGCCTTGGGCATCGGCCGGGACTTTTTCGGCATCGCGGTGCAGCCAGCGCTGGGCGCTCTTGAGCAGCGAGACCTCGGCTTTCTGCGCCTGGGCCTGCTTGAGCGCGTCGAGTTCCTGCTTGACCGCGGCGCGCACGCCGCGCGCATAGCGCGCCATGACCTCGTAGCGGTTGGCGATCACGGCCTCCAGCGTCAGCTCGTCGGCCACCGGCTTGACGACCCCGCTGCGCAGGCGCGGCGGCGTCTTCTTGACCTTGGCCCAGCCAATCTTCTGCATGGCGCTGATATAGATCCAGCCTATATCGAACTCATAGCGCTTGACCGAGAATTTGGCCGAGGTCGGATAGGTATGGTGGTTGTTGTGCAGCTCTTCGCCGCCGATGATGATGCCCCAGGGCACGAGATTGGTCGAAGCGTCGGCAGCCTCGTAATTGCGGTAGCCCCAGAAGTGGCCCACACCGTTGACCACGCCCGCAGCCCAGAACGGAATCCAGACCATCTGCACGGCCCAGATCGTGAGGCCGATGGCGCCGAACAGCGCCACATTGAGGATCAGCATCAGCGACGGGCCCAGCACCGAGTGGCGATAGACATGGCGCTCCATCCAGTCGTCGGGCGTGCCGTGGCCGTATTGCTTCAGCGTTTCCTGATTCCGGGCCTCGGCACGGTACAGCTCGGCACCCTCGCGCATCACCTTGCCCAGACCGCGGGTCTGGGGGCTGTGCGGATCTTCCTCGGTCTCGCACTTGGCATGGTGCTTGCGGTGAATGGCCACCCATTGCTTGGTGACCATGCCCGTGCCCAGCCAGAGCCAGAAGCGGAAGAAATGCGCGGGCACGGGCCCCAGATCCAGGGCACGATGGGCCTGGCTGCGGTGCAGAAAAATGGTCACCGCCGCAATCGTGATGTGGGTGGTGAACAAGGTGTACAGCAGCAGCTGCCACCACGAAAGCGCCCACAGGCCATGGGCCAACCAATCCACGACGGCATTCCAGATCAAGCCGATATCCAGCGACATACGTAACAAAGCCTTTGGCGAAAAAACCGCACCTCATTCCACAGGCACGGGCGTGCCATTTTAGGTGAGCGACCTAGAACAAGACTGCGATTTCCCCGACAGCAGATACCGGATTTGCCGTGAATTTACGCTTTTCTGACCCAAACGGCCGCGAAAAAGCCATCTGTTTCATGTTGATGCGGCCACAGGCGCAGATAGCGCCGGCCCGCATCGCCGCCGCTGCAGAGCTTGTCGGCATCGGCGATCTTGAGCTGCTCCAGCAGCTCGGCAGCGTCCAGCGGCACGAAATCCGGATGCGCGGCGCTGAAGGCCTCGGCAATGGCCTCGTTCTCCTGCGGCAGGATGGAGCAGGTGGCATAGACCAGGCGGCCGCCGGCCTTGACCAGACGGGCGCTGCTTTCGAGGATGGAGGCCTGCTTTTGCGTCAGTTCTTCCACGGCCTTGGCGCTCTGGCGCCATTTGAGGTCGGGGTTGCGACGCAGCGTGCCCAGGCCCGAGCAGGGCGCATCGACCAGCACGCGGTCGATCTTGCCGGCCAGGCGCTTGACGCGCTCGTCGCGCTCATGGGCGATGGCGGCCGGATGCACATTGGACAGGCCCGAGCGCGCCAGACGCGGCTTGAGCGCATCGAGACGGTGGCCCGACACATCGAAGGCATACAGACGGCCGGTGTTACGCATGGCCGCGCCTATCGCCAGGGTCTTGCCGCCGGCGCCGGCGCAAAAATCCACCACCATCTCGCCGCGCTTGGCGTCCAGCAGCAGGGCCAGCAGCTGCGAGCCCTCGTCCTGCACCTCGATGGCGCCGCGCACAAAGGCATCGACCTTGGTCAGCGCGGGCTTGCCATCCACGCGCAGGCCCATGGGCGAATACGGCGTGGGCTCGGCCTTGATGCCGGCCTTCTCCAGCTCCTTGCGCACATCGGAGCGCTTGTCATGGAGCTGGTTCACGCGCAGATCCAGCGGCGCGCTGCGCTCCATGCTGGCGGTCAGCTGCCAGAAGCCGTCGCCGAGCTGGGCCTTGAGCGGCTCCACCAGCCATTCGGGCAGATTGTGGCGGTGCGCCTCCATCAGCTCCTCGGGCTGGATGCTGTCGCAGGCAGCCAGCCACTTGAGTTCCTGGGGCAGCAGCGCGGCCTTGATAAAGGTCTCGCTGTCCTGGCCGTCCTTGTTCCTGGCCTTGCCCTCTTTCCTGGCCTGCTCGCGCAGCACTTCCGCAAAGCCCAGAATGGCCAGGCGGCGCTCGCGTGCGCCGCTGCCCGAATGGGCCAGCGCTTCGAACCGCAGCTTCTTGCGCAGCACGGTATAAGTGGTTTCGGCCAGGGTGGCGCGCTCGCGCGGGCCCAGATAGCGGTTTTCACGGAAAAAACGGGACACCACGGCATCGGCCGGGTGTTCAAATGTCAGGGTACGCTTGACCAGTTCGGCGCAGGCGTCGAGTAGCTGTTTGGGATGCATGGCCGCGATTGTCCCACTCTCGCCCTGGCCCTGGCTTGCGCCCGAACTCTCGGCCGCTCTGTGCGGCCGCGGATTCGGGGTAAAAACCGGCTCCGACCCTTGCACACCCAGCGCAGGCCGCTCATTTTTTCAGTAAACCATGTCCGATCACGATCTTCCACCCCTCATCACCACCGAACCCGGCCTCTACGAGCATTACAAGGGCATGCGCTACGAGGTGCTGGGCAGCGTGCGCCACAGCGAAACGCTGGAGCCCATGACGTTGTACCGCGCGCTCTATGGCGAGCACGGCCTGTGGGTGCGGCCCGCGGCCATGTTCAACGAGACCGTGGTCATAGATGGCGTGGAGCGGCCGCGCTTTCGCCGCCTGCCCGCCGATCGGCAGAAATCCGCGTGAAAATCGGCTCTGGCGCTTTCCGGCAAAGCGCCGCCAGCTATCAAAACTCAGCCCTTGACCAGCTCCAGCACGGCGCGCGGATAGATGATGTGTTCCTGCACCAGCACGCGCGCGGCCAGCAGCTCGGCCGTGTCGCCGGGCAGCACGGGCACCACGGCCTGCTCCAGAATCGGGCCCACGTCGAGTTCGGCCGTCACGCGGTGCACGGTGGCACCCGCAAACCTGCAGCCCGCATCGATGGCGCGCTGGTGCGTGTGCAGGCCCGTGAACGCGGGCAGCAGCGAAGGATGGATATTGATCAGCCGGCCTTCGTAGTGCGAGACAAAGCCCGGCGTGAGAATGCGCATGAAGCCGGCCAGCACCACCAGGTCGGGCGCATGGCGGTCAATGAGCTGCATCAGCCGGGCGTCGAAGGCCTCGCGGCTGTCGAACTGCTTGTGATCCAGCACCTCGGTGGCGATGCCGTTGTCGCGTGCAAACACCAGACCCTGGGCCTCGGCCTTGTTGCTCACCACGGCAGCAACCCTGGCGTTGTACTGCTTTGCCCAGTTCTGCTGCTGGGATGCACGCACAATGGCGGCCATGTTCGAGCCGCCGCCCGAGATCAGGATCACGATGTTTTTCATGGGCGGCGATTGTCGCATTGCCGGGCTAACCCTTGGGGGTTGGTACCAGTTCCTGTGCGCCGTCCTAAGACTTTTCAGGAGACCCCATGCCTTTTGACCCACGCAACACTCCCTTGAGCGCCGTCGAGGCCCGCGTTCTGGCCACGCTGATGGAAAAAGCCCGTACCGTGCCCGACAGCTATCCGCTCACGCTCAACAGCCTGGTCACGGGCTGCAACCAGAAGTCCAGCCGCGACCCGGTGATGGAGGTGACGGAAGCCGAAGCCCAGGAAGCGCTGGACAGCCTGCGCCTGAAGACCATGTCGGTGCAGATCAGCAGCGCGCGCTCCACGCGCTGGGAGCACAATTTCCCGCGCGGCATAGGCGTGCCCGACCAGTCGGCCGTGCTGCTGGCCCTGCTCATGCTGCGCGGCCCGCAGACCGCGGGCGAGCTGCGCATCAACTCCGAGCGCTGGCACCGCTTTGCCGACATCTCCTCGGTCGAGGCATTTCTCGACGAGCTGCGCGAGCGCAGCGAGGAAAAAGGCGGCCCGCTGGTGGTACAGCTGCCGCGCGCCCCGGGCGCGCGCGAACAGCGCTGGGCCCATCTGCTCTGCGGCCCGGTCGATATCAGCGCACTGGCGACGGCCGGCAGCGCCAGCTCCGGCGGTACCGCATCGGTGCTGCAGCAGCGCGTGGATGCGCTGGAAGCCGAGGTCGCCCAGTTGCGCGCCACCGTGCAGCAGCTGTGCGAAGCGCTGGGCGTGGAGCCGCCTGCAGCGCCTGCCGAGTAAGTCAAGAGTAAAAATTGATAGCTTCTAGCGCTTATTCAATAAGCGCTGGAGGTCGATTGCATCAAAAACATCCGCCAACCACTCCTAAAAACTGGCGCAATCCAAGCAAGAGACAGCAAGCAAGGGCCGCCCCGCAGCGAGGCTGTCGTCCCCCTTGGGGGAAGCGGCAAAGCCGCTCAGGGGGTAACCCTGTTCTGTCACGCCCTGGACAGATGGAAAAAGAACGTGCGTGCTACAAATCCAGCCATCTTTAGGAGACCAGCGCATGGATTTGGCATTTACCCCCGAAGAACAAGCCTTCCGCGAAGAAGTCCGCACCTGGGTGCGGGCCCATCTGCCGGAGGACATCGCGCACAAGGTGCGCCACGATCTGCACCTGACGCGCGACGATATGCAGCGCTGGGCCAGGATTCTGGGCAAAAAAGGCTGGCTGGGCTATGGCTGGCCCAAGGAATTCGGCGGCCCCGGCTGGACGGCCGTGCAAAAGCATTTGTTCGAGGAAGAATGCGCGCTGGCCTGCACGCCACGCATCGTGCCCTTCGGCCCGGTGATGGTGGCGCCCGTCATCATGGCCTACGGCACTCCGGAGCAGCACCGGCGCTTTCTGCCCGGCATTGCGAGCGGCGAAGTCTGGTGGAGCCAGGGCTATTCCGAGCCCGGCTCGGGCTCCGACCTGGCCAGCGTCAAGACCCGTGCCGAGCGAGTCCATACAAGTTCAGGCGACAAATACATCGTCAACGGCCAGAAGACCTGGACCACCTTGGGCCAGTACGGAGAGTGGATCTTCTGCCTGGTGCGCACCAGCAACGAGGGCAAGCCCCAGACCGGCATCAGTTTTCTGCTCGTCGACATGAAGTCGCCCGGCGTGACCGTGCGCCCCATCAAGCTGCTGGACGGCTCGCACGAGGTCAACGAGGTCTTCTTCGACAACGTGGAAGTGCCGGCCGACCAGCTGATAGGCGAGGAGAACAAGGGCTGGACCTATGCCAAGCACCTGCTGTCCCACGAGCGCACCAATATCGCCGACGTGAACCGCGCCAAGCGCGAGCTCGAGCGTCTCAAGCGCATTGCCAAGGCCGAAGGCGTGTGGGAAGACCAGCGCTTCCGCGACCAGATCGCCCTGCTCGAGATCGACGTGATGGCGCTGGAGATGCTGGTGCTGCGCGTGCTCTCGGCCATGAAGTCCGGCAAGAACCCGCTGGATATCGCGGGCCTGCTCAAGATCAAGGGCAGCGAGATCCAGCAGCGCTACTCCGAGCTGATGATGCTGGCCGCCGGCCCCTATTCCCTGCCCTATGTCCAGGAAGCCATGGAGGCCGGCTACCAGGGCAACTTCCCCGGCGGCGAACTGAGCAACGCGCCGCTGGCCGCCACCTACTTCAATATGCGCAAGACCACCATCTACGGCGGCTCGAACGAGGTGCAGCGAAATATCGTGGCTCAGACAGTGCTCGGCTAAGCCGAGCGCTGTCTGGCACGACTTTCACGTTCTGCTCCCCCGCGCCCCCTCCGCGAGGGGGCTCTAGCAAGAGCTTCGCTGGATGTGGGGTGCGCATAGCGCACCAGCTTCCGGCCTCAGGAGATTTTCATGGATTTCGATTTTTCCGACGATCAGCAACAACTGCGTGACGCCGTGGCCCGCTGGGTGGACAAGGGCTATGGCTTCGAACGCCGCCAGAGCATCGCCAAACAGGGCGGCTTCTCGCGCGAGGCCTGGAACGAACTGGCCGAGCTGGGCCTGACCGCGCTCACCGTGCCCGAGTCCTATGGCGGCCTGGGCCAGGGCGCGGTCGATGCGATGGTGGTCATGGAGGAGCTGGGCCGCGGTCTGGTGATGGAGCCGCTGGCCCAGGCCTTTGTGGCCTCGGCCGTGCTCAGCCAGTTCGGCAGCGATGCCCTCAAGCAAAGCTGGCTGCCCGGCATCGCCAGCGGCGAGAAGCTGGTCGTGCTCGCAACGCAGGAGCGCAAGGCGCGCTACCGCCTTGACATTTGCGAGGCAAAAGCGACTAAGACCGCCGACGGATACGCGGTAGACGCTACGAAAAGCATTGTGCCCGCAGGCGACCAGGCCGACGCCTTCATCGTGCCCGCCCAGCTGGACGGCAAGATCGCACTGTTTCTCGTCGAAAGCGGCGCCGCCGGCCTCAGCGCACGCGGTTATGCCACGCAGGACGAGAGCCGCGCCGCCGATCTGCTCTGCCGGGACGCCGCCGCCACGCTGATCACCACCAACGGCCTGACGGCGCTCACGCTGGCGCAGGACGTGGCCAATGCCGCTCTGTGCGCCGAAGGCGTGGGCGTGATGGAGCAGACGCTCAAGCTCACCACCGAGTACATGAACCAGCGCAAGCAGTTCGGCGTGGCGATCGCGAGCTTCCAGGCCCTGCGCCACCGCGTGGCCGATATGAAGATGCAGCTGGAGCTGGCCCGTTCCATGAGCTATTACGCCACGCTCAAGCTGGGCGCGCCCGCCGAGGAGCGCCACACGGCCATCGCCCGCGCCAAGGTGCAGCTGGGTCAGTCCATGCGCTATGTGGGCCAGCAGTCCGTGCAGCTGCACGGCGGCATAGGCGTGACCGACGAATATGTGGGCAGCCACTACTTCAAGCGCCTGACCCAGATGGAAATGACGGGCGGCGACACCCTGCACCATCTGGCGACGGTGTCGGCCAAGATGCAGGAGAACGCGGGCGTGTTCGCCTGATCCCGCATTTCCTCGCCCACAAAAAAGGCACACCTCGGTGTGCCTTTTTTGTGGGCTGCAGCGGCCGGCACTCAGGTCAGCAGATAGTCGACGGGCTTGAGCTGCGCGGGCAGCTGCGGATCGCCCAGCGACTGGCTCAGGCTGATCTCTATGCTCCGGCAAATCGTGTCCAGCGCCAGATCGTTGGCCTCCAGGCCGAAAGGCTCTTCCAGCTCGTCGCCCAGGGCATCGAGGCCGTAGAACGTGTAGGCCACGATGGCCACCACGAACGGCGTCATGAAGCCCGTGATGTCCACCAGACCGAATGGCAGCAGAAAGCAGTACAGATGGGCCGTACGGTGCAGCAGCAAGGTGTAGGAGAACGGAATCGGGGTGTTGCGTATGCGCTCGCAAGATGCAGCGGCGGCCGTCAGCCCGTTGAAGGTCCTGTCCACCGCGGCGGCCAGGCAGGGGTCGATGCGCTTTTCCCGCACGCACAGGCCCAGATCCTGGCCCATGGCCTGCATGATGGCGTCGGTGCGCTGGTTCAGCGGCAGCAGTTGCAGGCGCTGCCACTCGGCATGGGTTAGCCACTGCTCGGCAGCCACATCGTCCTTGAGGCCGCGCAGCTGGGCGCGCAGCGCATGCGAAAAAGCCACGGCCCGGTGCACCATGCGCACCCGCACATCGTTGGCACGCTGGCGCGGGTCTATGGGGTGATCGAGTTCGATCAGGCTCAGGCATTGGCGCGCCAGCGTGCGTGCATAGATCACGATCTCGCCCCAGAGCTTGCGTCCCTCCCAGTAGCGCGCATAGGCGGTGTTGTTGCGAAAGCCCAGAAAGATCGCCAGCGGCAGGCCGATCAGCGTGAACGGAATCGGCGTGACCGGAATCTTGGTGTGGAACAGCATGCCGTGGGCCACGGTGACGATGATGGCCAGCACGATGTTGACGGCCAGCACGGCCTTGATGCGCTGGAGCACCGAGCCCCGCACAATCCACAGCAGCTTGAAGCCTGAAGGACGGTCTCTGACGATCATGGCATGCAACGCAAGGGTAAACCCCGTATTTCATCATGAAGCGGGCCGGTTTTCGGCGACTTCCGAACAATATATTGCATAGGACGACCCCGAAGAATCCGGCGTCGGTCAGAGGCTACGGCAAAGAAAAAGCCCCGCACTGCGGGGCTTGGCGATGGGGAGCGGCTCAGGCTGCCTGCAGGCTGGCGGCACTCACGCGCTGCGACAGGCGCAGGCGGCTGATGAAGCCGATCTGACGCAGGGCTTCGGCAAACTCCTGCTCGGTGCCGCGCTCGGTACGCGAGGCCAGCTCGGCAAACAGGCCGGCGCGCGTGTAGTGGCGCACGCAGGCGATGAAGGGGAAGCCGTGGCGCGTGCGATAGCTCTGGTTCAGCGCGGCCAGGCGCTCGCCCTGCTCCCGCTCCAGATCGCCCAGACCCGCGCTTTGCTGCTCCTGCTGCGAATCGCTGGTCAGAGTGCCGGAGCGCACGGCACTGGCCGACAGCTCGGGGTGGCCGCAGAGAAAGCGCAGGGTCTGCTCGCGCGGGCTGGCATGCACGGCGGCCAGCATGGCCTGATGCAGTGCGTCGAGGCTGTCGAACGGACGCTGGCGCGCGGCCGCTTCGGCCACCCAGGGGGCGTATTCGAAAACCTCGCCGAGCGCGGCCACAAAAGCGGCTGGCGTCATGGTGTTGAGCTCGTCGAGCGTGGGGATGAAGGAGGTAGTGGTGCTGGTCATGAGGCCAGTGTAGGAAGCGCATTTCCCGCCTCACAGTCCTGGCTTGTTATAGCCCGTATAGCAGCCGGCTACGTTGGCGCCGTCAGCACCTGCGAGGCCTGGCTCAGCAGCCCGCGCAGCCAGATATGGGAGGCATCCCGGTGCCGGGACGAATGCCAGAGCTGGTAGAAGCGCATGACGCGGTTGCCCATGGGCAGAGGCACCATGGCCAGCGGCAGGCGCCTGGCGTGATAGGCCGCGAAATGACGGCTGGTGGTCAGCAGCAGATCGGTGTCCACCAGCAGGTCCGGGGCCAGCGAGAAATGCGAGCACTGCACGCGGCCGTCGCGGCTCACCCGCAGGGTGCCCAGGCTGCTCTCCACCACGCCGCGCTGATCGGGCGAGTAAGGCGTGAACACCACATGGGCTGCCTGCAGATAGTGCTCGACCGTGAGCCGGCCCGGCCCGGCCAGCGGATGCTTTTCATCGAGCAGGCAGACCACCTCGTCCTCGAGCAGCGTGGACATGTGCAGATGCTCGGGCGGGCTCGGCCAGTTGCCGACGACGATGTCCACCTCGCCGCTTTGCAGGGCCTGCTCGTAGTCGAAGTTCTGGCCCAGCGGCAGCAGCACCAGCCGGGCACCCGGCGCCTGCGTGCGCATGAGCTGGACCACGCGCGCCATGAAGGGCGGCGCCAGATAGTCGGGCATGGCGATGGTGAAGCGCTGCTGCGTGGTCTCGGCCGCAAATTCCTTGCCGGCGCTCAGCAGCCCGTCGATCAACCCCAGCGCCGCACGCGCCTGCTCCACGGCCTGCAGCGCACGCGCCGTGGGCACCATGCGGTTCTTGTCCCGCACCAGCAGCGGATCGTTGAAGATGGCCCGCAGGCGCCGCAGCGCCGCGCTGATGGCCGGTTGCGACTGATTGAGGCGTATTGCCGCGCGCGACACGCTTTTTTCGCTGATCAAGGTGCACAGCACGCGCAGCAAATAGGTATCGAACGGATCTTCGCTGCGAGACACGTGTTTTCCCTAGAGATATGCATTCTGCTATGCGGCTCATAGCAGGCGCTTAGTTTCGCATATCGCCGCAAGCCGCGACCATGCAAGCGTCCGCCAACCCAACAACAAATTTCCGAGACAAGGACTTGCCATGAGTGCTCACCATGTGCCGATCAGCGGCGCGGCCGCTTCCGTCGACCAGATCGACGCCACCTACTCCAAGATTTCCTGGCGCCTGCTGCCCTTCCTGGGCGTGCTGTGGGTGCTGGCCTGGCTGGACCGCGTCAACATCGGTTTCGCCAAGCTGCAGATGCTCGACGACCTGAAGTTCAGCGAGGCCGTCTACGGCCTGGGCGCCGGCATCTTCTTCATCGGCTACTTCCTGTTCGAAGTGCCGTCCAATCTGCTGCTGCAGAAGATAGGCGCCAAGAAGACGGTGATGCGCATCACCATAGGCTGGGGCCTGATCTGCATCTTGCAGGCCTGGGTGACGTCACCGACCCAGTTCTACATCCTGCGCTTTCTGATGGGCGTGTTCGAAGCCGGCTTCTATCCCGGCATCATCCTCTACCTGACCTACTGGTATCCGTCCAAGCGCCGCGCCAAGGCCTTCGGCACCTTCATGTCGGCCTCGGCCATCGCGGGCGTCATCGGCGGCCCCCTGGCCGGCGGCATCATGACCTGGGCCGCAGGCGCGCACGGCATGCACGGCTGGCAATGGCTGTTCATCATCGAAGGCATTCCCTCGGTGCTGGCCGGTGTCTTCGCCTATTTCTACATGACGGACCGCCCCGAGCAGGCCAAGTGGCTCACCGACGCGGACCGCGCCGTCGTGCGCCAGCAGCTCGAGATCGACCAGAAGGCCCAGGGCGAACGCCACAGCGACTGGCGCACCCTGTTCGGCAACCCCATGGTGTGGCTGCTGATCGCCGTGTTCTTCTGCCTGCTGTGCGCCAACTCCACGCTGACCTTCTGGATCCCCACCGTGATCCGCGAAGCCGGCTTCACCTCCCCCATGGAAGTGGGCTGGATTGCCGGCGCCGCCTATCTGCTGGGGGCTGCAGGCATGGTGTTCAACGGCCGCCACTCCGACCAGCGCGGCGAAGTGCGCTGGCACTTCGCGGGCTCGGCCCTGCTGGGCGCCGGCGGCATGCTGGCCCTGGCCATCACCATGGGCATGGACAGCATCCCCGTAATCGTGGCTCTGACGGCCATGGTCCTGGCCCTGGTGGGCACCATGAGCGCGATTCCCGTGTTCTGGCAGATGCCCAATATGCTGCTCAGCGGCGGCGCTGCCGCCGTGGGCGTGGCGCTGATCAACTCGGTGGCCAACCTGGCCGGCTTCGGCGCCCCCTATCTGATGGGCGTGATCAAGGCCTCTACCGGCAAGGTTGCTCCCGGCCTGTACCTGGTCGCCGTCGTGGAAGTGCTGTCCGCCATCCTGGCCATTGCTTTCATCGCCCGCATCCAAGCTCGCAAGAACGCCTGAAGGAGCCACCGCATGCACCCCACCCAGAACCTGGCGCCGTCGCGCCGGCAATTCGCCCTCTCGGGCCTGGCGCTCGGCGCCTCGGCCCTCACGGCCGCACGCGGCGCACTGGCCGCCGGCACGCCCCCTGCAACGCCAGCCCAGTCCTCCGGGCCCATCGTGCTGCACGGCGTCAGCCCCCGCCTGACCATGCATGCCGTGGACACCTTCCATGGCTCTGCGGCCACGGGATTGCGCATCGACTTCTCGCGCTTCGACGGCGAAGCCTATGTGCCGGTACGCAGCTTTGTCGTGAACGCCAACGGCCGTGCCGACGAACCGCTGCTAATCGACGACAGCTACCGCTGCGGCCGCTACGAGATGCTGCTGCACGTGGACGAGTACTTTGCGGCCAAGGGCGCAAAGCTGCCGCGCCCGGCTTTTCTGTCCAAGCTGCCGGTGCGCTTCCAGATCGTGAACACGGCCGAGCGCATCCACCTGCCTATCCAGTTCGGCCCCTGGAGCTACACCTACTCGCGCGGCAGCTAGCCTGCCGCAACATCCCCATCGAAAGGCATATATGGCAGGCATCAGCACCCATGTACTCAATGTCACCACCGGCCGTCCCATTGCCGGCTTGCGGGTCGAGCTCTACGATGTCGCGCAGACGCCCGCGCAGCGCATCAACAGCACCCGCACCAATGCCGACGGCCGCACCGACGCCCCAATGCTGGCCGCGGCTGCGGCCCGCACCGGGGACTTCGAACTGCGCTTCTACACCGGGGAGCATTTCCAGGAACCCACGGCACTGTCGGAAGAAGTGCTGGTGCGCTTTTCCATCTTCGACGCGGCCCAGCACTACCACGTGCCCATGCTGTGCTCGCCCTGGTTTTTCACCACCTACCGTGGCAGCTGATTTTTTTACCAAGGAGAACGACTCGATGAACAACGATAACGACAGCGGCAAATACCTGCTCGAATCCATCCGCCTGGCCATGGGCAATGTCAAAGGCCGCCAGCAGGCCACCTGGCCCTTCGGCGCCGTGCTGGTCAAGGACGGCAAAGTCCTGGCCCGCGCCGTCAACCAGGTGGACGAGCTCTGCGACCCCTCGGCCCATGCCGAGATGCAGGCCCTGCGCATAGGCGCCAAGGCCCAGGGCAGCACCGATCTGTCGGGGGCCGTCATGCATGCCAGCGGCTACCCCTGCAGCATGTGCTACACGGCCATGCTGCTGGCCGGCGTGAAGAAGGTGTACTTCGCCTATTCCAACGAAGACGGCGAACCCTACGATCTGTCCGCCGCGCGCGGCTATGTGGAACTGGCCAAGCCCGAAGAACAGCGCGAGATGGCCCTGATCGGCCAGCGCGTGCGCGACGCCGGCGAAGACCTCTACGAGGCCTGGCAGAAAGCCGTCTCCACCACCGCCTGAGCGCTCTCCGCCTAAACGCTTTCCCCTTCCTCTATCTCCTGCCCCGCGTGCTCCGGCCCGGGGCTTTTTTTATGCCCCTAGCTGCGCCAGCGCGAATTGCGCGGCACATGGGCCACGAGAAACTCCATCTGGTCGGCCAGGATGCGGCGGTTTCTCAGGATGAAATCCTCCCACAGCGTGGGGGTGTAGGGGGTGTAGAGCAGCGGCATGCGTGCCTGCTCGGGCGTCCTGGCGCCCTTGCGGTGGTTGCAGGCGCGGCAGGCCGTGACCAGGTTCATCCAGGTGTGCAGGCCGCCCGCGCTCACGGGCACGATGTGCTCGCGTGTCAGATCGCTTTCGTGGAACTGGCGCCCGCAATAGGCGCAGACGCAGCGGTCGCGCGCAAACAGCTTGCCGTTGGTCAGGCCCGGCAGCAGCTCGTGCGGGTTGATATTGGGCACGCCCTTGGTGCCGATGATGGAGTTGATGTGAATGACTGACTGCTTGCCGGTCACCGCATTGTGGCCACCGCGAAAGCAGGCGATCTCGGCACCGGCTTCCCAGCGCACCTCTTCTGCTGCATAGTGCAGCGCCGCTTGCTCCAGCGTCACCCAGGACTGCGGCAGCCCCTGGGCTGTCAGCTTCAAGACTTTCACAACACGCCTCCAGTCAGATATCGACCACAGAAACGGCAGAGCGTCTTGGCGCTCTTGTGCTGCCTCCCCAGCTGCATGAATGGAAGCAATATACTCTGAAATTATGTCAAATTGACGGCTTGTGCCGCATGCATCGGCGCCAGCTGCTACAAATAACAAAGCAGCCCATGAAGATTTTCCGTGGAATCAAGCATCCCGGCCTGGCCCCAGCCTGCGCTGTGACCATTGGCAATTTTGATGGCGTGCACCGGGGACACCAGGCCATGCTCGGTCTTCTGAACGCAGAAGCGGCCCAGCGCGGCATTCCTTCCTGCGCCATGACCTTCGAGCCGCATCCGCGCGACTACTTCGCGCAGAAGCTGGGCAAGCCCGATCTGGCGCCAGCTCGCGTGGGCACGCTGCGCGACAAGCTCAGCCAGCTGGAGATCTGCGGCGTCGACCAGGTGGTGATACTGCCGTTCAACGAGGCCCTGGCCAGCCTCAGCCCCGAGGACTTCATCCAGGACGTGCTGATCTCGGGCCTGGGCGCGAAATACGTGCTGGTGGGCGACGACTTCCGCTTCGGCGCCAAGCGCGCGGGCGACTACGCCATGCTGGACAACGCCGGCCAGGCCCTGGGCTTCGACGTGGCGCGCATGAACAGCTACGAGGTGCACGGCCTGCGCGTCTCGAGCACGGCCGTGCGCGAAGCGATGGCCGCCGGCGATATGCAGCAGGCGGCCAAGCTGCTGGGCCACCCCTACCGGATTTCGGGCCATGTGGTCCATGGCCGCAAGCTGGGCCGCAAGCTCGCGGAGTCCGCGCAGGGCGCCAACGACGGCTTTCGCACGCTGAACCTGCGCTTCGACCACTGGAAACCCGCGGCCAGCGGCATTTTTGCGGTGCTGGTCCACGGCCTGGGCCCGACGCCCGTACAGGGCGTGGCCAACCTGGGCGTGCGCCCCTCGCTGGACCCCAGGGATGTCAACGGCGGACGCGTGCTGCTGGAGACCCACTGTTTCGATTGGCCCGCCCAGCTGGGTGGAGAAGAGGCCTACGGTAAAATCATCCGCGTGGAACTTCTGCACAAACTGCACGACGAGCTGAAGTACGACAGTCTCGATGCCCTGACGGCCGGCATCGCCAAGGACTGCGATGACGCGCGCGCGTTTTTCGCCTCCGCCTACACGCCTTCCCACACCTCGTCCCATACCGAGACCCGTCGCCAGACCACGCGCGACCGAATTTGACGCTCGCTGCTCGCACGCCACAGGCGCAGCAGCGCATCTGGCGCTCACCTCACATTCACGCCCAGGCAGTCCTGCCCGGGCACTGCATTGCTTTCAAGGTTCCCCATGTCTGATTCGAAGTCCAACAAGAACGAAGCGTCCGTCTACCGTGCCACGCTGAACATGCCCGACACCCCCTTCCCCATGCGCGGCGATCTGCCCAAGCGCGAGCCGGGCTGGGTCAAGGAATGGGAAGACCAGGGCACTTACCAGAAGCTGCGCGACGCGCGCCGCGGCGCGCCCATGTTCATCCTGCACGACGGCCCCCCCTACGCCAACGGCAAGATCCACATCGGCCACGCCGTCAACAAGATCCTCAAGGACATGATCGTCAAGAGCCGCCAGCTCGAGGGCTTTGACGCGCGCTATGTGCCGGGCTGGGACTGCCACGGCCTGCCCATCGAGAACGCCATCGAAAAGCTGCACGGCCGCAATCTGCCGCGCGACGAGATGCAGGCCAAGAGCCGCGCCTTCGCCACCGAGCAGATCGCCCAGCAGATGGTGGACTTCAAGCGCCTGGGCGTGCTCGGCGACTGGGACCATCCCTACAAGACCATGAACTACACCAACGAGGCGCTGGAGCTGCGCGCCTTGAAGAAGGTGATGGAGCGCGGCTTCGTCTACCGCGGCCTCAAGCCCGTGTACTGGTGCTTCGACTGCGCCTCCTCGCTGGCCGAGTTCGAGATCGAATACGCGGACAAGCAGAGCCAGACCCTGGACGTGATGTTCCCGGCCGCCGACCCGGCCAAGCTGGCGGCCGCCTTCGGCCTGGCAAAGCTGGACAAGCAGGCCTTCATCGTCATCTGGACCACCACGGCCTGGACCATCCCCGCCAACCAGGCGCTGAACGTCAACCCCGATCTGGAATACAGCCTGGTCGACACCGAGCGCGGCCTGGTGATCGTGGCCTCGGCCCTGGTCGAGAAATGCCTGGAGCGCTGGAAGCTGGGCGGCAAGGTCGTCGCCACGGCCCAGGGCAAGGCGCTCGACCATATGCCGTTCAAGCACCCGCTGGCCCATGTGGACAAGGGCTATGACCGCATCTCGCCCGTGTACCTGGCCGAATACGCCACGGCCGAGGACGGCACCGGCATCGTGCACTCGGCGCCCGCCTACGGTCTGGACGACTTCAACTCCTGCGTGAGCAACGGCATGGAGTACAAGGACATCCTGAACCCCGTGACCGGCAACGGCGTCTACGCGGCCGATCTGCCGCTGTTCGGCGGCCAGCATATCTGGAAGGCCGTGCCCGTCATCATCGACGCGCTCAAGCTCGCCGACCGCCTGATGGACACCACGGGCCTGACCCACAGCTACCCGCACTGCTGGCGCCACAAGACGCCGGTGATCTACCGCGCCGCGGCCCAGTGGTTCATCCGCATGGACGAGGGCGAAGGCGTGTTCACCGACCCGGCCCAGAAGCCCGAGAAGACCCTGCGCCAGATCGCGCTGGACGCCATCGACGACACCAGCTTCTACCCCGAAAACGGCCAGGACCGCCTGCGCGCCATGATCGCCGGCCGTCCCGACTGGTGCATCTCGCGCCAGCGCAGCTGGGGCGTGCCCATTCCCTTCTTCCTGCATGTGGACACGGGCGCGCTGCACCCGCGCACCATGGAGATCATCGACCAGGCGGCCGACATGATCGAGCAGGGCGGCATCGAGGCCTGGAGCCGTGTGAGCGCCGAGGAAATCCTGGGTGCCGAGGATGCCAAGCACTACACCAAGAGCACCGACATCCTCGAGGTCTGGTTCGACTCGGGCTCGACCTTCTGGCATGTGATGCGCGGCACCCATGCCGACATGCACCACGACCATGGCCCCGAGGCCGATCTGTATCTGGAAGGCCATGACCAGCACCGCGGCTGGTTCCACTCCTCGCTGCTGCTGGCCTCGGCCATCTTCGGCCGCGCGCCCTACAAGGGCCTGCTGACCCACGGCTTCACCGTGGACGGCCAGGGCAAGAAGATGTCCAAGTCGCTGGGCAACACCGTGGCGCCGCAGGACGTGAGCGGCAAGATGGGCGCCGAGATCATCCGCCTGTGGGTGGCGGCCACCGATTACTCGGGCGATCTGGGTATTGACGACAAGATCCTGGCCCGCGTGGTGGATGCCTACCGCCGCATCCGCAACACGCTGCGCTTCCTGCTGGCCAATACCAGCGACTTCGATGCGGCCAGCGACAGCGTGGCCTACCAGGACATGCTGGAAATCGACCGCTACGCGCTGGCGCGTGCGGCCCAGCTGCAAAAGGAAATCATCGGCCACTACCAGATCTATGAATTCCACCCCGTGGTCACCAAGCTGCAGCTGTTCTGCTCCGAAGACCTGGGCGGCTTCTACCTGGACGTGCTCAAGGACCGCCTCTACACCACGGCGCCCAAGAGCCTGGCCCGCCGCTCGGCCCAGACCGCGCTGCACCAGATCACCCAGGCGCTGCTGCGCTGGATGGCGCCCTTCCTGTCGTTCACGGCCGAGGAAGCCTGGAAGATCGTGGGCCGGAGCGAAACCATCTTCCTCGAGAAGTTCACCGACCTGCCCGAGGGCGATGAGGCGCTGCTGGCCAAATGGACGCGCCTGCGCGAGATCCGCGACGTGGTCAACAAGGACATCGAGGCCGTGCGTGCCGACGGCAAGGTCGGCGCCTCGCTGCAGGCCGAGGTCACCGTGGCCGCCGAGCCCGAGGACCTGGCCCTGCTGCAGTCGCTGGCCGACGACCTGAAGTTCGTCTTCATCACCTCGGCCGCGCAGGCCGTGGCGGGCAATGAGCTGGCCGTGAGCGTCACGCCCTCGGAAAAAGCCAAGTGCGAGCGCTGCTGGCACTACCGCGACGACGTGGGCGCCAATCCCGAGCACCCCACGCTGTGCGGCCGCTGCGACAGCAATCTGCACGGTGCCGGCGAGCAGCGCAGCAAGGCCTAATCATCCAGTGAGCACGCAGCGCTTGCCGGTCGCGATTTTCATGCAGGAAACTGCTTGGAAACGTTTCCAGACAAGCGCTGCCAGCTATCAAAACAAGTAGCGAAGAGCTGCCATGAGCAACACCCAGACTTCTTCCGCGGGCCTCGGCCGCATCTGGCCCTGGCTTTTGTGGGCGCTGGTCATCATCGGCCTGGACCAGATCACCAAGCAGATGATTCTGAGCCACTACCAGTACGGCGACTGGACCCCGATCACGGGCTTCTTCAACATCGTGCGCGCGCACAACACGGGCGCGGCCTTCTCCTTCCTGGCCGGCGGCAGCGGCTGGCAGCGCTGGCTGTTCGTGGGCATTGCCGTGGCGGCTACCATCGTCATCGTCTGGCAGCTGCGCAAGCACCCCGAGCAGAAGCTGTTCTGCCTCTCGCTGTCCAGCATTCTGGGCGGCGCCATCGGCAATGTGGTGGACCGATTGCAGCATGGCTATGTGGTGGATTTTCTGGACTTCTACTGGGGTGCCAGCCACTTTCCGGCCTTCAACGTGGCCGACATGGGCATCACCCTGGGTGCCATCCTGCTAATCCTCGACGAACTCCTCAGATCCAGGCGCGCCCAGGCACCTCGCAGCTAAGGCCGCGACCCGGCCTTGCCAACCCCGCTGAACCGAGAGGCAGCGGGGTTTATTTTTGGCCGCCGTAATCCGGCGCTTCGGCCCAGACCAGCTCGCCGCTTCGCCAGTGGCGCAGCGCAATCGGACTGCCCTCGAAGCAGCCGTCGAACACCCAGTCGGCCATCAGCAGCCGCTCGGGCGGGCTGCCGTAAAGCTGCTGCTCCAGCGTGGGCGCCACTCTGGGCCGCTCCCAGCAATGCGGCCAGCAACAGCAAGACTGCGCCCACCACCGCCGCTCCCGAAACCGCAGGAATCATCGACCACCTTTTTGATAGCTAAGAACTCTTCCCGAATACGCCTATGCCCCAGAAATGACAGAAACCGCCTTAGTAGAAACGATGTTCGAATTTTTCGTTTTTGTTCTATTTCGTTCCTTTATTTCGCACAAAATGGTGCGACATGGGAGAGCGAGCGCTGCAGGCCAATAGCTGCCGGGGTTATATTTGCCCGCTTCCCTGCTAGCAGCACATGAAGCATTTACTGAATCTCTTAGCCGCCATTGCCCTTCTGGTCTGGGGCTCGCAAATGGTTCGCACCGGCGTTTTGCGCGTCTTCGGTGCCAATCTGCGCAACATCCTGGCCCGCAGCATGAGCAACCGTTTCTCGGCGGCTCTGTCGGGCCTGGGCGTGACGGCTCTGGTGCAGTCCAGCACGGCCACCTCGCTGATGACCTCGGCCTTCGTCGGCCAGGGCCTGATCTCCCTGCCCTCGGCCCTGGCCGTGATGCGGGGCGCCGATGTGGGAACGGCGCTGATGGCGGTGCTGTTCTCCGCCGACCTCTCCTGGCTGTCGCCGCTGTTCATCTTTGTGGGCGTGGTGCTGTTCATCACGCGCCAGGACTCCAAGCCCGGCCGCATAGGCCGCGTGCTGATCGGCCTGGGCCTGATGCTGCTGGCCCTGCGCCTGGTCGTGGAAGCCACCGAGCCCCTGCTCCAGGCCGAGGCCGTGCGCACGCTGCTGGCCTCGGTCAGCAGCGATCTGTTCATGGAGCTGCTGCTGGGCGCCGTGCTAGCCGTGCTCGCCTATTCCAGCCTGGCGGTGGTGCTGCTGATCGCGGCCATGGCCAGCTCGGGCGCGATTCCCCTCGAGGTGGCGCTGGGCCTGACCCTGGGCGCCAATCTGGGCAGCGGCCTGGTGGCCGCGCTGACCACGGCCAAATCGGCCGTGGAGGAGCGCCAGGTCACCGTCGGCAATCTGCTGTTCAAGATCATGGGCGTGGCGATCGTGGCGCCGTTCATCGCGCTGTGGGTGCAGTATGTGAGCCCCTATATCGCCAACGCGGGCCAGAACGTGGTGATGTACCACCTGGCCTTCAACGTGTTCAACAGCCTGTGCTTCATCGGCCTGACCCAGACCGTGGCCCGCTGGGTCACGGCCCTGCTGCCCAGGCCCGCCGAGGAGAGCTCGACCCAGCTGCTGCGCCCGCGCCATCTGGACCCTTCGGCCCTGTCCACGCCTTCGCTGGCCATCTCCTGCGCGGTACGCGAGGCCTTGCACCAGGCAGACGTGGTGGAGTCCATGCTGATCGGCCTGCAGAAGGTCGCCGAGACCGACGACGCCAAGCTGTCCGAAGAGGTCCGCAACCTCGAGGCCACGGTGGACGATCTGTACTCGGCCATCAAGTACTACATGACCAAGATCTCGCGCGCCGAACTCGACGAGCGCGAGGGCCAGCGCTGGACGGAAATCATCAGCTTCACCATCAATATGGAGCAGATCGGCGACATCATCGAGCGCGTGCTGCTGGACCTGGAAGACAAGAAGATCAAGAAGGGCCGCCAGTTCTCGGACGCAGGCATGCAGGAGATCCACGAGCTGACCCAGCATCTGCTGGACAATCTGCGCCTGGCCATGAGCGTGTTCCTCAACGGCAATGTGCGCGAAGCGCAGAAGCTGCTCGAGGAGAAAGCGCGCTTTCGCGATCTGGAGCTGGCCTATGCGGCCAGCCATCTGCAGCGCCTGTCCCAGCACACCGTGTCCAGCATCGAGACCAGTTCGCTGCACATAGACATGATCAGCGACCTCAAGCGCATCAACTCGCTGCTGTGCTCCGTGGCCTATCCCATCCTCGAACAGGCCGGAGCGCTGGCGCCCAGCCGGCTCAAGCCCGTGGCGCTCGAAGGCCGGCGCAGGCCGGGCGGCCAGAGCCCCAAGCCCGCGCCAGCCGCCAGGCCGGTCACCCAAACCCGGGCCTGAGGCCGGCCCCCCTACCAGCGCAGATAGGCCGCCAGAATCAGCGAGGCTTCGGGCGTGAAGCGCCCCTGCACCAGCCAGTCCTCCAGCGTCGGTAGATCCAGCAGCTCGAAACGCTGGACCTCGCCATCCTGGTTGTCGGGCCGCAGCGGCTCCGGAACCAGGGCCGAGAACCAGTCTATGCGCTCGCGCATATAGCCCTGGCCCTCGGCCTCGCCGCAGGGGCGCGCAAATTCGACATGGCCGCCATAGCCCAGCGCCGCCAGATCCCGCACGCGCAAACCCGCCTCTTCCCAGGTTTCGCGCTCCAGCGCCTGCTCCAGGGTGTCGGCTGCGGAAATCATGCCGCCCATCAAGGTGTCCCACATGCCGGGGTTGGTCGCCTTGTCGTCGGCGCGCTGCTGGGCCCAGACGCAGCCGTTGGCCGCCGTGCCCACCAGGTGCACGGCCCGCGTGGCAATGCCCAGGGGCCGCACGGCGCCGCGCTCTATCGTGGCCACGGCCAGCCCGTTCTCGTCGCAGACGGCCAGCTGTTCGTTGCGCCAGGCACCGGCCACGCCGGCCACACGCATGGCCTGGGCCAGCCGGTTCAGGTTCTGGCTGGCGCTGCCGGACCCCAGCAATACCCAGCGGCCGTCGCGCCAGTCCAGATCCACGCCATGCGCGGCCAGCAGCTCGGCGCCCAGCTGGCGCGCGAAATGCGCCTCGACGCTGCCCACCAGCCTGCCATCCACCCTCAGCCCCTGGCGCGGCTGCCTGGGCTCTTGCCGAGCCAGGCAGCGCTGCGCTTGCAGCCATTGACTTGTTGTTTGCTTCATTGCATCTCTCCGCTGCAGTGATTGTCTCTGCCCTCGTCGACAGCCATGGCCCGCATCACTATTTACGGCCGGCGCGTCCATGGCCGAGGTTACAGTCCCTAGCCTATGAATTCCACTCTCAAGCCCTCCACCGTGGCCATGCTGACCCTGGCGCCGCTGCTGTGGGCCGGCAATGCCATTGTGGGCCGGCTGGCCCATGAGCTGATCTCACCGTTCGCACTCAATTTCGCGCGCTGGTGCCTGGCCTTTGTCCTGCTGCTGCCGCTGGCCTGGCAGGTGCTGCGCAGCAGCAGCCCGATCTGGCCGCTGTGGCGCGAATACCTGGTGCTGGGTCTGCTTGGCATAGGCTGCTACAACGCGCTGCTGTATCTGGCGCTCAAGACCTCCACGCCGCTGAACGTGACCTTGGTGAGCTCCAGCATGCCCGTCTGGATGCTGGCCATAGGCCGCCTGTGCTGGGGTATTGCGGTCAGCCGCCGGCAGGTGTATGGCGCGCTGCTGTCGGTGCTGGGCGTGGCCGTGGTCCTGTCGCGCGGCGACCTGCCCTCTCTGCTCAAGCTGCGCTTTGTGGCCGGCGATCTGTTCATGGTGCTGGCCACCATGGCCTGGGCCCTATACACCTGGCTGCTGTCGCGCAGCACGGGGCCGCAGGAGGTCAAAACCCAGTGGGCCGGTTTTCTGCTGGCACAGCTGGTGTTCGGCCTGGGTTGGTCGGGCCTGTTCACGGGCGGCGAGGCACTGCTGGGCGAGTTCCGCTTCGTGGCGGGCTGGCCCTTGTTGGGCGCGCTGCTCTTCATCGCCGTCGGCCCGGCCATTCTGGCCTACCGCTTCTGGGGCATGGGGGTGCAGCGCTCCACGCCCGCCATTGCCGGCTTCTTCGGCAATCTGATCCCGCTGTTCACGGCCCTGCTGTCGATTCTGGTGCTGGGCGAGACACCCCGCCCCTACCACGGCATCGCGTTTGCGCTGATCGTGGCCGGGATCGTGGTGTCCTCGCGCAAATAAAAAAGCCCCGCATTGCGGGGCTTTGCCGTTTAGCGATCGCTTGACTATCAGTAAGTGCCGGGGTAGAGGCCGCCGTCGGGCAGTATGTTCTGGCCCGTCATATAGCCGGCCTGGCGACTGCAGAGGAAGGCGCAGATGGCACCGAACTCTTCGGCCGTGCCGAAGCGCTTGGCGGGAATCTGTTCGGCCTGGGCCTTGCGCACGGCATCCACGTCCTGGCCGGTCTTGCTGGCCGTCGCGACATGGGTGGCGCCCAGGCGGTCGGTGTCGAACTTGCCGGGCAGGATGTTGTTGATGGTCACGCCGCTGGCCGCAATGCCCGAGCGCGCCAGGCCCGCCACAAAACCCGTGAGGCCGCTGCGCGCCCCGTTGGACAGGCCCAGGATGTCGATGGGCGCCTTGACCGCGCTGGAGGTGATGTTGACGATGCGGCCAAAGCCGCGCGCCGCCATGCCGTCCACCGTGGCCTTGATCAGCTCGATGGGGGTCAGCATATTGGCATCCACGGCCTTGATCCAGGCCTCACGGTCCCAGGTGCGGAAGTCGCCGGGAGGCGGGCCGCCGGCATTGGTCACGACGATGTCGTAGTCCTTGCCCGGTCCGCCCGCGGCTTCGAACACCGCCGAGCGGCCTTCGGGGGTGGTGATGTCGGCGGCCACACCAATCACCTTGATCTGCGGAGCGATGGCCTGCAGCTTCTGCACGGCCTGCTGCAAGGCCTCGGCGTTTCTGGCGTTGATGACCAGATTCACGCCCTCCTCGGCCAATGCCTTGGCGCAGCCAAAACCCAGCCCCTTGCTGGCGCCGCAGACCAGCGCCCAGCGTCCGGTGATACCCAAGTCCATATCAGTCTCCTTCTACACAGTTTCCGCCCGGACATGACCGGGAATACAAAAATAATAGCTAATAACGCAATCCAGCCATCGGCTTCATGCCAATTTCATGCATGACGCCCATGAAACAGCTTGTGGTGCAGCCGGCGCAGCGACCACCACACGCTGAAGGCCACCACCGGGATCGCGGCCGCGGCCGTCATCTCCGGCGATGCCGGCCAGCCCAGCTTCTGTGCCCCCTTGGCCAGATAGCTGATGAGCCCGGTGATGTAGTAGGTGATGGCCGCCACCGACAGGCCCTCGACCGTGGACTGCAGCTTCAGCTGCATGTCCTGGCGCTGGTTCATGGTGCCCAGCAATTGCTGACTGCTTTGCTGCTGCTCGATCTCCACCCGCGTGCGCAGCAGGCTGCTGACACGCGAGACGCGCTCGGACAGCGCGTTCTGGCGCCGCGTCGCCCATTCGCAGGTGGCGCGCGCCGGCGTCAGCCGCCGGTCCATGAATTCGCGAATGCTCTGGAAGCCGTTGAGCCGCGTTTCCTGCAACTCATGGATGCGCTTGTCCACGAGTTCGAAATAGGCGGAGCTGGCCGAAAAGCGCGAATGCGTGGCCGCATATTCGCTCTCCACCTGGCCGGCCAGGCGGGTCAGCCGGTCCAGCAGGGCCGGCTCGCTGTCGCGGTCCGCCACGCGTATCGCCTGCGCCAGCTCGGCCAGCTCGCGCTCGGCCGTGGCCAGCACGGAGGCGGCCTTGCGCGCGGCGGGCAGGCCCAGCAGCGCCGCCATGCGGTAGGTTTCGATCTCCAGCATGCGCTGCACCAATCGGCCCAGGCGACGCGGCGACAGGCCCGCCCCCGCCAGCAGCAGCATGCGCGAGAAACCGTCGGCATGGATGGCGAAATCGGTATAGATCTTGCCCGCATCGGCGGCCACGCAGGAGCCCACCAGGGTCTCGGTCTGCAGCAGATGGCGCACCAGGGCCGGCGCATCCACCTCCTGCTCATTGAGCACCCACAGATGCAGGCAGCTCAGGCACTGGCCCGGCAGGGCCGCCAGCCATTCATGGGGCACGGCATCGATCGCGGTCGCGGGCTCGCGCACCTCGGCCACCGCGGGCTGCTCCATGGGCGTGGTGAAGGTCCAGGCCACAAACTCCGTGTGCTGCTCCCAGCGCAGGCGAAATGCGCCGAGGTCGATCAGCACATGGGTGGTGGCCGCGTCGGGCAGAGGCTGGTGATGGTTGCGCAGCAGCTCGGCCACATGCTTGCGGCTGGCCTCGCGCTGGGCCGCATCGGCCAGCATCACGATATGGGTGATGGCCAGCGGCGCCTCCATGATCTCTGCGGGGCGCGCGTGGATTTCGTTGTGCAGCAAGACCCGCTGTGGGTGCTGCGCGGGCAAAAGAGATGAAGCCATGCAATCCTCTACAAACTGCGCCTATTGTGCCGCCTGCATCGGCATGGGCCCGCGCAAAACTGCCGGCATAAAAAAAGCGGCCCTTGCGGGCCGCTTTGGCTTGAATCAGCGCTCGGGTCGACTATCAGTCTTCCACGAAAGCTTCTTCGCGCTTGTTCTTCACCGCGGGCAGCAGCACGATGATCAGCAGAGCCAGGGCACCCAGCAGCAGACCTGCGGAGATGGGACGCGTCACGAACACGCTCCAGTCACCGCGCGACAGCAGCAGCGCACGACGCAGGTTCTCTTCCATCATCGGGCCCAGAATGAAGCCCAGCAGCAGCGGTGCAGGTTCGGTACCCAGCTTGTGGAACACATAGCCGATGAAGCCGAAGATACCCACCATCCACACGTCCCAGGCATTGTTGTTGGTGCCGTACACGCCGATCGCGCAGAACAGCACGATGGAGGGGAACAGCCAACGGTAGGGCACGGTGAGCAGCTTGATCCAGACGCCGATCAGCGGCAGGTTCAGGATGATCAGCATCAGGTTACCAATCCACATGGAGGCGATCAGACCCCAGAACAGTTCGGGGTTGCTGGTCATCACCTGAGGACCGGGCTGGATGTTGTGGATGGTCATGGCACCCACCATCAGCGCCATCACGGCGTTGGGAGGAATGCCCAGGGTCAGCAGAGGAATGAACGAAGTCTGCGAACCGGCGTTGTTGGCCGACTCGGGAGCCGTCACACCGCGGATATTGCCCTGACCGAAAGGAACTTCACCGGGCTTGAGCTTGGTCTTCTTTTCGATGGTGTAGGCAGCAAAGGCCGACAGCATGGCGCCGCCACCGGGCAGGATACCCAGGGCCGAGCCCAGGGCCGTGCCGCGCAGCATGGCGGGCAGCATGCGCTTGAAGTCTTCCTTGCTGGGCATCAGGCCGCTGACCTTGGCAGCGAACACTTCGCGCTCGTCTTCGGGCTGGGCCAGGTTGGAGATGATTTCACCGTAGCCGAACACACCCATGGCGATCACGACGAAGTCGATGCCGTCGGTCAGCTCGGGGATGTCAAAGCTGTAGCGGGCCACACCGGAGTTCACGTCGGTACCCACCATGCCCAGCAGCAGACCCAGCACGATCATGGCGATCGCCTTGAGCAGCGAGCCGGAAGCCAGCACCACGGCACCGATCAGACCCAGGGTCATCAGCGAGAAGTACTCGGCAGGGCCGAACTTGAACGCGACTTCGGTCAGCGGAGGAGCGAAGGCGGCCAGAATCACGGTACCCACGCAGCCGGCGAAGAAGGAGCCGATGCCGGCAGCCGCCAGCGCCGGACCCGCCCGGCCTTTTCGGGCCATCTGGTAGCCGTCGATCACGGTCACCACCGAGGACGACTCGCCAGGCAGGTTCACCAGAATGGCGGTGGTCGAACCACCGTACTGGGCGCCGTAGTAAATACCGGCCAGCATGATCAGCGCCGCCACGGGGGGCAGTGCGTAGGTCGCGGGCAGCAGCATGGCGATGGTCGCCACCGGGCCGATGCCGGGCAGCACGCCGATCAGCGTACCCAGCAGACAGCCCACAAAGCAGTAGATCAGGTTCTGGAACGTGAAAGCCACGCCAAAACCCGTCGACAAGTTCTGAATCAGATCCATGGACGATGCTCCTGATTAGCCTGCGATGAAGCTAGGCCATACGGGGAACTGCAAGTTCAGCGCCCACACGAAAGCGATATAGCTGCCGACCGCCAGGATGGTGGACAGAACAGCTGTTTCCTTGAAGTTGAACTTATCGCCGGCACAGCTGGCGATAAAGACCAGTGCGTAGATCGCAACGATCAGACCGAACTGGGGGATGCCCAGGCCGGGAACACCGACCAGCAGGATGCCGAAGGCAAAGTTGGCGGCAAGAATGAAGAACACTTGCTTCCAGGCCCACTTGCCGATCTTGTCACCGCCCTCGGGGCCCTTGGTCAGGCTGCCCACGCAGATGGCGGCGCCCAGGAGGGACATGAGTACACCCAGAATCAGCGGGAAGTATCCAGGACCCATGCGGGCTCCGGTGCCAATGTTGTAGTTGGATGCGCCGATCGCAAAAGCGAGGCCGACGACCAAGAACATCAGACCGGAGAAAAAGTCTTTCTGGCTCTTGATTTTCACAAAACGTCTCCTTACGGAAATCACGACTGGGCGATTTTCGTTTCATTACAAAGCCGACCTGATGTGGATTCCACCTACACAGGGCATACCCTAGTGCCGACGTTTTGCACACATTTCCCGTATCCAGAAAACGGCCATGGAATGCTTTGCCTGCCTGCATCAAGACGCAAGCAGGCGCACACATTGAGCAGCTCAGATTTCGCTCATCAACGGGGTGCAGGCCAGGACTTCCGGCAGGGTGGTCACGCCTTCGGCCACGCGCAAAGCCCCGGCCAGGCGCAGCGGCCGCATGCCGTCCTGCACGGCCTGGCGGCGCAGGGCGTCCATCGATGGCGCCTCATGGATCTGCTTCTTGAGAGCCTCTGTCACCATCAGCAGCTCGTACAGGCCCATGCGGCCGCGGTAGCCCGTCATGCGGCAGTCCTCGCAGCCAACGGGCTTGTAGGGCTGGTAGCTGCCGCTCAGCTTCCAGGGTTTGACGGTTTCGGCCAATTCCTCGGGCGAGGCCGCTTCATCGCGCTGCTTGCAGCTCGCGCACAGCGTGCGCACCAAGCGCTGGGCCAGCACCCCCAGCAAGGTGGCGTTGATCAGATAGGCGGGCACGCCGAGCTCCATCAAACGGCTGACCGCGCTGGGCGCGTCGTTGGTGTGCAGCGTGGAGAACACCAGGTGGCCCGTGAGAGCGGCCTGAACCGCCATCTCGGCCGTGGCCAGATCCCGGATCTCACCGACCATGATGATGTCCGGGTCCTGGCGCATCAGCGCGCGCAGGCCTTCGGTGAAATTGAAATCCAGCTGGGGCTGGACCTGGGTCTGGTTGAAGCTGGCCTCGATCATCTCGATCGGATCCTCCACGGTGCTGACATTGACCTCCTCGGTCGCCACGCGCTTGAGCGTGGAGTACAGCGTGGTCGTCTTGCCCGAGCCCGTGGGGCCGGTGACCAAAATGATGCCGTGCGGGCGCTTGACCAGCTCTTCCCAGCGCTGCGCATCGTGGGCGCTGAAGCCCAGCGCATCCAGATTCTTGACGGTGTTCTCGGGATCGAAGATGCGCATCACCATCTTCTCGCCGAAGGCCGTGGGCAGCGTCGACAGACGCATCTCCACCTCCTCGCCGCGCGGGTTGCGGGTCTTGATGCGGCCGTCGAGCGGCCGGCGCTTTTCCACCACGTCCATGCGGCCCAGCAGCTTGACGCGCGCCACCATGGCATTGAGCACGCCCATGGGCATCTGGTAGACGGGGTGCAGCACCCCATCGATGCGAAAGCGGATCACCCCCTGCTCGCGCCGCGGCTCGAGGTGGATGTCGCTGGCGCGCTGGTCGAAAGCGTACTGCCACAGCCAGTCCACCACCCTGACCACGCCCTGGTCGTTGGCATCGAGCTGCTTGTTGCTCTTGCCCAGTTCCACCAGTTGCTCGAAGCTGGCCGCCGCCGCGGCGCCGCCGGCTTTTTCCGCCGCGCGCACGGACTTGGCCAGGGCGAAGAACTCGGCCGTGTAGCGCTTGATATCGAGAGGATTGGCCACCACGCAGCGCACGCTGCGGCGCGCCTGGCGCTCCACCTCGCCGACCCAGTCGGTGATGAAGGGCTCGGCCGTGGCGATCACCACCTCCTTGGCGCTGACCTGCACCGGCAGCACCTTGTGGCGCTCGGCATAGCTGGCGCTCATGACCTCGCCCACCCGCCCCACGTCCACGCGCAGCGGGTCGATGCGCAGATAGGCCAGGCCGCTGCGCCGGGCCAGGTACTGGGTCAGGCTCTCCAGGTCCAGCGGGCGGCCGGTCTCAAGGCTCACCACCCCCACATTGGCCAGGCGCACCAGCGGCAGCTGCGCACTTTCGGCGGCCGAGCAGCGGGCCACCGTGCGCTGCGCCTCCTGCGCGCTGATCACGCCGTCCTGCTGCAGCCACTGCACCACCGTGCGCCAATCCAGCGGCCCCTGATGCAGGGCAGGCTTGATGGACTGGGAAAAGCTGGCTTCGGTCAGTGACATGGCGGACATGCGGCAACAAAACTGTCCCGAATGTAAACCCTCCGGCGCGCCCGCATCGCGGCGGCCATGTAAAGCTGGGCCCAGACGCCGGCCCGGCTGATCCAGCTCAGGCGTATTCGTCCACCAGGGCGCCCAGGCTGCCGCCGCTGCGGCGCTGCACGGCTTCGGCGCCCTGCTGCCCGGCGGCGCGCTGCGCAGACTTCTGCGCCTCCTGGGCCTGCTGGTTCTGCAAGGCCTCGATCTGCGCCTGCAGCATCTGGATCTTGGCCTGCAAGAGCTGAGTCTGGCGCTGCTTGGTCTCGGCGTCCGTATCGCTGCTCGCGACCTGCTTGAGTTCGTTGCCCGCATCCTGGATCTGCTTTTGCAGCTGCTGGATGCGCGACGCGGTGCTGGCGGCCGTAGCGGCCGGGCCCGAGGAGCTGGAAGAGATGGCGCTGATCGTCATGCACGGATGATCGGCACAAATCCGCGCGACTCAATATCCGCGGAGCCGGCTTTACACAGGCTTTGCAATCGGTCTGGCCTTGGGCTTGGCCGGCTTGGAGCCGGCACCGGCATCGCGCGCGGACACAAACACCTTGGCCCAGCGTGCGGTGGGCAGATCCCAGCGGGCCTGGACGCGGTCGCAGGCCGCATCCAGCTCGGCCGCATCCAGGGCCCGCGGCGTGCGCTGGGCCAGGACCACGGTATTGCCTTCGCGCGTGGGCCTGAAGGCCCAGAGCGCGTCCTCGCCAAAAGCCTGGGCCATCTGGTCCAGGCTTTTGTCAAAGCTGGACGAGCGGCCGAACAGATTGACGGTCATGATGCCGTCCTCGGTCAGCAGATTGCGGCAGTCGGCATAGAACTCGGCGCTGTCCAGCACCGGGGCCGCCGCCTCGTGGTCGTACAGGTCCACGGCCAGCGCGTCCACCGTGCCCTGCCATTCGGGCTTCTTGATTTCCTGGGCCGCGTCGGCCAGCACCACCTTGAGCGTGCTGCTGTCGGGCGGCAGCTTGAACCAGCTGCGGCACACGGCCAGCACCTGGGGATTGAGCTCGATGGCCGTGGTCTTCATGCGCAGCTTCTTGTGGCAGAACTTGGTGATCGCGGCCGCCCCCAGGCCCAGTTGCATCGCATGCTTTTGCGCCACCGAGGCAGGCTCGGCAAACAGCAGCCAGCCCATCATGCGCTGCACATATTCCAGATCGATATCGAACGGGTCCTTGATGCGCATCGAGCCCTGGACCCAGGGCGTGCCCAGGTGCAGATAGCGCACATCGCCGTCGTCGGAGACGCTGACTTCGGGCAGCTCCTGCGGGCCGGCGGCATTCTTGTCTTGCGCGGGCTTGGCACCGCCACGGGTTTTACGAATCACGTTTCTCACCAATCCTCAAAGCAGGCCGTGGCCGCTCAGCGCCTCGCGCCAGGCCTGCAGTTTTTTCTCGAATGACCAGCCGGCATTGGCCGGGCTGGTCGATGGCAGCTTGATGGCGACCAGCCCCAGGGCCTCGGTCTGGCGCGCATGCTTGAAGCTCTCGCCACCGTTGTGCAGCGCCAGCCTCAGATCCGGGCAACGCCGGCGCAGCCCCGCAAAGTCATTGACCGCGGCCGCGCGAATCGCACTGTCCAGGCTGCCCTCGCGCTCGCAGCTCGCGTACACATCCCACAGGCCCAGGCCGCGCGCCAGCAGCCATTCACAGCGGCCCGCGTAATCCTCGCGCGGCGGCTGGAGATGCTGCGGCCACAGGGCCTGCAGCAGCGGCCAGAACTGGTTTTGCGGATGGGCATAGTACTGCTGCAGCTGCAGCGAGCGCTCGCCCGGGAAGCTGCCCAGCACCAGGGCGCGCGTGCGCTCGTCGGCCACGGCGGCCAGGCCTTGCCTGCGCAGGCCGGGGGCAGAAGTGCAATCATGGGACATGGCCGATTGTCGCCCAGGCTGTATGCACCCGCGCTGCGCCAAGGCATTCAAAAGAGGAGCAGCTAGCGCTTTATCCACATGGCCTGAAGCCGGTTTTCGTATTCAAGCCCGCGCATACACCGGATACCGGCCTGGGTCCGGGCCTGGGCTTGACTAGGCCAGCGCGGGCAGACCGCCGAGCGCTGCGCGCGCATTGGCGCTGCTCGCTTCGGCCAACTGCTGCTCGGAGATGCCGCGCAGCTGCGCCACCTGCGCCGCAATGCGCGGCAGCTCCGCAGGGCTGTTGCGTCCCTGGGCCAGGCCGGCCGCGCGCTGCTCGGCCGTGGTGTAGAGCCAGTGCGGCGGAATATCGGGGGCATCGGTCTCCATGACCAGGGCCTCCAGCGGCAAAGTGGCCGCCAGCTCGCGCAGCTTGAGTGCACGTTCATAGGTCACGGCACCGCCGAAACCCAGCTTGAAGCCCAGGTCGATGAAGGCCTGCGCCTGCTGCGCGCTGCCGTTGAAGGCATGGGCTATGCCTCCCACAGGCTTGCCCGCGCGCAAGGCCTTGAGCAGGCGGTCGCTGCTCTTACGCACATGCAGGATGGCGGGAAGGGCGAACTCCCGCGCCAGCCCCAGCTGCTGCTCGTAGAACCAGATCTGTTTCTGCGCATCCAGCCCGGGCACGAAAAAATCCAGGCCTATCTCGCCGACAGCGACCAGCCGCGGATCCTCCCTGTGCTGCTGCAGGGCCTCGCGCAGGGCCGCGATATCGGACTCCTGGGCTCGCGGCGTATACAGCGGATGGATGCCCAGCGCATAGCTGTCGCCATGGCGCCGCGCCAGGGCCGCGACCTGGGGCCAATGGCTGCGCTGCACCGCGGGGATCACCAGATGCGCCACGCCCGCCTCCCTGGCGGCGGCGCGCACCGCGTCGCGGTCCGCCTCGAACTCGGCGGCATCGAGATGGCAATGGGTGTCTATCCAGCAAGGCATGAACGCATCATGCCACCGGCGCGGACCGGGCAGCACCGGCACCACACAGATGCAAGATTCAGCCTTGTCCTACGTGAAACATCTTGAAGCAAATCAACCATTGAGCCTCCGTGAACGGCGAAGGGAGCGCTTCATGACCGGTTTTCTGCACCGTGGCCTCTGGGAACATCTGCACCACAAGCAGCAGCGCAGCGACATGCTGGGAAAACTCGCGGCGCTGGACCAGGTTCAGGCCGTGATCGAGTTCGATCTGCAAGGCCATGTGCTTGCGGCCAACGACAATTTTCTGCGCACCATGGGCTACCGTGCCGAGGAAATCCTGGGCCAGCACCACCGCATGTTTGTTGACGAGGAGACCCGCAACTCGCCCGCCTATGCCGTATTCTGGCAACGCCTGGCCGCCGGGGAACATGACAGCGGCCGCTATCGCCGCATCAACAGCCAGGGGCAGGATGTGTGGCTGCAGGCCAGCTACAACCCCATCCTCGACACTCAGGGCCGGCCCTGCAAGGTCGTCAAATATGCGATCGACATCACCGCCCAGCAGCAGCGCGAGGCCGATGCGCGCGGCCAGCTCGAGGCAATCGCCAAGGTTCAGGCCATCATCGAGTTCGACCTCAACGGCACCATACTCACGGCCAATCCGCTGTTTCTGCAGACCATGGGCTATACGCTGGCCGAAGTGGTGGGCAAGCACCACGGGATCTTTGTGCCGCCGCATGAGCGGCAAAGCGCGGCCTACCAGCAGTTCTGGCGCAAGCTGGGCCAGGGCCAGCATGACACGGGGCAGTATTTGCGCCTGGGCAAGGACGGCCGCCAGGTATGGATAGAGGCCAGCTACAACCCCATCCTGGACGCCGATGGTCGGCCGTTCAAGATCGTCAAGTTCGCCACCAACATCACGCGCCGCGTGACGGCGGCCCAGACCCTGCGCCTGACGGTGCAGGGTCTGACCGACAGCGCCGACCATGCGCGCCAGGCCAATGACCTCGCCCAGGATGCCTGCCAGGTGGCGGAAACCGGGGGACAGACCGTGCAGCAGGTGGTGGCGACCATGGAATCCATCAGCGCCAGCTCGCGCAAGATCAGCGACATCATCGGCGTGATGGACTCGATCGCCTTCCAGACCAATCTGCTCGCCCTCAATGCCGCGGTGGAGGCTGCGCGCGCCGGCGAGCAGGGTCGGGGCTTTGCCGTGGTGGCCAGCGAGGTGCGCCAGCTGGCCCAGCACAGCGCCGAAGCCGCCAAGGAAATCAAGCAGCTGATACAGGCCTCGGTGCAGCAGGTCAGCCAGGGTGTGAGCCAGGTGCGCGCAGCGGGCTCGACCATGGAGGGGATCGTCAGCGCCTCGCGCCAGGTCACGCAGATCATTGCCGAAGTCGTTCAGGCCTCGCTGACCCAATCCGCCAGATTGCGCGAGGTGACCGACGACCTGACCGCCCAGGATGTGGACGGCGGCGGCCGGCCGGGGCCGACGCCCGCCGTCCTGCGCGCCCAGGCGCGCGAACAGGCCAGCCTCGCTATCAGAAACGCAGCTGCAGGCGCTTATTGATAAGCGGCCGCAGCCGCATCAAACTTCAAAGACCGGAAGTCCTGGCGCTTCAGCTCAGCTGACCGCGCACCAGCCTCACCACGCGATCGCAGCGCGCGGCCAGCGATTCGTCGTGGGTGACCATCACGAAGGCCGTGCCATGGCTGCGGGCCAGCTCCAGCATCAGGCCGAACACGGTCTCGGCCGTGCCGCGGTCCAGATTGCCCGTGGGTTCATCGGCCAGCACGCAGGCCGGACGGGTCACCAGAGCGCGCGCGATCGCCACGCGCTGGCGCTCGCCGCCGGACAGTTCCGCGGGGCGGTGGGCCAGGCGCTGCTCCAGGCCCACGGCACGCAGCATCTCGGCGGCGCGCTCCAGGCAGTCCTCCCGGGCATCGCGGCGAATCCGCAGCGGCATGGCCACGTTCTCCTGGGCCGAGAACTCGGCCAGCAGGTGGTGGAACTGGTAGATGAAGCCCAGATGCCGGTTGCGCAGCGCACCCTGCTTTTGCGGGCTGAGCTGATGCAGCGGCTGCTGCATCAGGGTCACGCTGCCCGTGGTCGGAGCATCCAGCCCGCCCAGCAGGTGCAGCAAGGTGCTCTTGCCCGAGCCCGAAGCCCCGACTATGGCCAGCGTCTCGCCGGCCTTGACCTGCAGGTCCACGCCCTGCAGCACGGTCACATCGAGCTTGCCTTCGGCAAAGCGCTTGGTCAGGCCCCGAGCTTCCAGCACGGTCTGGCCCATCACGGAATCATTCATAGCGTAGTGCCTCCGCAGGGTTCACGCGGCTGGCCCGCCAGCTGGGGTAGATCGTGGCCACAAAGGAAAGAATCAGGGAGATGACGGCGATAGGCACGATGTCGCTGCTCTGCGGCTCGCTGGGCATCTTGCTGATCAGATAAATGTCCTTGGGCAGGAAATGCGCGTGCAGCAGCTGCTCGATGGCGGGCACGATCACGTCGATATTGAAGGCGATCGCCAGACCGAGGGCCAGGCCGGCCAGCGTGCCGATCACGCCGACCATGGCGCCCTGCACCATGAAGATGCCCATGATGGACGAGGGCGAAGCGCCCAGGGTGCGCAGGATGGCGATGTCGGCGCGCTTGTCCTGCACGCTCATCACCAGCGTGGACACCAGATTGAAGGCCGCCACCGCCACGATCAGCGTGAGGATGATGAACATCATGCGTTTTTCCAGCTGCACGGCAGCGAACCAGGTCTTGTTCTGCTGGGTCCAGTCGCGGATGAAGAGGCGGTCCGTCAAGGTATTGGCCAGCTCGTGGGCCACGCGCGGCGCCTCGTGCAGGTCCTTGAGCTTGAGGCGGATGCCGGTCGGCCCTTCGAGGCGGAAGATGCGCTGCGCATCCTCGTAATGCATCATCACCAGGGCCGAGTCGTACTCGTAGTGTCCGGAGTCGAAGGTTCCCGCCACCGTCATCTGCTTCATGCGCGGCAGCACGCCGGCGGGCGTGACCTGGCCGCTGGGCGCGATCAACGTGATCACATCGCCTTCGCTCACGCCCAGGGAGCGGGCCAACTCTATGCCCAGCACCACCTTGAACTCGCCCGGGACCAGGCGCTTGAGCACCTCGCCGCTGGTGGCCGCCAGGTCCGTGACCTCGCCCTCGCGCGCCGGGTCTATGCCGCGCACCAGCGCACCCTTCATGTCCTCGCCGCGCGCCAGCAATGCCTGGGCCGAGACAAAAGGCGCGGCGCCGACCACTTCGGGGTTGGAGCGCGCCTCGCGCATGGTGCGCTCCACATCGGGCAACGGCGCGCCCTGCGGCGCAAAAATCTCCACATGGGAAACCACGCTGAGCATGCGGTCGCGCACTTCCTTCTGGAAGCCGTTCATCACGCTCAGCACGATGATCAAGGCTGCCACGCCCAGCGCAATGCCGAGCATGGAGACACCGGAGATAAAGGAGATGAAGCCGTTGCGGCGTGTGGCGCGCCCCGCCCGGGTATAGCGCCAGCCCACGGCCAGTTCGTAGGGGAATTGCATGTTGCCCGCATTGTGGCATTGCCCGCAATGCCTTGCCGACGGTGCCAGTCTTCTGGGGCTTTTCGCCCTAGCGGCCCGCTCGCTTGCTGCGGCCTATGCGCGGCAGATCGGCATAGCGCAGCTGCTGCTCCAGCGTCGCCGCATGGGCTTGCAGCTTGGCCAGCAGGCCGTCGAAAAGCGCCAGCTCCTCATCGCTGAGCGCGGAAACGATGTCGGCATGGATGCGGGCCATCTCGGGCAGGATGAGCGCGTACATGCGCCGCCCCTCCTCGGTCAGGTAGATGGCCACGCGCCGCCGGTCGCCCTCCAGCGGGCGGCGCAGCACCCAGCCCTTGCCCTCCAGCCCGCTCAGCGCACGCGAGGTGCGCGCCCGGTCCAGCAGCGCTTTCTGCGCCAGCTCCGAGGACAGCAGCCCCTCATGGGTGGCCACGGTCGCCATCACCCCCCACTCGCGGCGCGTGAGGCCGAAGCGGGCCTCGCACATGCGCATGGCCACACCGCCCGCCACGCCGAAGAAGCGGTTGATGCGAAACAGCAGCATCTGGTGAATGGAGGTCGGCTCTCGGGTATTCACGGAAATCAGTTGATTAGATCAATTGTGGTGCCGACTCCTACAGTCGCAGCTCCACCAACAGAGACAAGGGAAACCGGCCGGGATTTTCCCAAAGCCCCGCGGTTTCCGCAAACCAGAGAGTGATGCCATGCCCCATCCGATCGCCGTTCGCCGCCGTCTTCTCCAGGCCAGCCTGAGCCTGCTGCTGGGCTGCGCGGCCTCTGCCGGCCATGCCCAGCCCGAGCCGGCAGCCAGCTGGCCCAGCAAACCCGTGCGCGTGATCGTGCCCTTCGCGCCCGCCGGCGCCGCCGACATCCTGGCGCGCAGCGTCAGCAAGTTGCTGCAGCGCGAGACCAAGCAGGCTTTCGTGGTGGACAACCGTCCCGGCGCGGGCGGCAATATCGGCTCGGACAACGCGGCCAAGGCCGCCGCAGACGGCTACACGCTGCTGATAGGCATCGACACCACCCTCACCGTCAACCCCTTCATCTACAAGAGCATGCCGTTCAAGAACAGCGATCTGCGTCCCGTGATGCTGATCGCCTCGCAAGGCATGATGGTGGCCGTCAATCCCAGGACCGGCATCAAGACGCTGGGCCAGTTCCTGGAGCGCGGCCAGAAGGACGGCCTCACGCTCAGCTCGGCCGGCTACGGCACGCCCGGCCATCTGGCCTCGGCCATCCTGAGCAGCGAAACCGGCGCCAAGGTCAGCCATGTGCCCTACAAGGGCAATGCGCCGGCCAGCACCGCCATTCTGGCGGGCGAGGTGGATGGCGGCATCATCAGCTCCTCGGCCATGCTGGGCCAGGTCAGCGCAGGCAAGGTCATGCCGCTGGCCGTGACCACGGCCAAACGCAATCCGCTGGTGCCCAGCGTGCCCACCGTGGCCGAACTCGGCCACAAGAGCCTCGAGCAGGAAGTGCTGTTTGTGCTCTGGGTCCCGGCCGCCATGCCCGAGCCCCTGGTGCAGAAGATTCAGGCCGCCCTGGAGCAGGCCATGAAGGACCCTCAGCTGCGCGAGCGCATGCGCACCAACGACCTGGCCTACGAAGGTCTGACCGGCGATGCGGCCGCCAAGCGCCTGCAAAGCACGGCCAGCCGCTACAAGGCCGTGATCCAGGCCACCGGCATGAAGATGGAATAACGGCCCGGGGCCTGCCAGCGCCCCGGCCTCTCTACGCATAACAACTCCCCGCTTTCCATGACTCGCCCCAACATCATCTTCATCGTGGCCGACGACCTGGGCTATGCCGACCTGGGCTGCTACGGCGGCCGCGAGGCCGACTTCGGTCCTGTTTCACCCGTGCTCGACTCGCTGGCGAAAAACGGCCTCAAGCTCACCCAGGGCTATGCCAATTCGCCCGTGTGCTCGCCCACGCGCTTCGCGCTGGCCACGGCACGCTGGCAGTACCGGCTGCGCGGCGCGGCCGAGGAACCCATCAACAGCAAGACCCGCGGCACGCCGCTGGGCGCCAAGCTGGGCCTGCCTCCCGAGATTCCCACCGTGGCCTCGCTGCTCAAGGACGCGGGCTACCGCACAGCGCTGATCGGCAAATGGCATCTGGGCTACCCGCCCCACTTCGGCCCGCTGCGTTCAGGCTATGAGGAATACTTCGGCCCCATGTCGGGCGGCGTGGACTATTTCACCCATCTGAGCTCGGCCGGCCAGCACGACCTGTGGGTGGGCGAGGAGGAACACCACGACGAGGGCTATCTCACCGACCTGCTGTCGCAGCGCAGCGTGGACTTCGTCAACCGCATGAGCGAGGGCGATGCCCCCTTCTTCCTGAGCCTGCACTACACGGCCCCGCACTGGCCCTGGGAGACCCGCGACGACCGCGAAGCCGCCGAGCAGCTGGGCGCGGGCATCACCCATCTGGCCGGCGGCAACATCCACCAGTACCGCCGCATGATCCATCACATGGACGAAGGCATAGGCTGGATCGTCGAGGCGCTGCGCAGCAACGGCCAGCTGGACAACACGCTGATCGTCTTCACCAGCGACAACGGCGGCGAGCGCTTCTCGGACAGCTGGCCTCTCGTGGGCGGCAAGATGGACCTGACCGAAGGCGGCATCCGCGTGCCCTGGATCGCACACTGGCCCGCCGTGATAGGCGCGGGCCGCAGCAGCACCCAGCAATGCATGAGCATGGACTGGTCGGCCACGGTACTCGATGTCGCGGGCGTGGCCGCCGATCCCGGCTATCCGCTGGACGGCATCTCCATCCTCCCGGTCCTGCAGGGCGAAGGCGCGGAGTTCGCCCGCCCGCTGTACTGGCGCATGCTCTACCGCGGCCAGCGCGCGCTGCGCGTGGGTGAGTGGAAATATCTGCAGGTCGAAGGCAATGAATACCTGTTCAATCTGTCCCGGGACGAGCGCGAGCGCGCCAATCTGGCGGCTCAGGAGCCCGAGCGGCTGCAGCGCATGCGCGCCGACTGGGAAGCCTGGAACGCCGGCATGCCGGCGATTGCGGACGATGCCAGCTACAGCCTGGTCTACACGCTAAAGAACATGCCCGCGAGGTGACAAACCGCCGGGCAGCAGCCCGGCCGGCGGCCATGCACGACAATAGCGCCCATGTCTTTGACCGCGCCTTTGCATCCTGCCGCCCAAGCCCTGGCCGCAGGCGCTTCCGAAATCATTGTTGCCTATGCCGACGGTCCCGCCGATGCGACCAAGGCCTGGGATGGACTGAACCTGCCCCATCTGCAAGCCCTGCTGGCCACGCTTGCGCCCAGCAGTGTGGTGCAGGGCAGCGAACTGGATTTCTCTCCCCCTCACGAACGCGTGCTGGCCGGCGCCATGCAGCTGCCCGATACCGCGGGCCTGATTCCCTGGGCCGCTCTGGCGGCGCGCGAAACGGCGCAGGCCTGCGCCTTCATCACGCCATGCCACTGGCATATCACGCCCGATCAGGTCCACCAGACCGACCCGGCGAGCACGCCGCTGAGCGAGGACGAATCGCGCCAGCTGCTGGCGCTGATCCAGCCCTGGTTCAGCGACGACGGCATCGAACTCGAATATCTGCGTCCCGACACCTGGCTGGCGCGCGGCGCGGCTTTCGAGAAGCTGGCCACAGCCTCCATGGACCGGGCTCTGGGGCGCGATGTGCGCCCCTGGTTTCCCGACCCGATTCAGGGCGCCGTCATCCAGCGCCTGCAGACCGAGCTGCAGATGCTGCTCTACACCCATGTCTTCAACGACCGGCGCAGCGAACGCGGCCTGCCCCCCATCAACTCCTTCTGGGTGCATGGCACGGGCAGCCTGCCAAGCCTGCCCGCGGCGGCGCCGCAGGCCGTGTGCATCGACGATCTGAGCCGACCCGCGCTGCAAGGCGATGTGCAGGGCTGGCGCCAGGCCTGGCAGCAGCTCGACGCGGGCCTGATCGCCCAGCTGCAGCAGCGCGCCGCCCGCGGCGAGCCCGTCACGCTCACGCTCTGCGGCGAGCGCAATGCCGTGCAATGGACGAGTGCATCACGCGGCTTCATGGACAGAATCAAGAACCTTTTCAGCCCCAAGCGCTTACCTGATCTGCGAGAAATGCTATGAAAAATGCCACCCACGCTTTCTCGCTTCGCGTAGTTCGCTGCCCCCCGAGGGGGCCGCATTTTCATCTTGGGGCGGCCCGGCGATGAAAATCATTACTCGCGATATTCCCGGCGACAGCGTCTCGGCCCTGCAGCAGGCCGGCATTCATCCGCTGCTGGCCCAGCTCTATGCGGCGCGCGGCGTGTGCTCGCCCGACGAGCTCGATGAGGCACCGGCCCGGCTGCTGGCACCGTCCGGCCTGCGCGGCATCGATACCGCCGTGCAGTTGCTGGCCGATGCCATCGCACAGCAAAAGCGCCTGTGCATCGTGGCCGACTATGACTGCGACGGCGCCACCGCCTGCGCCGTGGGCCTGCGCGGCCTGCGCCTGCTGGGCGCGGCACATGTCGACTATCTGGTGCCCGACCGCGTGGTCGACGGCTACGGCCTCACCGCCCCCATCTCGCGCCGCGTCAAGGAAACCGGCGCCGACCTGCTGATCACCGTGGACAACGGTATTGCCAGCGTCGAGGGAGTGGCGGTAGCCAAGGAGCTTGGCCTGTCCGTCCTGGTCACCGACCACCACCTGCCGGGAGAACATCTGCCGCGGGCCGATGCCATCGTCAACCCCAACCAGCCGGGCTGCGGCTTCGAGAGCAAGTCCATGGCCGGCGTGGGCGTGATGTTCTACGTGCTGCTGGCCCTGCGCACCGAGCTGCGCGCGCGCGGCCGCTTCGATCGCCACAACCAGCCGCGGCTGGAGACCCTGCTGCCGCTGGTGGCCCTGGGCACCGTGGCCGATGTGGTCAAGCTCGACGCCAACAACCGCCGCCTCGTGGCCCTGGGCCTCAAGCAGATCCGCAAGGGCCAGATGCAGCCCGGCATACGCGCGCTGTTTGACGCCGCGGGCCGTCGCTTCGACGCCGCCACCACCTTCGACTTCGGCTTCGCTTTAGGCCCGCGCATCAACGCGGCCGGCCGTCTGGCCGACATGACGATCGGCATCGAATGCCTGAGCACCGAGGACGCGGGCCGCGCCGACAATCTGGCGCGCATGCTGGACAGCATCAACCGCGAGCGTCGCGAGATCGAGGTCGGCATGCGCGAGCATGCGCTGCTCATGGCCGAGGGCCTGTGCGAGGATGGCATGACGCCGCCGCCGGCCATCAGCGTCTTCGACCCCGACTTCCACGAAGGCGTGGTCGGCATCGTGGCCTCGCGCATCAAGGACAAGCTGCACCGCCCCAGCTTTGTATTCGCTGCCAGTGGCGCACCCGGTAAGGAGCATGAGCTCAAGGGCTCGGGCCGCTCGATTCCCGGCTTTCATCTGCGCGATGCGCTGGATCTGGTCAGCAAGCGCCACCCCGGCCTGCTGCTGCGCTTTGGCGGCCATGCCATGGCGGCCGGCTGCACCATCGAGGAGGCACGCTTCGACGAATTCGAGCAGGCCCTGGCCCAGGTGGCCCAGGAATGGCTAGACGCCGCCACGCTCACGCGCCGCCTCGAAACCGACGGTCCGCTCGCTCCGCAGTGGCTGGATACCGAACTCGTGGACCAGCTGCAGCTGGCCGTCTGGGGCCAGGGCTTTGCGGCCCCCACTTTCAGCGAGGAACTGGAAGTCATGTCGCAGCGCCTGGTCGGCGAGAAGCACCTCAAGCTTGAGCTGCTGCACCACGGCGCCAAGGTCGACGGCATCTGGTTCAACCACACCGACCCTCTGCCCAGCCGCATGACCCTGGCCTACCGCCTGGACATCAACGAGTGGCGAGGCGAACGCAGGGTGCAGTTCCTCGTGGAGGCCGCCGCCTCAAGTGAGTGAAGGAGTTTTTCTTACTCGGCCCCAGCCCCCCTCTAGGGGGCTCTTTTTTGCCCTAGAAATACCTTTTAACTAACGACAGAAAAAGCTTGATTGGAATTTTTTTGATCAATACCATTTGCTCAACGAGTTTGAGTAATTGATAGATATTTTTAATTTTGTTGCATGTCTTCTGAAGCGTGAACCGGCACGGATGACTAGAACACGGCCCCCAGGTCGGCAGCCCATCTGATGCCCAGCGTCAACAGCTGACGCGGAACGCGCTTCGCAAGACCCATAGCGAATGGGGGTGTACCGTGAACTTCTCCGAATTCCGAGCCGCAACCGAGTTGGTCGGCACGCTTCTCGCCGATCCGCGCTCGCTCACGCTGCTGCTGCTTTTGCTGGCAGCCTCCATCTGCGATCTGCGCTCCCGCCGCATCCCCAATCTGCTGACCTTCGGCGGCACCGCCCTGGCGCTGCTGTTCAGCTTCTTTGCCCCGCACCATGGCGGCGGTCCGCTGTGGGCCCTGGGCGGGCTGGCCACGGGCCTGGCGCTCATGCTGCCGCTGTATGTGCTGCGCGCCATGGGCGCCGGCGACGTCAAGCTGATGGCCATGACCGGCGCTTTCCTAGGTCCCAACGGCGCCTGGCATGCAGTGATTTTCGTCTTCATCGCAGGCGGCATTGCGGCGGTGACCTACGCACTGTGGCATCGCATGGCCGCCAAACTTATACGCAATGTGCAGCAAACCACGCAACTGCTGTTCATCACGGTCGCCGCAGGGGGCCTGCCCGACGCCCGAACAGCTTCGGCGCAGTCGGTAGGCAAGCTGCCTTACGGCGTCAGCATCGCCCTCGGAACCACTGCGTTCCTGGTGGCTAGGCAGTTCGCTTGGATTTAACACTTACAACGGCATAGCGGGAGGTCCCCATGAAAAACCTCAAGGCTCTGGGCTTGTTCGTCTTGGCTGCACTCGCCAGCCTGGCCGCTGCGGTCTACGCAGCGAACTGGGTCGCCCGGCGGGGCAGCATAGACGCCGACAAGGTGGTCGTCGCGGTCACCGATATTCCACTGGGCAGCAGGATCACGCCCACCATGCTGGATACCGCAGACTGGCCCCGTGGCTCGATTCCGGCCGGCGCTTTCCACGACGTACAGAAGCTGCAGGATCGCGTCGCCAAGGTCGGCGTTCTGCGCGGCGAAGCCGTGCTGGAAGGCAAGCTGGCGCCCGAGGGTACCAAGGGCGGACTGGCCGCCATCATCGCTCCGGGCAAACGGGCCATGACGGTGCGCGTCAACGATGTGGTCGGTGTCGCGGGCTTTGCGCTGCCCGGCAACTACGTGGACGTGGTGGTCAACGCCCAGCAAGAGCAGAACGGCAAAATGGAAGAGGCGCGCCAGATCAGCAAGACCGTGCTGGAAAACGTGCTGGTGCTGGCCGTGGCACAGGAAGCGGGCCGCGATGAGACCAAGCCCAAGGTGGTGAGCGCCGTGACGCTGGAACTCAGTCCCGAAGATGCCGAAAAGCTGGACCTGGCACGCAGCGTGGGCAATCTCTCTCTGGTACTGCGCAACCAGGTCGACAAGGACCCGGTGACTACCGCCGGCATCACCAAGCACCAGCTGTTCGGCACGCCCGAACCGGTTTCGGCAAGCGCTCCCGTCAAGGTGGCGGCCTCCGCCAAACCCGCGGTGCAGCGCGCACGGCCCGCTCCGCAGTCCTCGCCAGCCACATGCGTCGAGGTGATCCAGGACGGCAGCCGCACGCTCAACTGCTTCTGACTTCCAACAACCAACAACTTAGAGAGGTAGGCCGTGCAATACCATCACCTATACATGGCAGCCAGCATGCTGCTCGCCGGTGCCGCACCGGCACTGTCCGCCGAGGCCCAACCGGCTGGTACCCCTGCGCCCGCCGCGCCCCGCGCCGCCGCCCCCTCTGCAGCCTCGGTGCCGGCTCGGCGTTGCACGGCCATCCGCATGGAAGATCCGGCCACCGTCACGCTGGGCAAATCCGTGGTGATTCCGCTGAGCTCCCCCATGGCTCGCATTCTGGTCAGCGGGCAGACGCCCGGCAACAACCAGGCGGCGGCGCCCGCCGGCGGCCAGATGCAAATGCAGACGCAGGAGCAGACAGGCATCGGCGACATCGAGGTGCAGCTGCTCAGTCCCAGGGATCTGTTCTTTCGCGGCCGCAGGTCCGGCGCCATGAACGTCATCCTGCAGAATGCCCAGGGCACCTGCTTCATCAAGGATGTGGTCGTGACCATCGACCCCGGTCCGCTGCAGGCCAAGCTCTCCGAACTCATGCCCGAGGAACGCGGCATCCGTGTCCAGGGCGCCGACAACGCCCTGGTGCTCAGCGGTGAAATCAGCAACCCGCTGCGCCTGGATGACGTGGTGACGCTGGCCAGTGCCTACAGCGACAGCAAGAAGATCGTCAACCTGCTGCGCACCACCTCGCCGCATCAGGTGATGCTAGAAGTCAAGATCGCCGAGGTCAGCAAGACCTTGCTCGACAAGCTGGGCTCCAGCATTGCCGGCCAGCGCGTGACCAGCAATGGCATGAACACCTACACCATTCTCTCCAGCTTCCTGAGCAATGGCGGCGGACTGCTGAACGCCATGCGCATAGGCAAGGCCTCGCTGAGCATAGACGGCCAGAAGGACGACGGCCTGGTGCGGGTTCTGGCCGAGCCCAACATCATGGCCATCAGCGGCCAGCAGGCCAGCTTTCTCTCGGGCGGCAAGATCTTCATTCCCGTGGCTCAGACCAACACCACCGGCATACCGGTGATGACGCTGGAGGAAAAAGAGTTCGGCATAGGCGTCAAGTTCACGCCCACCGTGCTCGGCAATTCACGCGTCAACCTCAAGCTGGTGTCCGAAGTGTCCGACCTGTCACAGACCGGCTCGCCCTTCACCACGATCAACGGCGTCACCTCCATCATCCCTTCGCTCACGGTGCGGCGCGCCGACACCACGGTGCAGCTCAATGACGGGCAAAGCCTGGTGATTGCCGGCCTCATCAAGAACAACATCACCGAAGCCGTCAAGCGCTTTCCGGGTCTGGGCGAAATCCCCGTGCTCGGAGCTCTGGCCCGCAGCACGGAATTCCAGACCGATCAGACCGAGCTGATGTTCGTCATCACCCCGCGCCTGGTACAGGCTCTGGCCGAAGCACCGCGCGTACCCACCGACAACCATGTGCCGCCCTCGCGCACCGAGGTCTATCTGAACGGCGCACTTGAAGGCTCCAAACCGGCCCCCGCCCCGCAGACACAGGCCCCCGCAGCCATGCCTGCCGCAACGCCGGCCTCCATGACGGAGCCCGCTCCGGCGCCCGCGCCGCTGACACAGGCCCCTGCGGCAATGCCGGCCTCGATGCCTGCGGCCATGGCCGAGCCCGTACCGGCTGCGGCCGCCTCCCCCGCGGAGCTCCAACCTCAATCGCCGGCAGAGCCCGCCGCCGGGCGCACCGATCCCCAGAACTCGCCCTCATAACAGCGGAGGCTCGCCATGATCAAGAACACCATCCTGCTTCCACTGGCCACCACCGCCTTGCTGGCCGGCTGCAGCACCACCACCCCGAACTATGACGCCCATTTCGGCGAGGCCGTGCGCACCGCCCGCATGCAGATGACCATCAACCCCGATGCCGGCAAGACCGTTGGCGTCGGCACCGATGGCGCCACCGGCATGGACGGCCGCGCCACACGGCGCACCATGGAGAGGTACGAGCAAAGCTACAAGACCCCGCCGCAGGTGGTCAACGTCATCAACATCGGTGGCTCGCTGACCGGTAACAACTCGGGCAGCGGCAGCGGTACCGGTGGAAGCACGCCCTGAACCGCGAAGTTTCGACCACAGGCTTAACAATTTCAGCCAATCAGATCCCGAAAGGAGTCCAGATCGCACACCGGCCTTGCACGCCAGCCACCGGCCTCACACGCCGACGTTTCCGATATGTCTCCAATCCCTTTATCCACTTACGAGGTTTCATCATGTCCAACATCGCTCATCAATTTGGCAATTCCCTGCTGTCCTTCGCCCGTGACGAGGAAGGCGCTCAAGTCGTCGAATACGCACTGATCATCGCCGTGGTCTCGATTGCGCTGGTGGTTGCGCTCAAAGCCCTCACCGCCTCCGGCGGCGGCTTCAGTTCCTTCATCACGCGCGTTTCCAACTGCCTGACCACCACCACCTGCTCGTAACCGGGACCCGTCCTGGATACAGGAGAACGCCATGTACCCGTCCGCTCTATGGAACGATCACCTGCGCCGCCTCGCGCAGGATGATGAAGGCGCGCAGGTTGTCGAATATGCGCTGATCATCGCCGTTGTATCCATCGCGCTGGTACTGGCATTGCAGGGCCTGGCCGGTGGCAAGTTCGCAGATTTCATCACCCGAGTCACGAACTGTCTGACCACCAGCACATGTACCTGAAAGCCATGTCAACGCGGGAAGGCGCGGCGGCCATGCTGCCGCGCCGACCGCCCCCGACATGCCACCACATAACCGCTTATCCCGTCCAATGAGAGTCCATCATGAGCACCCGCATTCTTGCCTCGATTCTGGCGCGGCGTGCCGGAGGCACCGGCCGCCGCGGCGCACAGCGCCGGCAACATGGAGCCATCATCATCACAGCGGCTCTGGCCCTCTTGCTACTGCTGGGCTTCATGGGCATCGCCCTGGACTTCGGCCGCATGTTCATCGTCAAGACCGAGCTGCAAACCGCGCTGGACAGCTGCGCGCTGGCCGCCGCGCGTGAACTCAATGGACAGTCAGACGCCATCACCCGCGCGGTCAGCGCGGGCAGCGCGGCCGGCAATCTGAACGGTGTGAATCTGCAGTCGGCCAACTGGAGCGGCCAGGGCCAGATCACGGCTGCCGATATCAGCTTCCTCGACAAAAACTACGCGGCCACCACGGCCCCGGCGTCCGCCGTCTATTCGCAGTGCACGCACACGCAATCCAATATCCACCTGTGGCTGATGCAGGCCATGGGGGCTTTCTCGGGAAACACCGCCGGCTTCCCCGCCAACGGCAGCGTAAGCACCCGCGCCGTGGCGACCCGCGCCCCCTCTCAAACAGCTTGCATCATTCCCGTTGTGCTGCCGCAGGGCTCCTACGTCACCGGCCAATGGATCACCTTCGACCCCAAGAACGGCCCCATGACCTGGGGCAATCTGGACGGCACAACCGACGCCAACACAACCAACAGCGAAATGCGCGACGGCTACTGCATCTCGCCCTCGCCCAATCAGTCCATCACTACGCCAGGCACCAAGACCACGGTGGTCGAATACTGGAACTTCCGCTTCGGCATCTACAAGAGCAACCCCAGCTCTCCCACGGGCCAGCCCGATTACTCCAGCTTCATCTACAACACCTCCAATTGGCAGGGGCACGACGGGGCAGGCAATATCGGCAATGCCTATCAGGGAAGCTCTGCCAATGGCACGCCCAACTTTCTGGCCCAGCGCTTGGCCTTCACGCCTTGTGGAGCCACCCCGGCGGCATGCGGCATCAGCACCGGCGGCTACCAGACCGTGGCCCAGACACCCACCCTCAAGGCTACGGGTGCCGACCGCCGCATCGTGCCCATACCCATTGTTGGTGGCGGCATTTTCAAGAACCAATTTGCCTGCATGCTGATGCTGGACCCCCTTCAGCCTAGCTCTACGGTGGCGCATTTCGAGTACCTGGGCTTGGCGAGCGCACCCAACAGCCCCTGCTTTACCAGCGGCTTTGCAGGCGGAACCATAGGCCCGTTGGTACCGGTACTGGTGAGGTGAACATCATGCGCACAGACCATAGACAACGAGGGGTAGAGCTGGTCGAGCTGGCTTTGACTCTTCCTTTTCTGATCCTGATGAGCATCCTGGTCGCCGAATTCGGCCGTGCGCTGTATGAGTACAACACCGTCACCAAGTCGGTGCGTGATGGTGCGCGCTACCTCTCGGCCCAGCTGCCCAACACCAATTGCACCCAGGCACAGAATCTGGTGGTCTACGGTCAGACCACGGCCGGCACCACGCCGCTGGCACCTGGGCTGAACACCGGCGCGGTGAGCTGCGCCTGGCAAAGCAGCGGCACCTACCCGCAAAACATCAGCACCGTGACGGTGACGGTGACCGCCTACCGCTTCAAGTTCATGCTGGGCAGCGTCTTCGGCACCAAGCTGGGCGACGCCAGCGGAGGGCTGACCTTCAGCAATATCGCCGCCACGATGAGGACAGAGACATGAAAGCGCTGCACCACTCCCGCGCCGCACATGGCGCCACGACTATCGAGTTCGCCCTCGCCCTGCTCGTCTTCCTGATGTTTCTGTTCGGCGTCCTGGATTTCAGCCGCATGCTTTTCACCTGGGTGGCCGCCAACGAAACGGCGCGTGCGGGCGCGCGCTACGCGGCGGTATGCGACGACACCACCCATCAGGCCCAGGTGCTGGCCCATATGCAGGCCCTGCTGCCCCAGATCAGCACCATCAACACGAGCTGGCTGCCGTCCGGCTGTACCAGCGCGACCTGCCAGAGCGTCACCGTCACGATTACCGGGCTGAAGTTTCAGTGGATCTCGCCCATCGCGGGCGCGGGTCTGCGAGCCGCCATTCCCATGCCGAGTTTTTCCACCACGCTGCCCCGGGAGGTCATGCGTCAGGACCCCAACAGCAGCACGGCCTGCGCCAGCTAAACCAAGAGTGAGCACATCATGAAAATCACCATCATCTCCCCCAACACCCTCCATCTCCAGGAGATGGTCCATGTGCTGCAGCAACATTCGCATCAGGTGCGAACCTTCGAGGGAGGCAAGACGCGCATGCCGGCGATCGCCGAGCAGGAGCTGCCGGACCTGATGATCGTCGACGGCATGTGCTGCGATCCCGCAGACCTGGCCCCGGTGGAATATGTGACCACACATCACCCACGCACCACCGTGGTCCTGCTGTGCGCCCAGCAGACGCCAGAGTTCCTGCTGCAGTCCATGCGGGCGGGCGTGCGCGAGGTTCTGCCCTCGCCCCCGCCGCCGCAGGCTCTGCTGGAGGCCGTGCAGCGCATCGCCACCAAGCTGCAGGACAGCGCGCCGCAGCGCTCTCAGGGCCAGATCATGGCTTTTCTGCCCTGCAAGGGCGGCAGCGGAGCCACTTTTCTGGCCACCAATCTGGGCTGGATGCTGGCGCGCAAGCATTCCGTGCTGCTCGTGGATCTGAACCTGCAGTTTGGCGACACCCTGGCCTATCTGCATGAAGGCAGGCCGGCCTCGACGCTGGCCGATGTGGCGCGCGACATCCATCGCCTCGATGCCTCGTTTCTGACGGCCAGCACGGTCAAGATCACGCCGCGCCTGCATGTGCTTGCCGCTCCCGAAGAGGCCACCCATGCCATGGAGGTCGAGCCGCTGCATGTGGATGCCATCCTGCAACTGGCCGCCACGCACTATGACTTCGTGCTGCTGGACATGGGCCGCGTGCTGGACCCGCTGGCCCTGCGCGTGCTGGACCGGGCCCAGCTCATCGTTCCCGTGCTGCTGCCCAATGTACCTGCCGTGCGCAATGCGCAAAAGCTGCTGCGCATGTTTCGCGACCTGGGCTACCCGGAAAGCCGCCTGCATCCGGTGCTCAACCGCATGGACAGGCGCAGCGAGATCGGCCTGCCCGAAGTGCGCAAGGCACTGGGCCTGGCCCAGCAATGGCACAGCATTTCCGATGCCCCCCACGAAGTGCAGTCAGCCATCAACGCGGGCGTGCCTCTGGCCGAAGCCAGCCGCGGCAGCAGCGTGGTGCGCGAGCTCACAGCCTGGGCCGACGAACTGTCGCCCCAGACCCAGGAAGACGGCGGCAGCTTCTTGAACCGGCTCTTCCGCCGGGCCTGAACATTCCCTATCGCGCAGAAGGAGACGGCCATGTCATTACGCGACTTTCTTGCCACACCAGCGACACGCGCTCCCAAGCCTGCGCTGCAGATCGTTCCCGAATCAACGGAGATGGAGTCCATGCCCGCGGAGGAAGCGGTACCCGCCCCTTCCGCTCCGATCTACGGTCACTCCCCCGCCTATCTGGCGCTCAGAAGCCGCATCCACGCCAAACTGGTGGAGCGTTTCGACCTGGCCGCCCTGGAGTCGCTGCCCACACAGACGCTGCAGCAGGAAATCGCGACCATGACCGAGCGCCTGCTGACCGAGGACGCAGCGGTCATCAACGATCTGGAACGAAAGCTGCTGATCCGGGACATCCAGCACGAGATGCTGGGTTTCGGCCCCCTGGAGTTGCTGATGGCCGACCCTGCGGTCTCGGACATTCTGGTCAATCGCCACGACCGCATCTATGTGGAGCGCCACGGCCGGCTGGAGCTGACCCCCGTGGTCTTCACCGATGACAAGCATCTGCTGCGCATCATCGACAAGATCGTCTCGCGCATAGGCCGGCGCATCGATGAATCCAGCCCCATGGTCGATGCCCGCCTGCCCGACGGCTCGCGCGTGAATGCCGTCATCCCGCCGGTTGCGCTCGACGGCCCCATGATGTCGATCCGGCGCTTTGCGCGCACGCCGCTGCGCATGGAGAACCTGATCAATGACCTCAAGAGCCTGACGCCGGGCATGGCCGCGGTGCTGGAGGCCCTGGCCAAGGCCAAGGTGAACATGATCATCTCGGGCGGCACCGGCGCCGGCAAGACCACGCTGCTCAACATCCTCTCGGGCTATATCCCTGCGGCGGAACGCGTGGTCACCATCGAGGATGCGGCCGAGCTGCAGCTGCAGCAGCCCCATGTGGTGCGCATGGAAACACGCCCACCCAATATCGAAGGCCGCGGCGAGATCACTCAGCGCTCGCTGGTGCGCAACGCACTGCGCATGCGGCCGGACCGCATCATCATCGGCGAGGTTCGCGGTGCCGAGGCCGTGGACATGCTGCAGGCCATGAACACCGGCCATGAAGGCTCATTGACGACGATTCACGCCAATACCCCGCGCGATTCTCTGGCGCGGCTGGAAAACATGGTCGGCATGGCGGGCCTGAATCTGCCCCACCAGGCCGCACGCCAGCAGATTGCCTCGGCCATCACGGTGATCGTGCAGGTTCTGCGGCTGACGGACGGCAAGCGCAAAGTCACCAGCATTCAGGAGATCACCGGCATGGAGGGCGAGGTCGTCACCATGCAGGAAATCTTCTCCTACACCCAGACCGGCGTCGGTGCCGGCGGCGAGGTCCAGGGCTATTTCCATGCCTCGGGCGTCAGGCCCAAGTTCGCCGATAGGCTCAAAGGCTTTGGCATCGCATTGCCGGACACCATCTTCGATCCCGAGCGCCACTATCAGTGAACGCCCTGAAAAGGAGCCGCCATGCCATCCTTTTTTTCCTCCCATTCGGTCCTCATGATCGTGGTCCTGGTGTTTGCCGCCATGCTGCTGCTGCTCGAAGCTTTGCACATGATGTGGAAGCAGTACAAAGGCCCCGAGGCAAAGCGGCTTGAGCGCCGCCTGCAGGCCTTGTCCGCGGCCCATGACAGCAGCACGCAGACCAAGCTAGTCAAGGAACGCGTGCTCAGCGATATGCCGCTGCTGGAGCGCATGCTGCAGCGCATGCCGCGTGCCCACCAGTTGGACCGTTTCATCCTGCAGTCCGGTCTGGAGTGGACGGTTTCGGGCCTGCTGCTCAGCTGTTCGATACTGTTTGCACTCGGCATGCTGGCGGCAGTCATGCTGCGCCAGTCCATGGAGCTGGGTGCCATCGTGGGCGCCGTACTGGGCTCCCTGCCCTGGCTCTATCTGCAGCGCAAGCGCCGCCAGCGCCTGGGCCTGATGGAACGCCAGCTCCCCGAAGCCCTGGATCTGATTGCGCGGGCGCTGCGCGCCGGCCATGCATTCTCCGCCGGCCTGCAGATGGCCGGCGAGGAACTGGCCGAGCCCATCGCCAGCGAATTCCGCCTGGTGCATGACGAGATCAACTACGGCACTTCACTGCAGCAGGCCCTGAGCAATCTGGGCGAGCGGGTACCGGTCACCGATCTGCGCTACTTCATCGTGGCCGTACTCATACAGCGCGAATCCGGCGGCAACCTGACGGAGATGCTGAGCAATCTGAGCCACCTTATCCGCGAGCGGCTCAAGCTCCATGCCAAGGTCCGCGTGCTGTCTTCCGAAGGACGGATGTCGGCCTGGATTCTGGGGCTCATGCCTTTCGCGCTGGCCGCGCTGCTGAATCTGTTGAACCCCGAGTTCATGTCCGCGCTGTGGACCGATCCCATCGGCATCATCATCCTGAAATGGCTGGCCGTGCTGATGCTGATCGGCATGCTGATGATGCGTCGCATCATCCGCATCCGGGTATGAGCCCATCTGGAACGCAAGGAGTCCGTCATGCTGATCGTCGCCCTGCTCACCTTCACTGCCGTCATGCTGGCCGCAGGAGCCCTGTTCTTCTGGATCACTCCAACGACTACGGAACAGCGCCTGCAGGCACTGGCGCCAACTACCGACGATAGAGGCTGGACGGAAACCGCGGTCAAGCTGGTCGGCCCGTTTGCCCAGCTGTCATCGCCCACTGCGGGTATCGACGCCACGCCCTTGCGCCTGCGCTTTCTGAACGCCGGCATCCGCAATGAGAGCGCGCCCCTGCTGTACTTCGGGGTCAAGACGCTGCTGCCCGTGATTGCGGCGCTGGCTGTGTATTCGCTGATGCTGGCCTCCGGCACGACGGATAGCACCCAACTCCTGCTCTGCACCTTGGTGGCGGCCCTTGTGGCCTGCTACCTGCCCAATCTGGTGCTGCGCTGGATGGCGTCGCAACGCAGGCGCGAGATCTTCGAGAACTTTCCCGATGCGGCCGACCTGATGCTGGTCTGCGTGGAAGCCGGCATGGGGCTGGATGCCGCCCTGGGCAAGGTCACCGAGGAGATCCGCATCAAAAGCGAAGCCCTGGCCGAGGAGCTGCACTGGACCAATCTGGAGATGCGCGCCGGCAGCACCCGCGAGAAATCCCTGCGCAACCTGGCAGCGCGCACCGGCGTGGATGAGATCCACACCTTCGCGGCCATGCTGACCCAGGCCGACCGGTTCGGCACCAGCATCGGCGAATCGCTGCGCGTGTTCTCCGACGACCTGCGCCACAAGCGGCAGATGCGCGCCGAAGAACTGGCTGCCAAGATTCCCACCAAGATGCTGCTGCCGCTGGTGACCTGCATCTTCCCGGCCATCGTGATGGTGGTTCTTGGCCCGGCCATAATCCGGATCGTGCGCATGATCATGCCCATGATTGCCGGGAGCATTTGAAGGAGAGCCTGCGTCGGGCACGCAAGTTCGTTTTCAGAAGCTCGCCCAGCTCTCGCCCTGCGCGTGCGAATGACTGACGGCCAGTGGCTGCGCCTTCCTCATCACGAACGCGGGCTGGCCCTGAGAACGCAGCCTGGCAGGCTGTGCCATGGCGGGCGCCAGCTTGGGCACCGGCATCTGTGTGACAGCCGCCTGCTCTTCACGCCCCAGCCGGAAAACCGCCACCACCTTGGCCAGGCGCCGTGCCTGCTCCTGCATCGACAGCGCCGCCGCACTGGACTCCTCCACCAGCGCCGCATTCTGCTGCGTCATCTGGTCCAGATTGCTCACCGCCTGATTCACCTGGCCGATGCCGTCGCGCTGCTCGGTCGACGAGGCCGTGATCTCGCCGATCAGATCGCTGACCCGGCGCACGCTGGAGACGATCTCGTTCATGCTCTTGCCCGCCAGTTCCACCTGCTGCGAGCCCGATTGCACGTTGTCCACGCTGGTGGTGATGAGCTGCTTGATCTCTTTGGCCGCCTCGGCGCTGCGCTGGGCCAGGCTGCGCACCTCGCCCGCCACCACCGCAAAACCGCGGCCCTGCTCGCCGGCGCGGGCCGCTTCCACGGCTGCGTTGAGCGCCAGGATATTGGTCTGGAAGGCAATGGAGTCGATCACGCCGATGATGTCCGCAATCTTGCGGCTGCTGTCGGTGATCTGCGCCATGCTCTGCACCACCTGCTCCACCACACGGCCGCCCTGCTCGGCGGCCTGAGCCGCTGTCGAGGCCAGCTGGTTGGCCTGGCGCGCCGTATCGGCGGACTGGGTGACGGTGGCCGTCAGCTCTTCCATGCTGGCCGCGGTTTCCTCAAGGTTGGCCGCCGTCTGCTCGGTGCGGGCCGACAGGTCCTGGTTGCCCGTGGCAATCTGGCCCGAGGCCGAGGACACGGACTCCACGCCCGAGCGCACCTGGCCGACCACCGAGCGCAGACGCTCGGTCATGGCGTTCAGCGACTGGTGCAACTGGCCCAGCTCGTCATCGCGCCCATGCCGGGTGCTGGCGCTCAGATCGCCGCCGGCGATCGCGTCGGCCAAGCCCACGGCCTGCACCAGCGGCTGCGTGATGGAACGCATGATGAAGGCCGCCGTCACCAGGCCCAGCAGGATGAGCAGGCCACAAGCCGCGACGATCACCACATAGGCCTGCGCCCGCCTGGCCACGCCTTCTTCGATGGCCTCGCTCTTGTAGCGCTCCTGCAGCTCCACGTAGGCATCCAGCGCTTCGTAGTACTTTTGCGCCAAAGGGCTGAGCTTCTGCTCGATCAGCTGCTGCGAACGCTCGAATTCACGCGTGCGACGGGCCTCGTCCACCTCTTTGTTCACGGCAAACAGCTTGTCGCGGTACCCACCGACTTCGGCCATGCGTTGGCGAGCCTCGTCGGTAGTGACCTGCGCCTCCACGGCCTGGCGCAGGGTATTGATGCGGCCGATGAGCTTGCTCATCTCCTTGTACTGGTGCTCGACCAGGTTTTCCTCGGTGGACATGGCGGCCGCCGTGAAGCGGTCCATGCTCATCTGCGTCAGGATGTGCCACTCCTTGGCCTGCGCCGCCGCATTTTGGGCTCGCACGACCTCGGCCAAGATGCCCTCGTTGACACGCTTTGAATACCAGAGACTGCCGGCCACTACCAGCAACATGCCCGCCAGCAGGGCGATCACCAGCGCCCACAGCTTCTGGGCCACGGTGAATTGAAACAACTTCATGAACCAACCAATCCAGACAAGAACAGCCACACACAGGTACGTCCGCATCGTGAACTTCGGGCTGACTTTTCCATGACTCTGGCGGTCAATTCCTGGCCCCTGACGTCCTCCCCAATCAATTACAGCCAGGCGGAATAGGTCCGGCCGGCTGTAATTAAATATTAATAATTGTTACAAGCATTTTCCAGACGACTCGCGACTCTTGTTATCAGGGCTTTCCCGCTTTCCACATTTCGTGAACTCATTAGGCAGACATGAAAAAGCCCACAGCTGCACGAACGCAGATGTGGGCCTAAATGGGAAGGACAGGGCTATTTAGAAAGTTTCCCAGTCGCCGTCATTCGCCTCCGCAGTCGGCTTGGACTTGGCCGCCGCCAAGGCGGGGGCACTGGCCGCAGGCTTGCTGACCGGCTTGCCGGCGGCCACGGGCTTGACGGGAGCCATGGCCGGCACGGGACGGCTGGCCGGGCGTTGCCCCGCAGCGCCCCTGGCATAACCGTGCTCCTGGCCCAGCTTGAAGACGGCCACCACCTCGGCCAGGCGCCGTGCCTGCTCCTGCATCGACAGCGCCGCCGCACTGGACTCCTCCACCAGCGCCGCATTCTGCTGCGTCATCTGGTCCAGATTGCTCACCGCCTGATTCACCTGGCCGATGCCGTCGCGCTGCTCGGTCGACGAGGCCGTGATCTCGCCGATCAGATCGCTGACCCGGCGCACGCTGGAGACGATCTCGTTCATGCTCTTGCCCGCCAGTTCCACCTGCTGCGAGCCCGATTGCACGTTGTCCACGCTGGTGGTGATGAGCTGCTTGATCTCTTTGGCCGCCTCGGCGCTGCGCTGGGCCAGGCTGCGCACCTCGCCCGCCACCACCGCAAAACCGCGGCCCTGCTCGCCGGCGCGGGCCGCTTCCACGGCTGCGTTGAGCGCCAGGATATTGGTCTGGAAGGCAATGGAGTCGATCACGCCGATGATGTCCGCAATCTTGCGGCTGCTGTCGGTGATCTGCGCCATGCTCTGCACCACCTGCTCCACCACACGGCCGCCCTGCTCGGCGGCCTGAGCCGCTGTCGAGGCCAGCTGGTTGGCCTGGCGCGCCGTATCGGCGGACTGGGTGACGGTGGCCGTCAGCTCTTCCATGCTGGCCGCGGTTTCCTCAAGGTTGGCCGCCGTCTGCTCGGTGCGGGCCGACAGGTCCTGGTTGCCCGTGGCAATCTGGCCCGAGGCCGAGGACACGGACTCCACGCCCGAGCGCACCTGGCCGACCACCGAGCGCAGACGCTCGGTCATGGTGTTCAGGGATTTGAGCAGACGCCCCAGTTCATCATGGCGCTGGTTGTTGACCGAAGCGGTCAAATCGCCCTCGGCAATGCTGTCGGCCAAAGCCACGGCATCATGCAGCGGACGGGTGATAGTGCGCAGGATCAGGGTCGCGGCAATCAGCCCCAGCACCACGATCAGGCCACAGGCCACGGCAATTACCACATAGGCATGGCGCTGGCTTCTCTCGCCGTCGGCAATCGCCTGATCACGACGCTGCTCCTGCAACTGCTCAAACTTCTGCTGCGCATCCAGGTATTCCCGGGTCACGGGCCGCAGCCGCTTTTCCACGATATCGATCGCACCAGCAAAGTCGCTGCCGGTGCGTGCCTGCTGCGCGGCCGAATTGGCTTCCAGGGTCTTGCGGCGCAGCTCGGCAATCTGCTCCAGCAACTTGCGTGAGTCGGCATCGCTCGCCATCTCGACCACCTGCTTTTGCAATTCGTTGTTACGCGTGATGCCATCGCTCATCAGCTTGCGCTGCTGCTCAACCAGTGTTTCCTCGGTGGACGTGGCCGCCACAATGGAGCGGTCCACGCTGAGCTCGGCCAGATGACGCCACTCATTGACCAGATTGGCAGCCCTCTGGGCCTGATCGACCTGACGCGCCGTCTCGCCAAAGACATTATTCAAATACACCAGGCTGCCAGCGGCCAGCAGCAACATGCCGGCCAGCAGACCGAGCACCAAGGCCCATAGCTTCTGGGCCACCGTGAACTGATTCAATCTCATGTACTCTTTTGCCTCATCAACCGCAGGTCTGCTTCGCCAGCTCATCTGGCCAATACGTGCATGCGTTCCATCGTTCATCGGCGGCTTGCCGAAAAAATTAAACTTTGTTACACAGCCGGCACCCCAGGGTTGCCGTCAGGCCTCGGGCTCCAGGGCGCGCCTACAATGAAGCAGTGTCCAGAACCTACTTGAACGCCGATCTTCACTGTCACTCCGTGGTGTCGGACGGCACTTTGACTCCCGAACAGCTGGCCGAGCGCGCCGCAGCGCGCGGCGTGGAGCTGTGGGCGCTGACCGACCACGACGAGGTCGGCGGTCAGCACCGGGCGGCCGCAGCGGCCAATGCCGCAGGACTCGACTATCTGACCGGTACCGAGATCTCGGTCAGCTTTGCGGGCCATACCGTGCATATCGTGGGCCTGGGTTTCGATGCCGACGATGCGGCCCTGAGCCAGGGCCTGTACGACACCCGCAACGGCCGCGGCCCGCGCGCCCGCGAAATGGCGCAGCAGCTGGAGCAGGCCGGCATTGCCGGAGCCTACGAGGGCGCGCTGCGCCATGCGGGCAACCCCGAGCTGATCTCACGCACGCATTTCGCCCGCTATCTGGTGGAAACCGGGGTCTGCAGCGACACCTACGATGTCTTTCGGCACTACCTGACCGAGGGCAAGCCCGGCTATGTTCCCCACACCTGGGCCAGGCTGCGCGATGCCGTGAGCTGGATCGTCAACGCCGGAGGGCTGGCCGTGATCGCCCATCCGGCCCGCTATGACTTCAGCGCCAACGAGGAATACGCGCTGTTCTCGGAATTCAAACAGCTGGGCGGCCGGGGCGTCGAAGTCATCACGGGCAGCCACCGCCCGCACGAATATCTGAGCTATGCCGATCTGGCCCGGGAGTTCGACCTGGCCGCATCGCGCGGCAGCGACTTCCACAGTCCCGATGAGTCGCAGGTCGACCTCGGCCAGCTGCCCTATCTGCCCGCCAGCCTGACACCGGTGTGGGATCTGCTGCAGGACCGCATACAACGCGCATGAACACCAAGGGAAGCAAGCATGACGACCCGCTTTGAAGTCTATCCAGAGAACCCTCAGCCCCGCATCATCAAGCAGGCCGCAGAAATGCTGCGCAAGGGCGCGATCTTTGCCGTGCCCACCGACTCCAGCTATGCGCTGGTCTGCCACCTCGACGACAAGAATGCCGTCGACCGGCTGCGCCGCATTCGCCAGATCAATGACAAGCACCACCTCACGCTGCTCTGCCGCGATCTGTCGGAACTCGCCAACTACGCACGCGTGGACAATCGCCAATACCGTCTGCTCAAGCTGGCCACGCCCGGCCCCTACACCTTTATTCTCGAGGCCAGCAAGGAAGTACCCAAGCGCCTGAGCCACCCCTCGCGCAAGACCATCGGCCTGCGCGTGCCGGACCGCAAGGGGCTGCAGCTGCTGCTGGCGGAGCTGGGCGAGCCGCTGCTGGCCACCACCCTGATCGCCCCTGGCGAAACCGAGCCGCTCAACGATGCCGACGCCATCCTCGAGCGCTTTCCGCATGAGCTGGATGCCGTGGTGGACTCCGGCGCCTGCCCGCAGCAGCCGACCACCGTGCTGGACCTGACTCCCATGGCCATGAACAATCCGCCCATCGTGGTGCGCCAGGGCCTGGGCAGCCTGGAATCCCTGGGCCTGCAGGCTGGCTGAAGCAATATTGAAGCTGATCGCGCTCTGCAACACTAGGCTGCAGCGCGATTTCGCTTCAGTTCAAGACTCTTCGTAAGCCAAGGCCGGCCTGGCCTGCGCCGCAGGCTGGGCACGCATGCCCACGGGAGCCAGCGACGGCCGCGACATGGGCACAGCCGCGGGCGTCTCGTCATCATCGAGCTTGAAGGCCCCCACGGCCTGCTGCAGATCCTGGGTGCGGGCGTTGAGCGCCACGGCCGCCTGTGTGGCCTGCATGACCAGGGCTGCATTTTCCTGATTGGTGCTGTCCATATGCGCCACGGCCGTGTTCACATGGGCAATGCCTTCGCTCTGCTCCCGTAGCGCCTGGGAGATCTCGCCCAGCAGGCTGGTGACCTGGCCCACGGATTGCATGATGTCCTGCATGGTATCGCCGGCCTGGCCCACCAGACCCGCGCCGCTTTCCACCTGGCTCACGCTGGCCGTGATCAGCTCCTTGATCTGCTTGGCCGCTTCGGCGCTGCGCTGGGCCAGGGAACGCACCTCGCTGGCCACCACCGCAAAGCCGCGGCCCTGCTCGCCAGCACGGGCGGCTTCCACGGCCGCGTTCAGCGCCAGGATATTGGTCTGGAAGGCGATGCCCTCGATCACCTGAATGATGTCCACGATCTTGCGCGAGCTGCCGCTGATCGCGTCCATGGTGTGCACCACCTGCCCCACCACATCGCCGCCGCGCTCGGCCGTGGCCGAGGCCGTCACGGCCAGGGAACTGGCCGAATGCGCGCGCTCGGCATTCTGGCGCACCGTGGCGGTGAGCTGCTCCATGCTGGCCGCGGTCTCGGTCAAGGCGCTGACCTGCTGCTCGGTGCGGCTGGAGAGATTGGCATTGCCGGCATCGATTTCGTAGGCCGAAACCGCCAGCGAATCCGTGGACTTCTTGATGCGTCCCACCAACTCGGTCAGCGTGTCCTCCATGGTGCTCAGCGCGGTGAGCAGACGGCCGAACTCGCCCTGGGCATTGGACGAGAACTCCTGGCTCAAATCCCCGGCTGCCACGGTTTCAGCGATCAAGATGGCTTCCTGCAAAGGCTGGACGATGCGCCGGCGCAGGCTGATCCAGGACCAGGTGCAGCAGATGCAGACCCAGACACCCAGCCCCACCAGCCACCAGCGCGAACGCTGCACTTCCTGCATCAGGTTCTGCGACTGCTGCGCCGTCAGCGAGCCCGCCTGCAGCACCTCCAGAACATCGGACATCGCCACCCAGGCAATTCCCATCAACCCCAGCACAAACATGCTGATGCTGGCAAACGCAATCATCAGACGATTGCTCACTGTCATATTTGATCCCCTTGCCCGGTCCAGCCGAACCTCTAGTTATGTGTTGACCTCGCTACCCAGCACATGGTCCCCGACCACCATCCAGGCTGATGTGCGGGTTGCATTTTGCTACAAATGGTTTGCAACACAACTATGCGCAACCCGTATTTCTGCCGACGCAGCTGGCCGGCGACCCGGCGAGACAACGCAAAAGCGCAGCGTCTGAGACAATCAGAGCGTGGAATTCACTGAACTCATCCAAACCGTACTGATCTACGCCCTGCCCGTGCTGTTCGCCATCACCATTCATGAGGCGGCACACGGCTACGCGGCGCGTCATTTCGGCGACAACACCGCGGCCATGATGGGGCGCATCACGCTCAACCCCATCAAGCACATAGATCCCGTCGGCACCATCTTGATGCCGCTGCTGCTGTACTTCGCGACTTCGGGCGCGTTTCTGTTCGGCTATGCCAAGCCCGTGCCCGTGCGCTTCGATCAGTTGCGCCATCCCAAGCGCGACATGATCTGGGTGGCGCTGGCCGGTCCGGCGTCGAACTTCGTGCAAGCCGTGCTCTGGGGCCTGGCCCTGGTGTTGATGGTGGGGGTAGGACTGCACGAGCGCTTCTTCCTCGAGATGTGCCGCGCCGGCATCACCGTCAATCTGGTGATGTGGGCCTTCAATCTGTTTCCGCTGCCGCCGCTGGACGGCGGCCGCATTCTCGTCGGCCTGCTGCCCTGGAGACAGGCGCAGGCCGTGGCCCGCATCGAGCCCTATGGCTTTTTCATCGTCATGGCGCTGGTGATTGCCGGCGTGGTGGGCAGTTACTGGCTGCGCCCGCTGATGAGCCTGGGCTACTCGGCCATCGATCTGATCCTCTACCCCTTCATGGCCTTGCTGCGCTGAGCGCGGCGCCCCGCCACTGATATTTGCTGTTGATCCTATGAGCACTACCCGTTTTCTGACCGGCATCACCCCCAGCGGCACGCCGCACCTGGGCAACTACGCAGGCATGATGCGCCCCGCCATCGCGGCCAGCCGCGACAAGAATGTGGAGAACTTCTACTTCCTGGCCGACTACCATGCCCTCATCAAGTGCCAGGACCCGGACCGCGTGCAGCGCTCCACCATCGAGATTGCAGCCAGCTGGCTCGCGGCCGGACTGGATCCCGAGCACGTCACCTTCTACCGCCAGTCGGACATCCCCGAGATTCCCGAGCTGACCTGGTTCCTGACCTGCGTGACCGGCAAGGGCCTGCTCAACCGCGCCCACGCCTACAAGGCCGCCGTGGACAAGAACCATGCGAGCGGCACGGAGTCCGACGACGGCGTGACGGCCGGCCTGTTCATGTATCCGGTGCTCATGGGCGCCGACATCCTGATCTTCAATGCCCACAAGGTGCCCGTGGGCCGCGACCAGGTCCAGCATCTGGAGATGGCGCGCGACATGGCCTCGAGCTTCAACCACATCTATGGCAGTGAATACTTCACCCTGCCCGAGGCCGTGGTCGAGGAAAGCGTCGCCACCCTGCCCGGCCTGGACGGCCGCAAGATGAGCAAGAGCTACAACAACACCATCCCCCTGTTCGCACCGCGCGAGCAGCTGAGGAAGCTGATCAACAGCATCACCACGGACTCGCGCGCGCCCGGCGAGCCCAAGGAGGTCGAAGGCTCGGCCCTGTTCCAGATCTACCAGGCCTTTGCCAGCGAAGAGGAAACCGCGACCCTGCGCCGGCAATATGCCGAAGGCATTGCCTGGGGCGATGCCAAGCAGGTGCTGTTCGAGCGCATAGACCGCGAACTCGCGCCCATGCGCGAGCGCTATGAATACCTGATCGCCCATCCCGGCGAGCTCGAGGAGATTCTGCAGGCCGGCGCCGCCAAGGCGCGCAAGCTGGCCACGCCGTTTGTGCAGACCTTGCGCGGCGCCGTGGGCCTGCGCAATCTGGCCAAGGCACAGACCAGCACCAAGGCCAAGACCGCCAAGACGGCTCTGCCGCAGTTCAAGCAGTATCGCGAAGCCGACGGCCAGTTCTACTTCAAGCTGGTGGCCGCCGACGGGCAGCTGCTGCTGCAAAGCCAGGGCTTCACGGCCCCCAAGGAGGCGGGCCAGAGCATTGCCCAGCTGCAGCGCGAAGGCGCAGCGGCCCTGGCCGCACTCAAGCCGCGCCTGCAGGCCCTGGACGGCATCAGCGACAATCAGGTACTGCAAGCGCTGGAACAGCTGCGCGAAGCCGCCGAGCAGTAAGCTGCTTGCAAAGAGGGTTGCCCGGCACCGACCGGGCAGCATGGATGCAATCCTTCGCACAAAAGGAACGATGAATGCGTATTGCCGCTCTGGACGATGATCCATTGCAACTGGAAATGCTGCGCCAAGTCGCGACCGAGGCGGGCCACAGCTGCCACACCTTCCTCAAGGGCACGGCTCTGCAACAGGGGTTGCGCCGTGAAAGCTTCGATCTGCTGCTCATCGACTGGGAGCTGCCCGATATCCAGGGCACAGAGATCGTGCGCTGGGTACGCGAGCAGGTCAGCAAGCAGGTGCCCATCATCTTCATCACCCACCGCAGCGAGGAGGCCGATATCGTCGAAGGCCTGAGCTGCGGCGCCGATGATTTCATGATCAAGCCCGTGCGGGCGGCCGAGCTGCGCGCACGCATCTCCGCTCTGCTGCGCCGCGCCTATCCGCTGTCGGCCCAAAGCGTGCTGACCTTTGGCCCCTACCGTTTTCTCTCCGCCACCAGCTGCATCGAAATGGACGGCCAGCCCGTGGAGGTCACGCACCGCGAATACACGCTGGCGCTGACGCTGTTCCAGAACCAGGGCCGCCTGCTGTCGCGCGACCATCTGCGCGAAGCCATCTGGGGCCATAACGCCGAGGTGCAGTCGCGCTCGCTGGACACCCATGTCTCGCGCCTGCGCAATCTGCTCAATCTGCGAGCGGGCCAGCCCTACTCGATTTCCGCCATCTATGGCTACGGCTACCGGCTGGACGTGCCGGAGACCGACGACTCTACCGCCAGCGCCGACTGAGGCCGTTTCATCACACCCGGCCTGCCCTACCTCGATACCTCATGCCACTCCCTATCCCCACCAGGTTTGTCTTCATGCAGCTCCCTGGACTGCGTGCCGCCCTGGTGGGCTCGGGAGTTGCGGGGCTGACGCTGGCGGGCAGCGCCATCGCCCAGATCCGGCCCATGCCGCGCAACGGCGATGTGATCGAGCATCGCGTCGTCAGCGGCGACACGCTGGAACAACTGGCCGCGCGTTACCTGGGCGACCATCGCCGCTGGACCACGCTGCAAAGCCAGAACCACGTGGCAGACCCTTTCCGCCTGCGCCCCGGCTCGGTGCTGGAGATTCCCGCGCGCCTGTTGCGCGCCGCAGCCGCCTCGGTGGAGTTCGTGCAGGGCGATGTGCGCAGCTCGCACTCGCTCAGCCATCTGGCCGGGCCTGCGGATGCGCCAGACCAGCCCGTGCAGAAAGGCCAACTGCTGCAGGAAGGCGACGCACTCAAAGTGCCCGCCAACGCCTTTGTTGCCGTGCGCCTGGCCGATGGCTCGCTGGTGCGCGTGCAGTCCGAGTCCGATGTGGAGCTGCGCCAGATGCGTCGCAAGGGGCGCGCCGGCAGCCTGCAGTCCGTGCTCGATCTGCACGCGGGCGGTGTCGAGGCCTCGGTTCCCAAACAGGCCGATGGCGAGCGCCGTTTCGAGGTCCGCACCCAGGCCGCATCGACCAGCGTGCGCGGCACGCAGTTCATGGTCTTGACGGACGACCAGGGCGGGACGGCCGCAGCCGTGGACGAGGGCTCGGTCGCCGTGCACGCCGGCGCGCCGGGCGCCTTGCTCAAACCCGGTCAGGGCATTGCCGTGGCCGCCGATGGCCGTCTTGGCAAGACTCTTCCCATGCTGCCCGCCCCTGATACGACGGCCTGGCCGACACTGGTGGAAGACGCGAACTGGGTCAGCCTGACGCTGCCGGCCATGCCCGCGGCCCTGCGCTTTCAGGTGCAGCTGGCCGGGGACCGAAGCTTCACCCGGACGCTGCGCAGCGGCATGTTCTCGCAGTCACCGGCCCGCCTGACCGGCGTCGAAGACGGCGAGTATTTCGCCGCCATTCGCGCCATTGATGCCAACGGCGTCCCCGGCGCGCGCAGCGTGCAGCGCATCCGCGTCAAGGCGCATCCGGTGCCGCCGCTCTACGCCTCGCCCGCGCCCGGCGCCGTGATCGGCCTGGGCCAGCAAGGCCTGGAGTGCACCAAGGTGCAGGAAGCCTCGGCCTACAGAATCCAGGTGGCGGCCGCCGGCGCCGATTTTTCCCGCCCGGCCATAGATGCCAGCGAACTCCGGGACTGCCTGCTGCCCGCCGATACCCTGGCCCAGTTGCCGGCCGGCGACTATCAGTGGCGCGCCGCCAGCATCCGCATCTTGGCCGATGGCGGGCAGGACCCGGGCCCGTTTGCGCCCGCGCTCAAGCTGAAGCTGGCCCAGGCTCCGCGTTCGCCCGAGCTGCAGATGGGCGGCGGCCCGGGACAAGGCAGCAGCCATATCCACTGGGCCGGCGAGCCAGGCCAGCGCTACCACATCGTGGTGGCCAGCGAACCCGGCTTCGCCAACCCGCTGGTCGACACCTGGGTCAGCGAGCCGCAATGGTCTACCGGTGATTTGCCCCCGGGCAGCTATTTTCTGCAGATGCAGGTGGAAGACAGCAACGGCCTGCGCAGCAATTTCTCGGCAGCGCGCGAATTCCTGACCGGCAACTGGGTCACCACGGGCGACGGCCAGACGCTGAACTCCGGTGATGGTTCGCGGCTGCTGCGCCAGTAAATTCGATAGCTGGCAACGCATGGATATCGTGATGTTTCATTGAGTCCACGCATAAGTTCGATGCAGAGCCAGCGCTATAAGCTATCGATTCATGAGCCCAATCCAGCACACAGCCCATGCTTGAAGCCGCAACACCCCGCAAGCGCGAGGACCAGCGCTACGGCTGGCTGCTGCTGGCCGCCTTCCTGCTGGCGCTGGTGTACTGGCTCAGCGGCCCCGGGCAGCTGGCGCGCATCAACGGCCTCATCCAGGACACCTCGGCCTGGCTGCACCAGCGTCCGGCCTCGCCCGATATCGTCATCGTGGCCGTGGATGACGCCAGCATAGACACCATAGGCCGCTGGCCCTGGCGCCGCGCCCTGCATGCCGCCGTGCTGGAGCGCATTGCCCAGGGCCAGCCGCTCGCCATAGGCATGGACATCGTCTTCAGCGAAGAGGACCTGGACTACCCCGGCGATGACCTGCTGCTGCAACATGCTCTGCGCAACAGCGGCAAAGTCGTGCTGCCCCTGGCCCTCAGCGCACAAGGCGGCGTGACCCTGCCGCTGCCAAGCCTGAGACAGGCCAGTGCGGCGCTGGGCCACACGCAGATGCCCATGGATGCGGATGGCAATGTCCGGCGCTTCTATGAGCTTGAAGGCAGCAGCCAGCAGCTCTGGTGGCATATGGCCGTCAGCCTGCACTGCGTGGGAGTGACCGGCCGCGCCTGCAGCCAGGCCGAGACCGCCGCCACCATGCCCTCCCCATCATGGCAGCGCCTGCAGCCCCAGGTGATTGCGCTGGCAAAGCCCGCCGGTAACCGTGCCCAGCGCCCCGCCTCCCCGTTCACGACCTATGCCTATATCGACGTGCTGCGCGGCAATATCCCGGCCGCTGCATTTCGCGGCAAATACGTGCTGATCGGTGCCACGGCCGCCGGTCTTGGCGAAAACATCAGCGCCCCCGCAGGCTTTGATGCGCATCTGGTCTCCAATGTGGAGATGCTGGGCCATGTGCTCAACGGCATCCTGCTGGACACGCATCTGGAGCCGGCCTCGCCCACGCTCGACCGCATCCTGAACCTGGTGCCCGTGGTGCTGGGCCTGCTGGCCCTGGTCTGGTTCGGCCCTTCCGGCGGCCTGCTCGCCTGTGCGGGCCTGGGCATCGCCTGCCTGCTGGTGGCCGGCCTCGCCCCGCGCTGGAGCCAGGTGCAGACGGCGCCGGCCGCGGCCCTGCTGGGCCTGGCTCTGGCCTACCCGCTGTGGAGCTGGCTGCGCCTGCGCGCCGCCACGCGCTTTCTGGCCCTGGAGCTGCGCGATCTGCAAGGCCAGGGCCTGCCGGTGAGCAGCGCCGGCTCCTTGAGGAGCGATGTACTGGACCGGCGCATCGCTGCCGTGGAGCAGGCTTCGCGCCAGTTGCGCAGCCTGCATCATTTTGTGAGCGAAAGCCTGCGCCAGCTGCCATCGCCCACCTTTGTCTGCGACCGCGACGGCAAGGTGCTGCTGGCCAATACGGCGGCCCACAGCTATATCCAGAGCCTGGGGCGGAGCCTGCGCCACGGCGACGATCTGCTCCTGCTGCTGTCGGGACTGAGCCGCGTCGACGACGCGGATCGCTCCGGCTCCAACGCCCTGACAGCCGGCAGCGCGCCGCTGCTCGATCGCGAGGCCATGCTGGCGGCCCGATTGCCGCGCCAAAGCGAGGGGCGCGATGCGCAGGGCCGCTTTCTGATGCTGCTGAGCCAGGCCTTCGAGTCCCAACCCACATCGGGCTGGCTCATCACGCTGGTGGACATCAGCGACCTGCGCAGCGCCCAGGCCCAGCGCGACCAGGCCATGCAATTCATTTCGCACGATATCCGTGCGCCCATAGGCTCCATCATCACGCTGCTGGAGATGCAGCGCGGCCCCAGCGCCGAGACCGCGCACGAGCCTCTCTTCGCACGCATCGAAGGCTATGCGCAAGCCTCGCTGCAGCTGGCCGACGACTTTGTCCACCTCGCACGTGCGCAACAGCAAAGCTATCGCAGCGAAGCCCTGGATCTGGGGCTGCTGGCCGACCAGGCGGTTGCCGACTGCTGGGCCCAGGCGCGCAAGCAGAATGTGCAGCTGCAGTTCGAGCTGCCGGAAACCGAAGCCACGGTGCGCGGCGACCCGGGACTGCTGCACCGCGCGGCCGTCAATCTGCTGAGCAATGCCATCAAATACGGCCGGCCCGAAGCGGCGTCTGCAGCCGCCTGCGTGGAATGCAGCCTCATCGATCAGGACGGATGCTGGGGTTTCGCGGTGCGCGACCACGGCCCAGGGATGGATCAGGCCTCGCTGCAGCGGCTCAGCCAGCCATTCGAGCGGCTGCAGCAGCATCAGCGCCAGGATGGCGTCGGGCTGGGCCTGGCTTTTGTACGCACCGTGGCCCAGCGTCACGGCGGCAGCCTGCAGATCCGCAGCGAACTCGGCCGTGGCAGCCTTTTCATCCTGCTGATTCCCAAGGCCTGAGCCCAGAGACGAAAAATCCCCAGAACCTTTCGGTTCTGAGGATTGACGTTTTGGTGCGGCTGGCAGGAATCGAACCCACGACCCCTTGGTTCGTAGCCAAGTACTCTATCCAGCTGAGCTACAGCCGCAACAGGGTTGTATTCTAGCAGTGCAAAAACGCCTCTCAGACCAAATCGGCAACTTTTTCGCAATCAAGCAAAGAAAAAGCCTGCCATCGCGAACGATGGCAGGCTTGATGCATCTGGTAGGGCGTGGCGGACTTGAACCGACGACCAAGGGATTATGAGTCCCCTGCTCTAACCAACTGAGCTAACGCCCCAACACCGACAACAGCCTGGGCTGCCACCGGAAAAACTTGGCTATTGTAGGGCCTAACGCTTGTGGCTCAAGGCATTGCTCACGAGTTTTGACGTGATATCGACAATCTGGATCATTTTGTCGTAGTGCATGCGGGTGGGACCGATCACCCCCAGGGTGCCCACGATCTTGCCGTCGAGCTCGTAGGGCGCGCTGACGACCGAGAGGTCCTCGAAAGGCACGATCTGGCTTTCGCCACCGATATAGATGCGCACGCCCTCGGCCTGATTGGAGAAGTCCAGCAGCCGCAGAATCTGGGTTTTCTGCTCGAACAGATCGAAAGCTCGGCGCAGATGGCCCATGTCGCTGGAGAAATCGCTCACCGACAGCAGATTGCGCTCGCCCGCGATCACCACATCCTCGCGGTCGTTGCTGCTCATCACTTCGGCGCCGATATTCACGGCCGCCTGCATGAGCACGCCGACTTCCGCGCGCAGCTGCTCCACCTCGATCTTCAATCGCGCACGCACCTCCTCCATGGTCAAACCAGCGTAATGATGATTGAGGAAATTCGAGGCTTCCACCAACTGCGAAGACTCGTAATCCACATCCGTGAAGATCACGCGGTTCTGCACATCGCCTTCGGGCGAGACGATGATGACCAGAAAACGCCGCTCCGACAGGCGCACAAACTCGATATGCTTGAACACGGAGCTGCGGCGCGGCACCATGACCACGCCCACGAACTGGGAGAGGTTGGAAAGCAGATGGGCGGCGTTGGCAATCACTTTTTGCGGTTGCTCCGGCACCAGATCGGGCGTTACAAGGTCTGAGCGCTCCACCGTGAGCATGGTGTCCACGAACAGGCGGTATCCCCTGGCCGTGGGCACGCGCCCCGCCGATGTATGCGGGCTGATGATCAAGCCCATCTCTTCCAGGTCGGCCATCACATTGCGTATGGTGGCGGGCGACAATTCCAGCCCGGAGGCACGCGAGAGAGTGCGCGAGCCTACCGGTTGACCGTCAGCGATATAACGCTCGATCAGCGCTTTGAGCAATAACTTGGCACGTTCGTCGAGCATGATTTCATTTTAATGATGTAATTTCCCAGATGACATCCACGTTCCGCCATATTGCCTTGATAGGCAAATACCACACTCCCGCAGCAGGAGCCCCGTCTGCTGCGGCCGGTCAGGCATTGCAACGGATTGCGGCCTATGTGCGCAGTCTGGGGTGTGAGGTGATTCTGGATACCCAGTCGGCCATCTATGCCGGCCTGTCCGACTATCCGAGCATGGACGTGGGCGGCCTGGGCAAGCACTGCGACCTCGGTCTGGTGGTGGGCGGCGACGGCACCATGCTGGGCGTCGGCCGCCATCTGGCGCGCTACGGCACGCCTCTGGTGGGCATCAACCAGGGCCGCCTGGGCTTTGTCACCGATATTGCGCTGGAGGATTTCGAGGCCTCGATCGCTCCGATTCTGCAGGGCGAGTACGAGGAGGACGAGCGTCCTCTGATGCAGGCCCGCGTCATGCGCGAGGACGCCTGCGTTTTCGAAGCCCAGGCCATGAACGACGTGGTGGTCAACCGCGGCTCGACCTCGGGCATGGTGGAGCTGCGCGTGGAGGTCGGCGGACGCTTTGTGTCCAATCAGCGGGCCGACGGCCTGATCGTGGCCACCCCCACGGGGTCCACAGCCTATGCGCTCTCGGCGGGCGGCCCCATGCTGCACCCCTCGACCCCGGCCTGGGTCATGGTGCCGATTGCGCCTCACAACCTCTCCAACCGCCCCATCGTCCTGTCCGACGCGCAGGAGGTCATGATCGAGGTGGCCGGCGGCCGCGATATCAGCGCGAATTTCGATATGCAGTCGCTGGCTTCGCTGCAGCATGGCGACCGCATCCTAGTCACCCGGGCCGATCACAGCGTGCACTTTCTGCACCCCAAGGGCTGGAATTACTTCGCCACCCTGCGCAAAAAGCTGGGCTGGAACGAAGGGGGCTCCTGACCATGGCCTTGAAGCGCATAGTCCTGCGGGACTTTGTGATCGTCCAGGCGCTGGATCTGGACTGGCAAGCCGGCTTTACGGTGCTGACCGGCGAGACCGGCGCGGGCAAGTCCATTTTGCTGGATGCCCTGCAGCTGGTGCTGGGCGCACGCGCCGATGCGCAGGTAGTGCGCGAAGGCTGCAGCCAGGCCGATATCTGCGTGGAATTCGACTCTCCCGCCTCTTTGCAGCCCTGGCTGGACGAATCCGGCTTTGCGCAGGAGCAGCAGCTGCTGCTGCGCCGCGTCATCGACAGCCAGGGCCGCAGCCGCGCCTGGATCAACGGCACGCCCGCCACGGCCACGCAGCTGCGCCATCTGGGCGAGCAGCTCATAGACATACACGGCCAGCATGCCTGGCAAAGCCTGACGCGTCCGGACTCGGCACGCGCCATGCTGGACACCTACGGCGGCATAGATGGCACGCAGCTCAAAACCCTGTGGCAGGACTGGCGCCAGGCCGGCCAGGCCTTGGAGCAGGCCCTGGCCGCCCAGGACAATCTGCAGCGCGAGCGCGAACGCCTGCAGTGGCAGATTGCCGAGCTGGACAAGCTCTCGCCGCGCGCCGACGAGTGGGAGGAGCTCAATGCCCAGCACACGCGGCTGTCGCATGCGCAGACCTTGATGGATTCCGCCCAGACCTGTCTGCAGATGCTCGAAGACGAGGATGCGGGCGCGGCCAATCCCTTGGGCAGGGCTCACCATCTGCTGCAAGATCAGGAGCATCTGGAACCCGAATTCCAGAACATTGCCGATGTGCTGGGCTCCTGCGTGGCACAGCTGCACGACGCGCGCCACTCCCTCCAGGCCTATCTGCGCCGCGCCGACCTGGACCCCGAACTGCTGGCCGATCTGGACGAGCGCCTGTCGCTATGGATGCAGCTGGCGCGCCGCTACAAGCGCACACCCCAGGAGCTGCCGGCTCTGCTCGAAGGCTGGAAGCAGGAGCTGCGCCAGCTGGATGCGGCCGTGGACGTCGATGCCCTGCGCTCCGCGGAACAAGCCGCGCACCAGCGCTATCAGAGTGAAGCCCGTCAGATCTCGCAGCAGCGCAGCCTGGCTGCACCGCGCCTGTCGCGCGCCATCACCCAGTCCATGCAAAGCCTGGGCATGAAGGGCGGCCGCTTCGAGGTGCAGCTGGAGTCTGCCGAAACGGCCGGCCCCGCTGGCACGGATGGCGTGACCTTTCTTGTCGCGGGCCATACCGGTGCCACCCCCAAGCCGATCGCCAAGGTGGCCTCCGGCGGCGAGCTGTCCCGTATTTCGCTGGCCATCGCCGTCACCACCAGCGAGCTGGGCCAGGCCGGCACCCTGATCTTCGACGAGGTGGACTCCGGCGTCGGCGGTGCCGTGGCCGAAACCGTGGGCCGCCTCATGCACTCGCTGGGCCATTCGCGCCAGGTGCTGGCCGTGACCCACCTGCCCCAGGTCGCGGCCCATGCCGACCAGCACTACCGCGTGACCAAGCGCCCCAAGTCCAACACCACCATCAGCAGCGTGGACCCGCTGGCCGGCGAGGAGCGCGAGATGGAGATGGCCCGCATGCTGGGCGGAGAGCATCTGTCCGAGGCCACCATGGCCCACGCCAGAGAAATGCTGGTCATGGCAAGATTGTCGTCTCGTCAACCATTGGGCAACAATGCCTTCGCCGCTGCCTCATCCAGAAGCAGCAGGGCCGCAACGGCTGCGCGCAAGCCGGGCAGCAAAGTCAGGGGAGTGTGAAATCATGTCTATGGAGATTGTTCTGATCAGCGGCATGTCCGGATCGGGCAAATCCGTGGCGCTGCATGCGCTGGAAGATGCGGGCTATTACTGCGTGGACAACCTGCCTCCGGAGCTGCTGCAGTCCCTGGTCGAGCTCAAGCTCACCCATCACGACGAGAAAGTGGCCATCGCCATGGACGCCCGCAGCGCCCAGGGCCTGCCCCAGCTTCCCGAGCAGCTGGAGCGCCTGAAGCAGCAGGGCCTGGTGCCGCGCATGATTTTTCTCGATGCGAGCACCAGCACGCTGGTGCGGCGCTTTTCCGAAACCCGCAGGCGCCATCCGCTGTCGCCGGGCTCGCTGTCTTCGGGACGGCAGGCGCTGGAGCTGGATATAGAGAAGGAACGCGAGCTGCTGGGCAGCTTGCGCGACCGCTCGGTCGTCGTGGATACCGGCGACCTCAAGTCCTCGCAGCTGCAAAGCTATATCAAGCAGCTCATCGAAGTGCCCAACGGACAGATGACGGTGCTGTTCCAGTCTTTCGGGTTCAAGCACAGCGTGCCCATGGACTCGGACTATATGTTCGATGTGCGCATGCTGCCCAACCCGCACTACGAAAACGAGCTGCGCCCGCTGACGGGGCTGGACCAGCCCGTCGCAGACTATTTGCGCGACCTGCCCGAGGTGCGACAGATGCAGCAGGATATACAGCAGTTCCTGGAGCGCTGGCTGCCGCGGCTGGCCCGGGATCATCGCAGCTATGTCACGATAGGCATAGGCTGCACGGGCGGGCAACACCGCTCGGTCTTCCTGGTCGAAGCCCTGGCCAAGCAGTTCGAGCTGCAGTGGCCCACGCTGCGCCGCCATCGCGCGCTGGATTTTCGCGCCAGCTTTCTGCAGGTCTCCGAACAGTTCCTGCGCCCGACCCAAGCCCCCGAAGCGCCGCGCTGAGCTTGCATCCGGCCATGTACAGCGCCCTGCCCCCAGCGCCCCGGCTGTTGCTGCTTGAAGACGACCCCGCCATCGCCCGCACCATACGCTATGCGCTGGAGCGCGAGGGCATGGCCGTCACCCACTGCCTGCTGCTTGCCGACGCCCGCCGGCAATGGGCGCTGGGCAGCTATGACGCCCTGCTGCTGGACATAGGCCTGCCCGACGGCAACGGCCTGGACTGGTGCCGGGAGCTGCGCTCGGCGGGCTCGATCGCGCCGGTGCTCGTGCTCAGCGCACGGGGCGAGGAAATGGACAAGGTGCTGGGCCTGGAGCTGGGTGCCGATGACTATCTGAGCAAGCCCTTCAGCCCGCGCGAGCTGCTGGCGCGCACCCGAGCCCTGCTGCGCCGGTCCCGGCAATTTCAGCCCCAAACCCAGGCCCGGCTTGCGCCTGCGCTGCAAATAGACGAGCAGGGCCAGCGTGCTCTGGTGCATGCGCAGACACTGGATCTGACGCGTCGCGAATATCAGCTGCTGCAATGCCTGATGCGCAGCACGGGTCGCATATTGAGCCGGGACTTCCTGCTGGAACAGGTCTGGGGACTGGACAGCGAAAGCGCGGACCGCACCGTGGACACGCATATCAAGACCTTGCGCGCCAAGCTGCGCGAGCAGCTGCCGGGGCAGGAGCTCATCACCACCCACCGCGGCCTGGGCTACAGCCTGAGTCTGCCCGAATAGCCGCCATGCGCCTGGGCCTGCGTCTGTTCTTTGCCTTCTTCCTGATCAACGGGCTGGCCGCCTTCTTTGTGCTGCGCGTGTTCATGGTGGAGATCAAGCCCAGCGTGCGCAAGGTGACGGAAGACACCCTGGTCGAGACCGCCTATGCGCTGGCCACCCTGGCCGGCGCGGACCTGGCCGATGGCGAGCTGGCGGGCAATAACGGGCGCTTCGCGAGCCGGCTCGCGGGCTACACGCACAAGCCCATACAGGCCTGGATCTGGGACACGCGCAAGACCACGCTGGACATGCGCATCACGGTGACCGACGCGCAGGGCCGGGTGCTGTTTGACTCGCTGGGCAAGGACGAGGGCCAGGACTATTCGCGCTGGAGGGACATCGCCCTGACGCTGCGCGGAGAGTATGGCGCGCGCACCACGCGCGAGATCCAGCAGGACGAGGCGAGCAGCGTGATGTATGTCTCCGCCCCCATTCTGGTGGACGGCAGGATCGCCGGCGTGCTGACCGCTTCCAAGCCATCGCGCTCGGTGCAGAAGATTGTCGACGACGCGGAGCGCAAGATTCTGCGCGGCGGCCTGCTGTTCGTGCTGCTCTCGGCCGCTGTGGGCTGCGCCGTGACCTGGTGGTTTGTGAGCCATGTGCGCCGGCTGCGCAACTATGCCCAGCAGGTGCAGGCGCCCACGCTCCATGAGTCCGCCCACCCCGACCAGGCCCTGCAGCCCACCGGGGTGCCCAGCATGCCGGGTGAGCTGGGCGAGCTGGCCCAGGCCATGGACGTGATGCGCAAACGACTCGAGGGGCGCGACTATATCGAAGGCTATGTGCGCGCGCTCACGCATGAACTCAAAAGCCCGGTCGCAGCCATACGCGGCGCCGGCGAGCTGCTCCAGGAGGAGCTGCCGCCGCAGGACAGGGAGATGTTTGCCGCGCAGGTGGTGGACCAGAGCCTGCGCCTGCAGAACCTGATCGATCAGCTCCTGCAACTGAGCCGGCTTGAGCAGCGCCAGCATCTGGACAAAAGCCTTCGCTGCAGCCTGCTGGACTGCGCACAGCGAGCCATGCAGGCGCTGCGCAGCAGCGCAGAACAGCGCAACATAGAACTGCAACTCAAGGGACAGGACAGCAGCGGCCCCTGGGAGACAGATCTCGTCACTCTCGCCATCAGCAATCTGCTGCAGAACGCGCTGGATTTTTCGCCTGAAAACCGAGTCATCGAGATCGCGCTGGCCCCGCAGCGCATCACCGTCAGCGATCAAGGCCCCGGCGTTCCCGAGCCCCTACTCGCCCGCCTGGGCGAGCGCTTTTTCACCACCCCCAGACCCAATGGCGAGCGCAGCGGCACCGGCCTGGGCCTGTCCATCGTGACCCGCATCATGCATCTGCATGGCGGCAGCATGTCGGTGCTCAATCTGCGGCCGGGTCTTGCGGTGACACTGGACTTCGCTCCTGAAAGTTAAACGACTGCCAATCTGCGGCAGGACTTCACACCCGCTTCACAGACTTCATTTCAGCCACACAGTCGCTGCAGACACTGCCTCCCGAAACTTCAATTTCAGGAGCACGCATGAAAAACCGACTGCTGTTCAAGACAGTCTCACTGCTGATCGTTCTGGCCCTGCTCATGGCGGGCCTGTCCATGATTCAGGATGTGGTCCGGGACCGCATACGCAACCGCGACCACGCCGTGCAAAGCGTGGTCTCCAGCCTGGCGGGGTCGCAGACCCTGATCGGCCCGGCATTGGTGCAAAACTGCACGGAAACCACCCGCACCGGCAATGGCAAAAAAGTGGAATACAGCACACGCGAGTTCCAGCGCATGCTGCTGCCCGATACGCTGAACCACGATGCCAACGCCAGGATGGAAGAGCGCTCGCGCGGCCTGCACCATATCAACACCTATTTGCTGCACGACCAGATCACGGCCAGCTTTGCCAATGCCGCGCAATATGCGGAACTGCCCAAGCCCAGCGAGCCCAATGCCGTGGTGCGCTGCCAGAAAGTCTCTCTGGCCTTTGCCCTGAGCGACCCACGCGGCATTCGCAGCGCCACCCTGCAGGCCAATGGCCAGGATCTGGCCGTCGACTCCGGCACATCGCTGGCTCGTTACGGCAAAGGCATTCAGGCCGACATCGACAGCAGCCTGCTCAAGAAAGGCCAAGCCTTGAACATCGAGCTCAAGCTGCAGCTGCTGGGCACGGAGCAGCTGGCATTTACGCCCATCGCCAGCGAAAGCAAGGTCACGCTGACCGCAGACTGGCCCCATCCCTCATTCGGCGGCAGCTTTCTGCCCGGCCGTCGCGAAGTCACGCACAGCGGCTTTACGGCCAGCTGGGAACTTTCCTCGCTCGCCACCTCGGCCAGCACCGCCTTCCATCGCCAGCAGGCTCTTTGCGGCTCGGGCTATGACGGCGGTGCCGACGCCTACTCCATCTCCGCAGCCCGCTCCAGGGACGACGGCGGCCCCTGCCTGGAAACCATGAGCACGGAGTTCGTCAATCCCGTCAATGTCTATTCACTCAGCGAGCGGGCCACCAAATACGGCATCCTGTTCGTGGTTCTGACCTTTGTGGCCGTGGGCCTGTTCGAAGTCATGAAAAAGCTGCGCGTCCACCCGGTCCAGTATCTGCTGGTGGGCTCGGCATTGTGCAGCTTCTTCCTGCTGCTGATCAGCCTGTCCGAGCATCTGGGGTTCGCCACCTCCTATGCGATTGCCGCCAGCGCCTGCGTGGCCCTGCTGGCCTTCTACGCCAGCCATATCCTGGGCAGCATCAAGCGCGGCCTGCCGTTTGCGCTCGCCATTGCAGCCCTGTACGGACTGCTGTATGTGCTGCTGCAGCTCGAGCAGACCGCCCTGGTCGTGGGCTCGCTGGCGCTGTTTGCCGTGCTAGCCCTGGTCATGATCTGTACCCGCCATGTGGACTGGTATGCCTTTGGCCAAGGCGAAAGCGCCAGCGAGCAAGGCAACGCCGGGGAGCAGGCATGAGCAGCATGCAGCATTCGCCCGAAGCTCGGGCATTGCTGGCCACCTCGGCCAGGCATCTGCTGAACGCAGACATGGGCGACAGTCTGCGGCATTACCGGCAACTCTGGCAGGCCGCGCAATGCAGCGGCGACCGCGAGGCCCAGCTCTCCATACGCGCACAGGTGGTAAGCGCGGGGCGCGAGCTGCAGGCCAGGCGCACTCATCCGCAAGCCAAGGCGCTATGGCTGGCCTTGCTGGGCCTGCGCTGCTCCATGGTGATGCCACGCATGCGCTTCTGATCCAGGCCTGTGAAAACAAAAAGCCGAGGCCTGGCCTCGGCTTTTTTACTCGGCTCAAGCCAGCTCAGAATCCAGCAGCTTGCGTATGGGTGCCGGCAGGCCCAGATCGGCCCAGGCCACTGCATCGGCCCAGCAGGCTTCACCGGCTTCGGCCACCATGGCCGCACGCGCCTTGTCCAGGCTCACCAGCACGGGATGCAGATGCAGATCCTTGTGGGTCAGCACATGCAGAAATGCGGGCAGGTCCTGCCAGGCAGGCTCCTCGGTCCCCAGCCACGAGGTCTGCACAAATTGCTTGAGAGCGGCGTAGCTGTCAAACACCGGCGGGCTGTAGAGCCCCGCCCAGATGCCGGCCTGCGGACGCTTTTGCAGCCAGACGCGGCTCTGCCCGTCCATGGCGATCAGCAGCCACCAGGACTCGGAGCTGCGCTTGAGCTTGCGTGTGCGCACCGGGTAGTTTTCGGGATTGCCGGCACGCCCGGCCCGGCATTCGCCGTGCAAGGGGCAGACCAGGCAGCTGGGCTTGCGCGGCGTGCAGATGCTGGCGCCCAGGTCCATCATGCCCTGCGTGTAGCGCGGCATGGCGGCCTCCAGGTCTTGCGTGGGGCATAGCTGCTGCGCCTGCTCCCAGAGCAGCTTTTCATTCCTGGACTGAGCCAGGTCGCCGTCGAAGGCCAGCACCCGCGTCAGCACACGCCGCACATTGGCGTCCAGGATTGGCACCCGCTCCGAAAAGCAGAAGGAGGCAATCGCTCCGGCCGTCGAGCGGCCTATGCCCGGCAAACTCGCGAGCTCCTCCGCGGTGCACGGAAACTCGCCGCCCCAGAGTTCCATCACGGCCTGCGCGCATTTGTGCAGATTGCGCGCGCGGCTGTAGTAGCCCAGGCCGCTCCACAGCGCCAGCACGGCGTCCTGCGGGGCAGCGGCCAGGCTGGCCACATCGGGAAAAGCATCGAGGAAACGCTGGTAGTAGCCCAGCACGGTGCTGACCTGGGTCTGCTGCAGCATGATTTCCGACAGCCAGACACGGTAGGGATCACGGGTTTGCTGCCAGGGCAGATGATTGCGGCCATGGCTGGCCTGCCACTGCACCACGGCCGGGGCAATCGACGGGAGATTCAAGATTTCAAGTTACCAGGTTGATGTCCAGCGGCACGGCCGCCTGCCTCTCCATCCCCAGGGGGGACAGCAGCTGGCCGGTCACGCTGGCCAGTTGCGACTGCAGCGTGCCAAGCCGGGCTTGCGCGTTCTCCATCTCGGCGATGCGCTCCTCCAGCCCCGTGGCCGCGCCATGTATGCGGTCCACGGCCTCCAGGCGGCGCGTATAGCTGCGTTTGCGTTCCCGCAATTGTGCATCGACGGGTGCGGTCAGGGATTTGCTCCACATATCCACTTCATTGGAAGCGGCCTCGAACACCGTGCGCAAACGCAGGGCCAGAGCCTTGATCAAACGCTGGGAGAAGGCCGCACCACTGAGCTTGAGTGCATGGCCCAGACCCAGATACTGGGTATAGCTGCCTTCTATGCTGTGCAGGTCGGCGCTGAACTCGGGCAGCACCAGCTGCGGCGGCGTCTGCAGCGCAAAGCCGTATTCGGCATTCAGTTCCTTGAAGGTCGAGCCCAGCATGTTGTGGATCTCTGCGGCCTGTACCAGGGCCTGGGCCGTCACCGCATGCAGGCGCTCGAAAGTCTGCTCGTAGACCTTGCGGGCGCCCAGCTTCAGCCCGCGCTGGTCCAGCGCCTGCTTGAGATCGGTGAGTTCGTTCTTGAGCGTGGCGGAGCTCAGCAGCTGGAACAGCTCCTTGAGCATGCGCATATGCACCGAGCGCATGGCCAGAATCTTGGTCGTGCAGCGGTCGAATTCCTTTTGCTCGGCCTCGATGCGGCCGCGCATGCCGGCAATCACATTGGCATTCTTGCCGCGCAGGCTGCACAGCTCCGCCAGCTGGTCGTCCAGATCGCTGCGGCGCATATTGATGACGCGCTCCACCTGCGACTGCAGCTGCAGCACATTGGCCTGGACGGCCGACTGCAGCACCTTCTGGCGCTGGCCCATGATGCCGTTGGCCAGCAGATCCTCGAATGCGGGCAGGCCGCTGGCCTGCAGCAGGGCATCGTTCTTGCCGACCTTGGCCACCAACCCCTTCTGGGCCGATACCGGCAGCACATGCTCCGCCGGCACGCCCAGCAGATTGGCCGAATCCTGCTGCTGCCGGCGCAGCTGGGCCTGAACCTGGGCGCCGGAGCTCAGGCTGTCCCACAGCGTGTCCACCTTGTTGAGCACCACGAAGCGCGACGCGGCCGTGGCCTGGTCCCCGCCCGCCTTGCCGGCTCCGGCAGGCAGCACGTGGTTGCGCCAGATGGCGAGATCGGACTTAGTCACCCCCGTGTCCGCCCCCAGCACAAACACCACGGCATGGGCCTGGGGAATCAGATTGACCGTGAGCTCGGGCTCCGCTCCCACGGCATTCAGGCCGGGCGTGTCCAGAATCACCAGACCCTGACGCAGCAGGGGATGGGGCATATTGATCAGTGCATGGCGCCACATGGGCACTTCCACCCAGCCCTCGGCATCCATCAGCGGGTTGTCCGCGCCCTCTTCGTCGTGCCAGAAGCCCCAGGCACGCGCCTGGTCCACGGAAACCTTGCGCACCTCGGCCACCTTGGCCAGGGTGTCGGCAATCTGCTGGGCATTGGCGATATCCAGCGGATGCTGGGCCCAGGCATCGCTGCGCATGCGCCACTGGCCCAGGCTCTCGGGCGACTCGCGCGTATCTATGGGCAGCAGGCGCAGGCAGGGCTGGAGCTCCGGCTCCCAGGCCAGCTCTGCCGGGCACATGGTGGTGCGCCCCGCGCTGGCGGGCATGAGGCGGCGGCCATAATGGGCAAAAAAGATGGCATTGATGAGTTCGGACTTGCCGCGCGAGAACTCGGCCACAAAAGCCACCATGACCTTGTCGCTGCGCATCTGCTCCTCGAGGCGCTGCAGACGCTCCTGCACCGAGGTATCAAGCAGATCCTGGGCAATCAGCCATTCACGCAGTTCCTGCAGCTGCGCGGCAAAGCCTCTTCGCCAAGCGCCATGTTGGTCAAACTGCTCGTTGAATGAAGCTCCCACGTGAATCCCTCTTTGTCTTGCTGCCAGCCTGGGCAAAATATAGCATTGACCTCCGACGGAACCCCAGAGGGTCCGCGCCGATGTTGCGCGCCCGGCGGCGGAGGCAGCCTCAAGGCCGCGGCCCCGTCCCGCCAGGCATTTGCCGCGGCATCGATGCCAATCGATGTTTGCCACCGCAGCCTCAGATCAAAAACCAGCTCAAGCGCTTATGCAATAAGCGGCATCAGCTATCAAGTTTGATTATGCCGGCTTTCTTTCTGGCATCGGGCACAGTAATAGGTGCTGCGCTGCCCCTGCCGCAGCAGCCGGATGGGAGAGCCGCAGTGGCTGCAAGGCAGGCCGTCGCGGCCATAGACCTTGGCCTGCAGCTGAAAATGCCCGGCCATTCCATTGGCCGATGAGAAATCGCGCAATGTGGTGCCGCCCAGTTCCACGGCCCGGGCCAGCACCGCGCGTATGGCCTCGTGCAAGGCCTTGGCCTTGCGCGGCCCGACCTCGCGCGCCGGGGTTGCCGGATGTATGCGCGAGAGGAACAGCACCTCGGACGCATAGATATTGCCCACCCCCACCACCACGCTGCCGCCCAGCAGCAGCTGCTTCACCGGGGTGCGGCTGGCAGCCAGGCCCGACCTGAAAGCTGCCAGCGTGAAGCCACCGTCCAGCGGCTCCATGCCCAGATGGTCCAGCAACTTGCGCGCCAGCGCGTCGCTCTCGCCGGCCACATAGACCACGGCGCCAAAGCGCCGCGGATCGTGCAGGCGCAACAGGCCGCCCGTGGTCTGCAGGTCGAAGTGGTCGTGCGGACCCGCGGGCCCCAGGGGCGCCTCCTCGGCCCCCACAAAGCGCAGACTGCCCGACATGCCCAGGTGGACCAGCAGCAGGCCCTCGCTCAGATCCAGCAGCAGGTATTTGCCGCGCCTGCGCACGCCGCGCACCTCGCGCCCGACCAGCGCTTCGGGCCGCAGGCCCAGGGGCCAGCGCAAGGGCTTGCCCGGCACGGCGGCAACAATGCGCGCGCCCGCGATACGGTCGGCAAAGGAGCGGCGCGTGACTTCGACTTCGGGCAACTCAGGCATGCAATCTCATCTTCGGAAAGTGTTCGACAAGCTTCGATTATTATGGGCCGATGGTTCATCCTCTACGTTTTCAAGGACTCGCCGTGGCCGCTGCTTTGGCCATGGGATCGGCAACTGCCTACGCCCAGCCGGCCGACCCGCCGCTGCCGCAGGACACGATCGAGCAGCCCGCCGATCTGGACCAGGCCATGGAACGTGAGAACGAGCAGGCGGCCCTGTCGGCCGAGCTGTTCTATGAAATCCTCGTGGGCGAAATGGCCGCTCGCGAAGGTGCGCTCGCCGACGCTCAGGCCTTGATGATGGAGGCGGCCCGCACCAGCAACAGCGAACAGCTCTACCGCCGCGCCACGGAGCTGGCGGTTCAGTCCCGCTCCGGCGACCGCGCGCTGCGCAGCGCGCGCGCCTGGCTCGAGGCCTTCCCCGAGTCACGCGACGCCAACCGCGCCGTGCTGCGCATTCTGGTGGCCATGAACCGCATCTCCGACTCGGCCAGCTATCTGCGCCGCGAGGTGCAGCTCACTCCCGCCGCCAACCGCAGCGCCACCTTCCTGGCCATCACCCAGCTCTACAACAACGCCACGGACAAGTCCCTGGCCGCCGACGTGGTGGAGCAGGCACTGGAGGACGAACTCAAGGACCCCAAGAACGGCCCCATGGCCTGGGCCACCATCGGCCATATGCGCCTGATCGCGGACCAGAAGCCCGCCGCTCTGCAGGCCTTGCAGAACGGGGAAAAGCTCAGCCCCGACTCCGGTGCCGTGGCCCTGCTGGGCATGGAGCTGCTGGAATCGGGCTCCACCGAGGTCGAACCGCTGGTACAGCGCTATCTCAAGAACAATCCTTCGGCCCAGATGCGCATGGCCTATGCGCGCGTGCTGCTGGACCAGAAGCGCAACGCCGACGCCAAGGAGCAGCTCAAGGCCATCACCAGCGAAACCCCGGAATTCCCCGAAGCCTGGGCCGTGCTGGCCAGCCTGCAGCTGCAGGACAACGAGCTCGACGCCGCCCAGAACTCCATCCAGCAGTTCGGCTCCGTGCTGCCCGCCCTGCCCCAGGGCGTGGGCCGCAATGCGGGCCAGTCCCAGTACTATCTGCTGCAAGCCGATCTGGCCGAGAAGCGCCAGCGCTATGACGAGGCCGACGGCTATCTGCAGCGCATTCCCGATGCGGCCAATCTGCTCAGCATACAGGCGCGCCGCGCCGAGATGCTGGCACGCCAGGGCAAGATTCAGGAAGGCCGCGCCCTGATACGGGCCGTGCCGGCGACCGGCCCCAATCAGCAGCGCCTCAAGCGGCTTGCCGAAGTGCAGCTGCTGCGCGATGCCGGCCTGAGCCACGAAGCCTATGGGCTGCAGGCGGCCCTGCAGAAGGAAGCACCCGACGACGTGGAGCTGGCCTACGACACCGCCATGCTGGCCGAGCGCGTCGGCAAGTACGACGATATGGAGAAGCTGCTGCGCGGCATCATCGAGCGCAAGCCCGATTTCCAGCATGCTTACAACGCCCTCGGCTACTCCTATGCCGAGCGCAATATCAAGCTCGATGAAGCGCAGACCCTGATCCAGAAAGCCCTGGACATGCAGCCCGGCGACCCCTTCATCACCGACAGCCTGGCCTGGGTGCATTTCCGCCGCGGCAATCTGGCCGAGGCCGAGAAACTGCTCGAGCAAGCCTATGCCACGCGCCAGGATGCGGAGATCGCGGCCCACCTCGGCGAAGTGCTGTGGGCACAGGGCAAGCAGGACCAGGCGCGGAAGATCTGGCGCCAGGCCCTGCAGGCGGACGGCGACAACAGCACGCTGCGCGAAACGCTCAAGCGCCTGAACGCCGCACCATGAAGCGCCGCCATGCCCTGAGGCTCTGGCCCGCACTGGCCCTCTGCACGGTGCTGCTGGCCGGCTGCGCCCTGCCTGCGCGCCAGCTGCAGCCCGATGTGGGCGCGGCCGGCAAGCACTGGTCGGGCCGCATGGCCCTGCAGGTGCAAGACTCCCAGCAGCAGTCCTTCAGCGCCGGCTTCGAGCTGCAGGGCTGGCCCGAGCGCGGCACACTGCTGGTCTTCAACCCTCTGGGCTCCATCATCGCGCGCCTGGAATGGACAGCGAGTCAGGCCACGCTGCAGCAGGGCGAAAAAATCACCAGCTCCGCATCCCTGTCCGAACTCATAGTCCGGCTGACGGGCAGCGACATCCCCGTGGCCGCGCTGTTTGACTGGCTGCAGGGCCGGAACACCGCCGTCAGCGGCTGGCAGACCGATCTCTCGCGCATAGGCGAGGGCCGGCTGCGTGCCGACCGCTTCAGCCCTCAGCCCGAGGCCTCGCTGCGCATCGTTCTCGATCAGGACCCGCAGTGATCCACCGGCCGGTGCTATCGTTGCGCCGTTCTTCTCTCTGACAATTTCGCCATGCACTCGCTTTATGACGTGCCGGCTCCGGCCAAGCTCAATCTGTTCCTGCACATCACCGGCCGCCGACCCGACGGCTACCACCTGCTGGAATCGGTCTTCATGCTCATCGACTGGCACGATGTGCTGCATTTCGAGCGCACGGCCAAGGGCCAGATCAGCCGCGAGGACCTCAGCGGCATGGCCCTGCCCGCGGACGACCTCATCACCCGCGCAGCCCGCGCCCTGCAGCAGGCCACCGGCTGCACCCAGGGCGCGCATATAGGCATACACAAGCATCTGCCGGCCCAGGCCGGCATGGGCGGCGGCTCATCCGATGCGGCCAGCACGCTGCTGGCTCTCAACCGCCTGTGGAATCTGCATCTCTCGCGTCAGGAACTGCAAAGCATAGGCCTGACGCTGGGCGCCGACGTGCCGTTTTTCCTCTGCGGCCACTCGGCCTGGGTCGGCGGCATCGGAGAGATCATTACCCCGCTGACGGGAGCCAGCGCCCTGCCCGAGCAGCAGTTCATCGTGGTCAAGCCCGAGCAGGGCCTGGAGACCGGAAAAATTTTCGGCAGCGAATTTCTGAAGCGCGACACAAAGCCTGCTACAATCGCGGACTTCGCTGCAAAGCACTTTGGTTTTGGCCAAAACGACTTGCAGCCGGTCGCCGAAGGCTTGCAGCCTGAAGTGAAAAAAGTCAGGAACTGGCTCGAATCCTTCAAATTGCATGCTACAATGACGGGCTCAGGAAGTGCAGTATTTGCACCGATGACGCAGACGATTGATTTGAACAGTGCGCCAAGCACCTGGAAAATCAGGATCTGCAAAAATCTGGAAAATCATCCACTTTTGAGTTGGGTTTCAGATAACGGGTTATAAGGCTGTTTGTTTTCGACAAAAGGCCTGTGTAGGGGAGTCGCCAAGTTGGTCAAGGCACCGGATTTTGATTCCGGCATGCGAGGGTTCGAGTCCTTCCTCCCCTGCCAAACATCTTCTTGCGTCAAGGCAACCCATAGCACTGGGACGCACAATGCATTCACATCACTCTGATTTCATGGTCTTCACGGGCAATGCCAATCCAGGCATGGCCGAAGAGATTGTTAAGCACCTGGGCACCACCTTGGGTGCTGCCGACGTTGGCCGTTTCTCCGACGGAGAAGTCGCGGTCGAAATCAAGCAGAACGTTCGCGCCCGCGACGTTTTCGTGGTTCAGTCCACCTGCGCACCGACCAACGACAACCTCATGGAGTTGCTGGTCATGGTCGACGCGCTGAAGCGCGCCTCGGCCGAGCGCATCTGCGCCGTGATCCCCTATTTCGGCTACGCCCGCCAGGATCGCCGCCCCCGCTCCAGCCGCGTGCCCATCACCGCCAAGGTGGTGGCCAATATGCTGCAGGCCGTCGGCGTCGAGCGCGTTCTGACCATGGATCTGCACGCCGACCAGATCCAGGGCTTCTTCGACATTCCCGTGGACAACATCTACGCAACCCCGGTGCTGCTGGGCGATCTGCGCCAGAAGAACTACGAAGACCTGATCGTCGTCTCCCCCGACGTTGGCGGCGTGGTGCGTGCGCGTGCCCTGGCCAAGGAACTGGGTTGCGATCTGGCCATCATCGACAAGCGTCGCCCCAAGGCCAATGTATCCGAAGTCATGCACGTGATCGGCGACATCGACGGCCGCAACTGCGTGATCATGGACGACATGATCGACACCGCCGGCACGCTGGTGAAGGCTGCCGAGGTGCTCAAGCAGCGCGGCGCCAAAAACGTGTACGCCTACTGCTCGCACCCCATCTTCTCGGGTCCGGCACTGGAGCGCATCGGCAACGGCTCGGCCCTGGACGAAGTGGTCGTGACCAATACCATTCCGCTGAGCGCCGCCGCCCAGCAATGCGGCAAGATCCGCCAGCTGTCCGTGGCCGGCCTGTTTGCCGAGACGATTCACCGTATTTCCACGGGTGATTCGGTCAGCAGCCTGTTTACGGAATAAAATCTCAGGTTTTTCGGCTCCGAGCCCAAGCAAACCTCCTTCGGGAGGTTTGACTGTTTCGAGGCCATCGCAAGAATCCGGAGCCTGCGGGCACAGATTCTTTTTTCAATCGGGCGAGGCTGGTCGCGGTCCGCCCCTCAAGGAGTTAGTTATGCAATTCGTCGCTTTTGAGCGCGCCAAGCAAGGTACGGGTGCGAGCCGCCGTCTGCGTCTGTCGGGCAAGACCCCTGGCATCGTTTACGGTGCTGGCGAAGCCCAACTGATCGAAATCGATCACAACGCCCTGTGGCACGCCGTGCACAAGGAAGCTTTCCACTCCAGCATCCTGGACATGGAAATCAACGGTCAAGTGACCAAGGTTGTGCTGCGCGACGTGCAGTTCCACCCCTTCAAGAAGCTGGTGCAACACATCGACTTCCAGCGCGTGGACGCCAACACCAAGCTGCACATGAACGTGCCTCTGCACTTCGAAGGCCTGGAAGAATCCCCCGCCGTGAAGGGCGAGAACTGCACCGTGACCCCCCTGATGCACGAACTGCAAGTGATTTGCGAACCCGCAAACCTGCCCGAGTTCATCAAGGTGGACCTGAGCGCCCTGACTTCCAAGTCGGTGCTGGGCCTGCAAGCCCTGAAGCTGCCCAATGGAGTGAAGGCTGTGGTGCGTGGCGCCAACAAGAACCCTTCCCTGATCTCGATCAAGCTGCCCGAAGTGGCTCCTGCCGAAGGCGCCGCACCTGCTCCCGCAGCTGCTCCCGCCAAGAAGGGCAAGAAGTAATTCTTGTGGCTTCGGTACAGCGCCTGTCGCTGTACCCCATGCAAAAAGCCCACTTCGGTGGGCTTTTTGCATGGTGCGGTCCCAATCCTGCGGCCAACCGCAGAAGAAGATAATCACGCCATGATCAAACTGTTTGTCGGCCTGGGCAATCCCGGCCCTGAATACGAAGACACGCGGCACAACGCCGGCTTCTGGTGGATCGATGCGCTGGCGCGCGAACTCAAGGTCACGCTGGTGCCCGAGCGCAGCTACTGGGGACTGATGGCCCGCACCGCCATCCACGGCCAGAACGTCTGGCTGCTGCAACCCCAGACTTTCATGAACCTCTCGGGCAAGTCCGTGGGCACGCTGGCGCGCTTCTTCAAGATCCAGCCCGAGGAGATTCTGGTCGTGCACGACGAGCTGGACTTCGAGCCCGGCCAGGTCAAGCTCAAGCGCGGCGGCAGCCATGGCGGACACAACGGCCTGCGCGACATCCATGCGCAGCTGGGCTCGGCCGACTACTGGCGCCTGCGCGTGGGCATAGGCCACCCCGGCAACAAGGCCGATGTCGCGCACTGGGTGCTCAAGAAGCCTGCGCCCGACCAGCTCAAGCTCATCGAGGACGGCATTGCCCACTCGCTCAAGGCCTGGCCCGAGCTGATCGCGGGCCAGATGGACAAGGCCACGCTGGCCATCCACACCACCAAGCCCCAGCGTCCCAAGCCGCCGCGCAAGCCCGCGACGGACGCCGCGGCCACCGACACGCCCTGAGGCTCTGCAAAAACACAGATAGCTCCTGAATCAGGAGCTATCTGCGCTTGGTCTGCAAGGGCCGGGCGCCCAAAAACCCCTTATTCTGCCGACTTGCCCTGCTGCAGCAGCTCATATTTCTTGAGCAATACCTCGCGGCTTTCCACATATTCCGGGTTCACGGGAATGCAGGCCACGGGACAGATCTGCACGCACTGCGGCTCATCGAAATGGCCCACGCACTCGGTGCACTTATGCGGGTCGATCTCGTAAAACTCCTCGCCCATATAGATTGCGTCGTTCGGGCACTCGGGCTCGCACACATCACAGTTGATGCATTCATCGGTAATCATCAATGCCATGTGGCAGCTCCTCTGCAGTCCTTTGTGTCTTAGAACATTATCCCAAGCCGTCCAAGACATGACAGCAGCCGGGACAAAGCCGCGGGCGCCATCGCGGCGGCACAATAGCCACTATGCTGCGCAGCACGCCAACGGCCTGTCGCGCTCTTTTTTCCGATGCAACCACGCCTGAATTCATGAGCATCTTCTTGCTCAAACGCCTGATCACGCTGATCGCCACCCTGCTTGGCGCCTCCATCGTGGTGTTTGCCGTGCTCGAAATCCTGCCCGGCGACGCCGCGCAGATGCTCATGGGCCCCGATGCCGCCCCCGAGGCCGTGCAGGCCATGGCCCGGCAGCTCGGCCTGGACCAGCCGGCCACAAGCCGCTACTGGCAATGGCTGGCCGGCCTGCTGCATGGTGACATGGGCAACAGCTACGCCTATGGCTCGCCCGTGTCGGAGCTGGTCTGGGAACGCCTGAGCGTCACCGTCCCGCTGGCCGTGCTGGCCATGCTGCTCACCGCGGTGCTCGCCATCAGCGCCGGCGTATTCGCCGCTGCCCGGCACAAGCGCTGGGGCGACGTAGGCGTCATGAGCCTGGCCCAGATCGGCATCGCCATTCCCAACTTCTGGTTTGCGATTCTTCTGATCCTGCTGTTTTCGGTGAAGCTGCAATGGTTCTCGGCCGGCGGCTTTCCGGGCTGGAGCGAGGCCGAAGGCGGCGGCTTCTGGCCCGCGTTGCAGGCGCTGCTGCTGCCCGCGATCTCGCTGGCCGTGGTGCAGGCCGCCATCCTGGCGCGCATCACGCGCTCGGCGGTGCTGGAGGTGCTGCGCGAAGACTTTGTACGCACGGCCCGCGCCAAGGGCCTGTCGCGCGGCGCCGCGCTGTGGCATCACGTGCTGCGCAATGCCATGATTCCCGTCGTCACCGTCATGGGCCTGCAGTTCGCCAATCTGCTCGCGGGCACCATCGTGGTGGAAAACGTCTTCTATCTTCCGGGCCTGGGCCGGCTGATCTTCCAGTCCATCTCCAACCGCGACCTGATCGTGGTGCGCAACTGCGTGCTGCTGCTGGCCGCCATGGTGGTCGTCGTGAATTTTGTGGTCGATATGCTTTATGCCGCCATCGACCCCCGCATCAAGGCCGGCGATATATGAGCATGCGCCCCGAATCCGCGGCCCCAGCGCGGGCCGCAAGCTTTGCACGGCGCGCCCTGCAGCACCGCAGCTTTGTGCTCGGCGCCCTGCTGACCGCCCTGCTGCTGGCCGCGGCCTTGCTGTCCTTTGCGTGGACGCCCGGCTCGGCCTACGAGATGGATATGGACGCGGCACTGCAAGGCGCGGGCGGCCCGCACTGGCTGGGCACGGATGCTTTCGGCCGCGATGTGGCCTCGCAAATCCTCATCGGCGCACGCGCCTCGATTGCCGTGGGACTGATTGCCGTGGGCCTGGGCATGGCGCTGGGCGTGCTGCTGGGACTGATTGCGGCCGCCTGCCGCGGCTGGGTCGAGGAGATACTCATGCGCCTCGCAGACTTCACCTTCGCCTTCCCCGCCCTGCTCTCGGCCATCATGCTCACCGCCGTGTTCGGCGCCGGCATGGTCAACGCCATCATCGCCATCGGCATCTTCAACATCCCCACGTTTGCGCGCATCACGCGCGCCTCGGCCAATGCCATCTGGGCGCGCGACTATGTGCTGGCCGCGCGTGCCTGCGGCAAAAGCCGCATGGCCATCACGCTCCAGCATGTGCTGCCGAACATCGCCTCCGTGCTGGTGGTGCAGGCCACCATACAGTTCGCGCTGGCCATCCTGGCCGAGGCCGCACTGTCCTATCTGGGCCTGGGCACCCAGCCGCCCCAGCCCTCCTGGGGCCGCATGCTCAGCGAGGCCCAGACCCTGATGTTCCAGGCCCCGCTGCTGGCCGTCTGGCCCGGTGTGGCGATTGCGCTGTCGGTGCTGGGCCTCAATCTGCTGGGCGACGGCCTGCGCGATCTGCTGGATCCGCGCCTCGCGCGCGAGCGCTGATGCCGGGAAAGAGCCACATGCCTTTGCTTGAAGTCTCCAATCTCTCCATCCAGCTGCAGACCCGCCGCGGCCCGGCCCAGGCTGTGCGCGATGTGAGCTTCACGCTGGAGCGCGGCGCCACGCTGGGCCTGATCGGCGAGTCGGGCTGCGGCAAGTCGCTGACAGCCCTGGCCCTGATGGGATTGCTGCCCGAGCACGCCCAGGTGCAGGGCAGCATACGCCTCGACGGCCAGGAGCTGCTGGGCCTGAGCGAAAGACGCCTGTGCGCGCTGCGCGGCAACCGACTGTCCATGGTGTTCCAGGAGCCCATGAGCGCCCTCAACCCCGTGCACAGCATAGGCCGCCAGGTGGCCGAGCCGCTGCGCCTGCATCTGGGCCTGAGCCGCGGCCAGGCCCGTGCTCGCGCCACGGAACTGCTGGAGCGCGTGGGCATTGCCCAGGCGGCCCAGCGACTGAACGACTATCCGCACCAGTTCTCCGGCGGGCAGCGCCAGCGCATCATGATCGCCATGGCCCTGGCCTGCGGCCCCGACCTGCTGGTGGCCGACGAACCCACCACGGCGCTGGACGTGACCGTGCAGCAGCGCATTCTGGACCTGCTGCAGGAACTGGTGGCCGAGCACTCCATGGCCCTGGTGCTGATCTCGCACGATCTGGGCGTGATCGCGCAGAACGTGGAACAGCTGCTGGTCATGTATGGCGGCTCGGTGGTCGAGTCCGGCATGACCGAAGCCGTGTTTGCGCGGCGCGCCCACCCCTATACGCGCCGTCTGTTTGCGGCACGCCCGCAGCTCGGCGCCCCGGGACTGGCACGCCAGCACCTGCCCACGATTGCGGGCACGGTGCCCGAGCTGGTCGATATTCCTGTGGGCTGCCCGTTCGCGGGACGCTGCGGCTATACCAAGGAGTATTGCTATGTGGAGCGGCCTCAGCCACGCATGCTGCAAGTGCCCAGCCTGCCGGCTCCGGCCTCGCTGGCCTCCTGGCGCCAACCCCATGTGGTGCGCTGCCTGCGCGACGAAGCCATTGCTGCGGGAGAGTCCGCATGATCGCCTCCTCTCGCGGCGCTCCTGAAACCGCAGCAGATGCTGCTTGCCTGCTGAGGGTTAGCGATCTAAAACGCTCTTATGCTCGCCCGCGCACCTCGCTGTGGCACCGGCCCGAGCCGCTGCAGGCGCTGCGCGGCCTGAGCTTCGAGCTGCAGGCCGGGCAAAGCCTGGGCGTGGTGGGCGAATCGGGCTCTGGCAAGTCCACGCTGGCGCGCCTGGTCATGGCGCTGGACAAGCCCAGCGCCGGCAGCGTGGAGCTGCTGGGCCGCGACCTGAACCGGCTTGGCGAGCAGGAACTGCGCGCAGCGCGGCGCGACTTCCAGATGGTGTTCCAGGACCCCTATGGTTCGCTGGATCCGCGCATGACGGTGGAGCGCATCGTCGGCGAGCCCCTGGGCACGCTCATGGAGCGGCCCGGCCCTGCGGCCAGGCGCCAGCAGGTGCGCTCCGTGCTCGAACAGGTGGGCCTGCGCGCACAGGATGCGGACAAGTATCCGCATGAATTCTCGGGCGGTCAGCGCCAGCGCATTGCGATTGCACGCGCCCTCATCACCCGACCCAGACTCATCGTGGCCGACGAGCCGGTAAGCGCCCTGGATGTCTCGGTTCAGGCCCAGGTGCTCAACCTCATGCAGGACCTGCAGCGCGAGCTCGGCCTGTCCTATCTGTTCATCAGCCACGACCTGGCCGTGGTGCAACATGTCTGCGACCAGGTCATCGTGCTCCATCAGGGCGAGATCGTGGAGCGCGGCACGCCGGACCAACTGTTCTCGGCCCCCGAGCACCCCTATACCCAGGCCCTGCTCAAGGCCGCGCCCAGAGCGATCTAAGAGCGTGTTCACGCTCTAACAGCTCGGCCGCACAGTTGTTCACACACTAGGGCGCCGGATGCGGGCGACTCGTCTCCGGGCCGGCCTGCGTGGTGTAAAAACGCATATGAAACAGGCTCCCGCCCACAGCGGGACCTGCAGCGCTTTTACCGGCCCTTGCGGCCCGCCCCCCCTCGGAGACTTTGTTGATGCTCAATCGCCGCTCCTTGCTGGCCAGCTCGGCTGCCAGCTTGCCCTTGTTCACCACCTGGCCCGCCCTGGCCCAGGCTAGGAAGGACAGCGTCACGCTGGCCATGACGCTGGAGCCGCCGGGACTGGACCCCACGGCGGGCGCGGCCTCCTCGATTGCCGAAGTCGTGCACTACAACGTGTTCGAGACCCTGACCAAGATCAACTCCGACGGCAGCGTCTCGCCGCTGCTGGCCGAAAGCTGGGAGGTCTCGCCCGACCTCAAGACCTATACCTTCCGCCTGCGCAAGGATGTGAAGTTCCAGAACGGCGAACCCTTCAACGCGGCGGCCGTCAAGTTCTCGTTCGACCGCGCGGCCGACGACAAGAGCACCAACAAGGACAAGCGCACCTTCGCCAATCTCAGCACGCAGATCGCCGACGAACACACGGTGGTCATCATCAACAAGGATATAGACCCCGACTTCCTGTTCGTGATGGGCCAGGCCACCTCCATCATCGTCGAGCCCAAGAGCGCCGCCACCAATGCCAGCAAACCCGTGGGCACCGGCCCCTATATGCTGGCCGCGTGGAGCAAGGGCGCATCGGTCACGCTGGCCGCCTGGCCGGGCTTTCGCGCGCCCCAGAGCATCCGCATCAAGCGGGCCGTGTTCCGCTTCATCCCCGATCCCGCGGCCCAGGTCGCCGCGCTGCTGGCCGGGGACGTTGACGCCTTCCCGCGCGTCACGCCGCGCAGCGTGCCGCAGTTCAAGAGCAATCCGCGCTTCCAGGTGGTGGTGAGCAACTCGCGCGCCAAGACCATTCTGGCCATCAACAATGCGCGCAAGCCCTTGAACGATGTGCGCGTGCGCCGCGCCATCGCGGCCGCCATCGACCGCAAGGCCGTGATCGCGGGCGCCGCCGACGGCTATGGCGTGCCCATAGGCAGCTATTACGTGCCCACGGCCTTCGGCTATGTGGACACCACGGGCATCAATCCCTTCGACGTGGAAAAAGCCAAGGCCCTGCTGGCCGAGGCCGGCATCAAGACGCCGCTGACGCTGACCATGACGCTGCCGCCCACGCCCTATGCACGCCAGGGCGGCGAGCTGATCGCGGCCCAGTTGGCCAAGATCGGCATCCAGGTCAGGTTGCAGAACGTGGAATGGGCGCAGTGGCTGTCGGGCACCTATACCAACAAGAACTACGACCTGAGCATCATCTCCCACGTGGAGCCCTTCGACCTGGGCAACTTTGCCAAGCCCGATTACTACTGGGGCTACCACTCTCAGGAGTTCAACGAGCTGTTCGAGAAGATCAAGCACACCCCGCGCCCCGCCGACCGCGCGCGCCTGCTCGGCGACGCCCAGCGCCTGCTGGCGCGCGACTCGGTGCACGGCTTTCTCTACACCCCGCAGTGGGTCACCGTGGCCGACAAAAAGCTGCGCGGGCTATGGAAGGACATGCCGGTGTTTGTGAATGACCTTTCCGCCCTATCCTGGGGATAGCGCGTAAACACCCCCTGAGGCGCTTTGCGCCTTCCCCCTCTCTCTACGCGCTGTGCGCTACGGGAGGGGGACGATGCCTTCGCCTGGGCGGCCCCGCCGCGAGGCGGCTCTTGCTCGGCATCCCTGAGTTGGGGCACGCCAGTTTTTGAGGACGCTTGTTCAGCGCTGGACCAAAGCCAGCCGCAGCGCCAGCGCGCCAAATACCGTGGCCGCAATGCGGTTGAGCCAGCGCTGGGCACGGGCCGAGCGCAGCAGAATCTGGCCGAACAGGCCAGAGCCGCAGGCGATGGAGCCGAACACCAGCAGCGTGGCCAGCATGAACACGCAGCCCAGCGCCATGACCTGCGGCGCCAGGCTGCCGCGCGCCGGGTCGGCGAACTGGGGCAGAAAGGCCAGAAAGAAGATCAGCACCTTGGGGTTGCTCAGATTCATGAGCACGCCGCGCCCCGTCCAGTGCAGGGCCGAGCGCCATGTGAGCCGGTCGCGCTCGGACCGGGCCTGCATCTGGCCGCCGGCGCTGACCGGCGCGCGCCAGGCCCCCCAGGCCAGATAGGCCAGGTAGGCGGCGCCGCAAAGCTTGATGGCCGTGAACAGCATGGGCGAGGCTGCGACCATGGCCGCCAGCCCCAGCGCCACGGCCGTGGTATGGCCCACGAGGCCCAGGCACAGGCCCAGAACCACGCACAGGCCCACGCGCCAGCCGCGCTGGGCCGACTGCAGGAGCACGAACAGATTGTCCGGCCCCGGGCTCAGGCCCAGCAACACGGCCACGCCGAAAAAAGCGATCAGGGTCTGCAAATCAGGCATGGGGATTTTTCGTTGCAATCAAATCAATAGCTGCTTGCGCCATTCAGGCATGTGATCTGGATGACTTTTATCTCCAGTCCAAGAATGGGCAGGTGCTGGCAGCTCATTTTTTCGAGGTAATGCGCTTCTCACAGGCCAGGTCGGCGAACGGGCCGTCGTAGAGACTCCAGGCCTGGCCCGGAGAAAACTGCTGGCAGCTCAGCGCGCCGTCGAGCTGGCTGCGCCACAGATACCAGGGCGCAGGCGCCGCCGGCACCGGCAGTTGCAGCGCGGCCAGCAGGGCCGCGCACAGGCATCGCTTCCAACGGAGATACGGCTTCATGATGGGTTGGCTCCTTGTGGCAACGGCATGGGCACCGTGACTATCCAGCCTTCCAGCGCATCCATGGCCGCGGGCAGACCGTAGCGTGCGTCGCCTTCGGCATGACGCATGGCCGCCCATGCGGCCTGCAGCAGGCAGAGCACGGCATCCAGCGCATCGCCGCTGGCGTCTTCGACAAGCGCTGCGCGCTGGCTGGCGTCGGGCAGCAGCCTCAGGCCGAGCATGGGCAGGCCTTGCTCCAGGGCCTGGACCAGTTCCCGGCGCGCCAGGGCACGCTCGGGATTCTGGTGCGCGGCAGCATCGCTCTTATAGCTGCGCCGCCCGAGCACGGAGCGGGCCAGCATACCCGGATAAGCTTCCAGCCCCACCCGCGCGGCAGGTTGCGCGGGCTCGGCCTGCAGGCCCGGCAGATGGACGCCCGCGGCGCGCAAGCGCGGCAGGCCCGCATGCAGCATATAGGCCACGGGCGGGTTCACCCATTTCATGGAAGGGCTGGCGCCCGCCGGAATGTCGGTGGCGCGGTGTGCAAACTTGCGCCCTGCGGGGCGCGCGTCGCAGAAGGCTTTGAACTGCTCGCGTATCTGCGGCCGGCTCAGCGCCGCATAGTGCTCCATGCAGGCCGCCCAGTCGGCTGGCCAACCAAGGCTTTGCACCAGCTCGCGCGGCAGGCCAAAGGGCAGGTCGAAGCCGCCTATCCATGGCCCGTGCTGCGCGGCGGCCAGCCACTCGCTCCAGCCGTCCAGCGTCGCAAAGCGCAGCAGCCCGTTCAGCTGCACACACTGTTTCTCCATGCAGAGCTGACCACGCGCGATCACGATGGGCTTGCGGGCCGTGGGACTGCTGCTGAAGTCGCAGCCCAGGATCTGCATGCCCATGCCTCAGCCCAGGCCCAGAGCCGTCACGCCCAGAGCGATGAGCACGGCACCCGCAATGCGCAGCGCGCGGTCGCCCTCGCCTAGCAACTTGCCGCCGATCAGCGCCGCAAACAGCATGGACACCTCGCGCGCCGGCGCGACATGGGAAATCGGTGCGCTCTGCACCGCATACAGCACCAGCACATAGGCAATGGGGCTGAACAGGGCCACGACGGCCGCATAACGCCACTGGACGCGCCACAGGCGCCGGGTTTCGGTCCAGTCGCTGACGGCCAGCGGCACGAGCATCACCAGGCGCAGCAGATTGCCCACATAGTCGAGCAGAATCGGTGACATCAGCAGCACCTTGACCGCATAGCTGTCCACCACCGTGTAGCCCGCAATGAACAGGCCGGTGAGCAGACCGTAATACAGCCCGGCCAGCACGCGCTGGCGGGTCTCGGCGTCATGGCCGTCGCGCACGGCCGCGATCATGCGCGGACCGCCCGCGATCAGGAACACGCCCAGCACCACGCCCGCGATGCCGGCCGCGCCTAGGGTGGTCAGCTGCTCGCCCAGAAAGATCACCGCCACCAGCGACGAGATCAGCGGGCCGCTGCCGCGCGCCAGCGGGTAGACCACGGTGAGATCGGCTACGCGGTAGCCGCGCAGCAGCACCACGAAATAGAACACATGCAGCACCGCGCTCGCGGCCACAAAGGCCCATTCCGTCCAGCCCCATTGCGGCACCACATCCTTGCCCAGCCACCAGCCCAGCGGCATCCAGATGATGGCGTTGCAGACCGCGGTATAGAGCGAGAAGCGGGCGTCGCCACCGGCCTTCTTGGCCACGATATTCCAGCCCGAGTGAATCAGGCCGGCCAGAATGATGAGAACAAAAGCTTGCAGCGACATGGATGACATGGCTACCGCAATACAGGATGCGGGCGGCAGCTGAAAAAGCAAAAGGCCGCGCGACGCGCAGCCTCTTGGAAGGGATGAATCAGAGCATTGCTTACTTGCGGGCAGCAATCAGCGAAAGAAACTCGCGGCGCAATTCATTGTTGGTCAGGAAGGCACCGCGCATGACGGAGTTCAGCATCTTGGAGTCCATCTCGCGCACGCCGCGCCAAGACATGCAGAAATGCGAGGCCTCCATGACCACGGCAAGTCCGTCGGGACGGGTCTTGTCCATGATCAGGTCGGCCAGCTGGATGATGGCCTCTTCCTGGATCTGGGGGCGGCCCATGATCCAGTCCACCAGACGCGCATACTTGGACAGGCCGATCACATTGGTGTTCTTGTTGGGCAGCACGCCGATCCAGATCTTGCCGATCACGGGGCAGAGGTGATGGCTGCAGGCGCTGCGCACGGTGATCGGTCCGACGATCATCAACTCGTTCAGATGCTCGGCATTGGGGAACTCGGTGATCGCGGGTTGGTGCACATAGCGGCCGCGAAACACCTCGTTGAGATACATCTTGGCCACGCGGCGGGCCGTGGCCCGGGTGTTGTGGTCGTGCACGGTGTCGATCACCATGGAGTCGAGCACGCCCTGCATCTTGTCCTGAACCTCGTCCAGCAGTTTCTCCAGCTCGCCGGGCTCGATGAATTCCGAGATGTTGTCGTTGGCGTGAAAGCGCTGGTTCGCTGCCTTCAGCCGCTCGCGGATCTTGACCGAGACGGGCGTGCCCTCGGTCGAATTGTCTTTTGTCATGTCGGCGAGTTCTCTGAACATATCGGTCATGGTACCAGTGAATAAACGACCCAAAGCTACAAAGGATTTGTCATCCAAATGCAGGTTTGCAAGGCGCAGCAAGCTATGGTTTCAGTAGCGTCAGGGCACACCACCCAAAACAGGCATACCCCCAACCAGGGACAGCAAGCAAGGGCCTAGGCGGCCCCGCCGCCCCGCAGCAAGGCTGTCGTCCCCCTCCGCGAAGCAGAGAGGGGCGCCCGGCTAGGGGGAAGGCGCGCAGCGCCTCAGGGGGTGCTACAGCCTGAACTCCGCAATCAGCGGCAAATGGTCGGACATGCGCCACCAGATGCGCCCCTTGGGCACCTGCAGGCCCAGCGGCGTGAGGCCGCGCACATAGATATGGTCGAGCTGCGCAATCGGCAGGCGCGAGGGGTAGGTCGAGATGCCCTGGGTTTCCTCAAATTCGAACAGGCCGAAGCCGGCAAGCATGCGCTTGATCTGGTTGCCCCAGTCGTTGAAGTCACCGGCCACCACCAGCGGGGCGTTGGGCGGCACCTCGCGCTCTATGAAGCGCTGCAGCTGGGCAATCTGGCGGATGCGGCTGCCGTGGATCAGGCCCAGATGCACCACGATGGAATGCACACGCTTGCCCTGTATGTCCAGCTCCACATGCAACAGGCCGCGCTGCTCGAAGCGGTGGTCCGAGATGTCCTCGCGCTGGTAGCCGATCACGGGCCAGCGGCTCAGCAAGGCGTTGCCGTGCTCGCCGTCCCTGGTATAGGCATTGGTCAGATACACGGACTCATAGCCCTCGGGCGCCAGATACTCGGCCTGCGGCACATTGGGCCAGCGGTCGAAGTACGCTTCTTCCTTGCGGTTCATCTTGCGCACCTCCTGCAGGCAGACGATGTCGGCATCGAGCTGCTCCACAGCCAGGCCCAGATTGTGGATTTCCAGGCGCCGGGCCGGGCCCAGGCCCTGGACTCCCTTGTGAATGTTGTAAGTGGCCACGCGCAGTATCTGCGGGTCAGAGGCGGGAAACTGGATTTCAGACATAGATTCCGACTTTTTCATGGCTGCCGCCTATGCGCGGGCAAGGCGGGCAAGCTCCGGATCGAAACGCGGCAGCAGCAAGATGGCCTCGGCGTTGGAAAAGGAAAAGCAACGCTGGGCGGCATCGCGCCAGTCATGCCAATCATGTGCGGTGTGCTCGCCGGGATTCAAGTGCACCTGGGTATCGGCCGGCACACGCAGCCCGAAAACCCTCTCCCGGTTATGCCAGACGCCGGGCGCGTAGCGGTGCTGCCACTCGGGGTAGATGGTGTAGACATTTTCCAGATTCCAGTCAAGCAGACTGCAACCCTGGGCCAGCGCATCGATGCCGGTTTCCTCGCCCACCTCGCGCACGGCGGCCTCGCGCCATTCCTCGCCTGGGCTGTCCTTGCTGCCGGTCACGGACTGCCAGAAAGCCCCGCCTTCCGGGGCCGGCGCCGTGCGGCGCAGCAGCAGAACCTTGCCGTCCCCGCGATAGATCACCACGAGCACGGACTCGGGGATCTTGACTGGCGGCGGCTGCACTGGGCTCATCGGTTCATGGTAGCGCGTACGCCGCGGGACCGGGCGTAGCCTTGTCGGGCACAGGGTCTAGCGCCGCGAACTAGCGCCGTGAATTCCCGGCCTTGGTGGCGACCTCGGGCGGCAGGCTCTTGGCCTGCAGCGCGCGCAGCTGGTGCACCAGCTGGTTGTGGGAGTCGAGAAAGGCCGCGGCGATGACCTTGCCCTCGTTGGTATTGCTCCAGCCGGCGCCACCCGCACCGCCCAGCCGGCCTATGACCAGCCCTCCCACGCCCAGATCGGTGGCGCGGGCCGAGCCGGTAGCCGCGGCCACCTGCTCGGTGGTTTCGGTATCGGTCAGAAACAGCGCGGTCTGCGCCTCCTTGAACCTGACCTTCTCGGCCATGCCCGCCAGCCCGGCCAGATCGCGCAGCACGGGAATCATGGCGATGATGCCCGACAGGCCGCCGCCCGCGTTCTGCTCGCTGAAGGTGAGGCTGGGCACCAGCTGGTACTGCGCCTCGTAGCCCCGGCCTTTCTGCACCGTGCCGTCCTTGCGCAGCACACCCGCATCGCGCAGCTCGCCCTCGCGCAGCGTGCCCTGCAGGCCCACGTTGCGGTCCACCACGCGGAAACAGCCGCTTTGCTGGGCCAGCAGCTTGATCAGCGGCACCGGCGTGGACGGCAGCTGGCCGTTGCCATAAGGCATGACATAGCCGCCGGGATTTTCCACCAGCGCCACGGTGGCGATGGGAGCGTCGCAGGTCTCCAGGGAGCTGGCCGCATTGCGTGCGCCCTGCGGCCCCGCCGAGCCCGAGATCTCGGAGCCACCCGCGCCCAGCTCGGTCCCTTTTTCGCTGCAGCCGCCCAGCATCGCAGCGACCCAGACGGCAAGCATGCAGCCTCCTGCTCTCCACATTAAAACCATAGCAGCCTGCGCCTTCATATCCTTGAACTTGAGGTGACCGAGCTTGGAAGGCGTTGGATGGAGCGCGCCGCAAGCTCACAAATAAAAACGCCATCCAGCTCTTCGCTGAATGGCGTTCGCACTATCCCACAGGCTTGCCGGCGGGCCAAGCCCTATTCGAGCCGTGACACCTGGGCGCCACAGCCCGCTCGGTCTCAGGCCTCGGTGGTCACCACCGCGGGGTTGCGCAGCTTGATGTGCAGCTCGCGCAGCTGCTTCTCGTCCACGGGCGAGGGAGCCTGGGTCAGCAGGTCCTGGGCGCGCTGGGTCTTGGGGAAGGCGATCACGTCGCGGATGGACTCGGAGCCCGTCATCAGCGTGATCAGACGGTCCAGACCGAAGGCCAGGCCGCCGTGGGGGGGCGCGCCGTACTGCAGCGCGTCCAGCAGGTAGCCGAACTTGGCGCGCTGCTCGTCGGGAGTGATGTTCAGCGCCGCGAAGACCTTGGCCTGCACGTCGGCGCGGTGGATACGCACCGAGCCGCCGCCCAGTTCCCAGCCGTTGAGCACCATGTCATAGGCCTTGGCGATGCACTTGCCGGGATCGGTGTCCATCAGGTTCTCGTGGCCGTCCTTGGGCGAGGTGAACGGGTGGTGCACGGCCACCCAGCGGCCGCTGTCCTCGTCATGCTCGAACATGGGGAAGTCCACCACCCACAGCGGTGCCCACTTGTCTTCGAACAGGCCGCTCTGCTTGCCGAATTCGCTGTGGCCCACCTTCAGGCGCAGCGCGCCGATGGAGTCGTTGACGACCTTTTCCTTGTCGGCGCCGAAGAACAGCAGATCGCCGTCCTGGGCGCCGGTGCGCTTGAGTATCTCGGCGATGGCCGCATCGTGCAGGTTCTTGACGATGGGCGACTGCAGGCCGTCACGGCCCTTGGCCACTTCGTTGACCTTGATCCAGGCCAGGCCCTTGGCGCCGTAGATCTTGACGAACTCGGTGTAGCTGTCGATCTCGCCGCGGCTGATGGCAGCGCCGCCGGGCACGCGCAGGGCCACGACACGGCCGCCCTTGGTCGTTGCAGGCGTGGAGAAGACCTTGAAGTCCACGTCCTTCATGACTTCGGTTAGCTCGGTGAACTCCAGCTTGACGCGCAGGTCGGGCTTGTCCGAGCCGAAGCGGAAGGCCGCATCCTGGTAGGTCATGATGGGGAATTCGCCCAGATCCACGTTCAGCTGGGTCTGGAACACTTCCTTGATCATGCGCTGGAAGATGGCGCGGATCTCTTCCTCGTTCAGGAACGAGGTTTCGCAGTCGATCTGCGTGAACTCGGGCTGACGGTCGGCGCGCAGGTCTTCGTCGCGGAAGCACTTGGTGATCTGGTAGTAGCGGTCGAAGCCGGAAACCATCAGCATCTGCTTGTACAGCTGGGGCGACTGGGGCAGGGCGAAGAACTCGCCGTCATGCACGCGCGAGGGCACGAGGTAATCGCGCGCGCCTTCGGGCGTGGACTTGCCCAGCATGGGCGTCTCGATGTCGATGAAGCCTTCCTTGTCCAGGAAGTTGCGCACCTGGATGGCGGTCTTGTAGCGCAGCATCATATTGCGCTGCATCACGGGACGGCGCAGGTCCAGCACGCGGTTCGTCAGGCGCACGGTTTCCGACAGGTTTTCCTCGTCCACCTGGAACGGGGGCGTGACGGAAGCGTTGAGCACGTTGAGCTCATGGCACAGCACTTCGATCTGGCCGCTCTTGAGCTTGTCGTTGGTCGTACCTGCGGGACGCGCGCGCACCAGGCCCTTGATCTGCACGCAGAACTCGTTGCGGATGCCTTCGGCGGTCTTGAACATCTCGGCGCGATCGGGGTCGCAGACCACCTGCACATAGCCTTCGCGGTCGCGCAGGTCGATGAAGATCACACCACCGTGGTCGCGGCGGCGGTTCACCCAGCCGCACAGCGTCACGGTTTCGCCCATCAGGGCTTCGGTCACCAGACCGCAGTAATGAGAACGCATTGCCATGAAAATTCTTCCTGCACCTTAGGGGTGCGACAAGGTTGTTTGTTTGGATTCTTCGATGGCCGTGAGGTCCGGCGGAACCACCACCCCCATCGAAACAATGTATTTGAGCGCCGCATCCACGCTCATTTCCAGCTCTATGCACTCGCTCTTGCGCACCATCACGAAATAACCACCTGTGGGGTTGGGCGTGGTGGGCACGAACACGCTCAGGTATTCGTCGCGCAGCAGGGCTGCGACCTCGCCACCCGGATGGCCGGTGACGAAGGCCACGGTCCAGACCCCTTCGCGCGGCCACTGCACCAGCACGGCGGTACGGAAGGCATTGCCGCTTTCGGAGAACACGGTATCCGAGACCTGCTTGACGCTCGAATAGATGGAGCGCACCACGGGAATGCGGCGTACCAGGGCATCGCCCCAATCCACGAGCTTGCGCCCGATGAAATTGCTGGCCACGCCGCCCACGAGCAGCAGGATCAGCAAGGTCAGAATGACGCCAAAGCCCGGGATATGCATGCCCAGCAATTTGTCGGGCTGCCAAGCCTCGGGCAGTATGGCCAGAGTCTGATCCAGCGTGCCTATGATCCAGTTGAGCACGCCCAGCGTGATCACCAGCGGAACGATGACCAAAAGACCTGCAATCAACCACTTGCGCAATGCAGACATAGTGAGTGTGTGCCTCAGGAATTGGCGGTGGCAGGGGCGGCAGCGGCTGCAGGCGCAGCGGCGCTGTCACTGGACGAGGAGGTGCTTGCAGCCGGCTTGCTGCCGCCGTTCTTGAAGTCCGTGGCATACCAGCCAGAACCCTTGAGCTGGAAGCCCGGGGCGGTGAGCTGCTTGGAAAAGGCCTCGGCCCCGCAAGCTGGGCACACGGTCAGCGGCGCGTCCGAGATTTTCTGCAGCACATCCTTGGTGTGACCGCAGGAGTCACACTTGTATGCATAGATAGGCATAGCGCTAAAAACGAGGGAAGTGCAAAAACCCTCAATTATAGGCGCCGCCCCTTGTTTTGCTGCGCTGGTCGGCGAGTGCCGTCTCGCCGCCCTCCGCGCTCAGGCCTCGAGCTGGGTGTAGAACTCGATTTCGCGGTGATGGTTGCTGACCCACTGGGGCAGCAGCGAGCCCGAAAGCATGCCGCAGACCGCGGCCAAAAGACCAGCCAGCTGCTGGGGGAAAGCCTGATTCAGCGCCGGGGTGAGCATGAACACCAGCCACACGCCTATGCCCAGCACCACGGCGGCGATCGCCCCCTGGGTGGTGGCGCGCTTCCAGTACAGGCCGAAGACCAGCGGCACAAAAGCCCCCACCAGCGGTACCTGATAGGCGCTGGCCACCAGCTCGTAGATGGGCGTGCCCTGCATCACGATGGAGTAGCTCAGCACACAGGCCGCAAACACCAGCACGCTGATGCGCATGGTTCTGAGATTGTCCTTGTCGTCGGTATAGGGACGGAACTGGCGCCAGATGTTCTCGGTGAAGGTCACGCTGGGAGCCAGCAAGGTGGCCGAGGCGCAGGACTTGATGGCCGACAGCAGCGCACCGAAGAACAGCACCTGCATGGCAAACGGCATCTTGTCCATCACCAGCGTGGGCAGCACCTTCTGCGGATCGTCGGCCAGCAGGGCCGTGGCTTCGGTCGGCATGATGATGAGCGCGCTGGCCACAAGGAACATGGGCACGAAGGCGAAGATCACATAGCAGGCGCCACCGATGATGGTGCCGCGCACGGCGGACTTCTCGGTATCGGCCGACATCACGCGCTGGAAGATGTCCTGCTGGGGGATGGAGCCCAGCATCATGGTCACGGCCGCGCCTATGAAGAACACGATCTCGTGCCAGCTGGGCTCGGGCAGGAACTTGAACAGGTCGCGGCTGGTGGCCAGATCCACCACCTTGCCGGCGCCGCCGGCCATGTCGCCCGCAAAAAAGGCCAACACCAGCAGGCCCAACACGAGGATGATCATCTGCACGAAGTCCGTCACGGCCACCGACCACATGCCGCCGAACAGCGTGTAGACCAGCACCGAGAGCACGCCTATGGTCATGCCCAGGGGAATGCTGACCGCGCCGCCCGAGAGCAGATTGAACACCAGGCCCAGCGCCGTGACCTGGGCCGAAACCCAGCCCAGGTAGCTGATCATGATGATCAGCGAGCAGATGACCTCTATCGTGCGGCCGTAGCGCGCGCGGTAGTAGTCGCTGATGGTCAGCAGGTTCATGCGGTAGAGCTTGGCCGCAAAGAACACGCCGACCAGAATCAGGCACATGCCCGCGCCGAACGGGTCCTCAACCAGCGCATGCAGGCCGCCTTCGAGGAACTTGGCGGGCACGCCCAGCACCAGCTCCGACCCGAACCAGGTCGCGAAGGTGGTGGTGATGATCATGTACAGGGGCAGGTGACGCCCGGCAATGGCAAAGTCGGCTGTATTCTTCACCCGTTTGGCCGCCCACAGGCCTATGCCTATGGTCACGAACAGGTAGGCAATCACCATCGAGAGCAGCACGCTGGCACTCCTCGGACAAATTTGTGGATGTTCAGAAACGCAGGCGCAGCAGGATCTGCAGCAGCACCAGCCCGATCACAAAGCCTATGCCGCCGCAGAGGATGGCTTGCAGCAGGCGATTGGTGGTTTTTTGCTGCTTTAGCAGCTCTTTGAGCAGGGCCTCGTTGTCGCCGCCGCTGCCCTGCTTGGACAGGTACTGGTAGAGCACGCGCGGCATGTCGGGCAGGATCTTGGCGTACCGCGGCGCCTGGGCCTGCAATTCGCGCCACAGCCGCTGCGGCCCCATCTGCTCCAGCATCCACTTCTCGAGGAAAGGCTTGGCCGTGCTCCAGAGATCGAGGTTGGGGTCGAGCTGGCGCCCCAGGCCTTCGATGTTGAGCAAGGTCTTTTGCAGCAGCACCAGCTGCGGCTGGATCTCGACCTGGAAGCGGCGCGAGGTCTGGAACAAGCGCATCAGCACCATGCCCAGCGAGATCTCGGCCAGGGGACGGTCGAAATAAGGCTCGCAGACCGCGCGTATCGCGGCCTCCAGCTCTTCCACGCGGGTATTGGCGGGCACCCAGCCGCTTTCCACATGCAGCTCGGCCACGCGCTTGTAATCACGGCGGAAGAACGCCAGGAAGTTCTGCGCCAGATATTCCTTGTCGAACTCGGTCAGCGTGCCGACGATGCCGAAGTCCAGCGAGATATAGCGGCCGAAGGTCTCGGGCTCTAGGCTGACCATGATGTTGCCCGGGTGCATGTCGGCATGGAAGAAGCCGTCGCGAAACACCTGGGTAAAGAAGATGGTCACGCCATCGCGCGCCAGCTTGGGAATGTCCACGCCGGCTTCGCGCAAGCGCTCCACCTGGCTGATGGGCACGCCGTTCATGCGCTGCATGACCATCACGTCGGTGTGACAGAAGTCCCAGAAGATCTCGGGGATCAGGACCAGGTCCAGCCCTTCCATATTGCGGCGCAGCTGCGCGGCGTTCGACGCCTCGCGGATCAGGTCCAGCTCGTCGTGCAGATAGTTGTCGAACTCGGCGACCACCTCCTTGGGCTTGAGCCGCTTGCCGTCGTGCGACAGCGCTTCCAGCCAGCCCGCCATCATGTGCATCAGCGCCAGATCCTTGTCGATGACGGATCTCATGCCCGGCCGCAGCACCTTGACCGCCACCTCATGCTCCTGCCCGCTCTTGTCGCGGACCACGGCAAAGTGCACCTGGGCAATCGAGGCGCTGGCGACCGGCTGGCGGTCGAAGCTCACGAAGATCTGGTCTATGGGCTTGCGGAAGGAACGCTCTATGGTGTCCACCGCGATCTGCGAATCGAAAGGCGGCACGCGATCCTGCAGCTTGGCCAGCTCCTCGGCCACATCGGGCGGCATCAGGTCACTGCGCGTGGACAGCACCTGGCCGAACTTCACGAAAATCGGCCCCAGCTCCTCGAGCGCCTCGCGCAGGCGCTGGCCGCGCGGCTTGTCCAGCTTGCGGCCGAAGGTGAGCACGCTGCGCACTCTGCGCAGCCACGGATGGGGCAGGCCGGAGAGCACCAGCTCGTCCAGGCCATAGCGGAACACCACCCAGAGGATGGCCCAGCCTCGCAGGAAACGGCTCATGGCTGGGTGTAGCCGTTGCCGGGCATGGCAGCCACGGGCGCGGTATTCGCGGGAGCTGCGGTCTCGGCCGCGGCAGCGCTCTTGCCGCCCATGCGTGCGCCCACAAACTGGCGCAGGCCCTGGGCCGCGGTACGCGCCACCTTGGCGACGGTGTGAGCCGGCACATCGCCGATCACACGGGCCAGGTCTTCTTCCACATCCCACTGCACGTTGTCGACCAGCCAATTGATCTCGGCCGCGAACTGCACATCGCCTTCGATGCGGATCGCGGGCTTGTCCCCGCGCAAAGCGGTCTGGGCCAGGGAAAGCGGCGAGGTCTCGGTGATCTCGAGCAGCAGGTCGGGTTCGGCACCGGCGGGCGCCACATCGAACAGGCCGGCCGGAGTGACCAGCAAGGCCATGGAATACTGGCGCCATTGCACGCGGGCGGTACGCCCCTTCTGGCGCACGAGGCGTTCCATGGCTTCCTGCTCCTGCATCAGCACATGGTTGAGAAACAGCACCAGACGCTGGTGCATTTCACTCACCAGCCATTCGGGAGCTTGGGGACCGGCCATCACGCGTTCGACGAGACCGCCCAGAAAAGAAAAAGGGGACTGTGTTGCCATAGTCCCCGATTATTCATGAAATTGATTCCCCCCTGTGGCGCTACGCGCCCTCCCCCTGCGGGGGACGGCACCTTCGCTGCGGGACGGCCCTTGCTCGATGCCCCTGGTGCGGGACATGCCGGTGCAAGGATAGCTGTTTTATTGCAGCGCCTGGACGCCGGCCACCAGCCAGCCGCTGGCGCCGTTCTTGGGCTTGGTCATGTTCCAGACCTCGCGGAAGGGGCTGGGACCTGCGGAGGCTTCCTCGCGGATCATGCCCGAGAACTCCACGCTGGCCATGTAATCGTTGCCCAGGTCCTCGATGCCCAGCAGCTGGGCGTCGATCATGAGCACATCCGTGTGATTGGGCTCGCCGGGGCGCTGGGCCTCGCGCTCGGACAGCTGGCTGCGGATTTCCGACAGCATCTCGTCGGTCATCATGGAGCGCAGCGTGCCGATGTCGGAACGGTCCCAGGCCGACTGCAGCGTGACGAAGTTGCGCTTGGCCGCAGTCAGGAAGCCTTCGGTATCGAAACCGGCGGGCACGCCCCAGTTCTGCGAACCGGCCAGAGCCGAGCCGATCATGGAGCCGCCGGCAGCCGCGGCCTCGGGCAGGTGGTTCTGCTCCCAGGGACGGGCCGAGGCATCGTTGCCCACTTTTTCAGGGTTGTACTGGCGGGACTGCGGCGCATTGACATCGCCGCCCAGATTGCCCGCGCCCTGGAAGGCAAACGGGCTGCTGGCGGCCTGCATGGCGGGCGCGGCATTGCGGCGGCGCATGACCATGCCGACGACCGCCATGATGACCATGGCCAGCAAGGCGATCAGCAGGATGTTGCCAAAGGATGCTCCCAGGCCCAGCGAATGCGCGAGCCAGGCCAGGCCCAGGCCTGCGGCCAGACCGCCCAGCATGGCGCCCCAGGGCTTCTTGGGCTGGGCAGCAGGCGTTGCCGGCGTGGCGGGACGGTTCTGCTGGGCCGCATTCTGCTGCGGAGCCTGTTGCGGATTCTGGGCCGGAGCACGAGAGGCTTCACGTTGCGTGACGTTGCCCGACTGTTTGCCAAACGATGAGCCACCGCCCATGCGCTTGGCATCGGCCTGCCCATGCGCCACGACCAGCATTGCCACCAAAACGATTGACCACAGTTTTCTCATGCCATCTCCCTTCCTGTCAAAACAAAAAATAACTAAAAATCGGTTTCGCCAAACGCCTTGCTCCGCTGGCGGCGCAGGAAACCGGCAAGGCCGCCCTCCCACTAAGGAGTGGCCGCCGCTCAGAGGATCAGCACTTGATCCCCACATGCAAGGCGCAGACGCCTCCCGTCATGTTGTGATAATCCACATGGCCGAAGCCGCATTGCTGCATCAAGGCCTTGAGCTCCTGCTGGCCCGGGTGCATGCGGATGGACTCGGCCAGATAGCGATAGCTTTCCGAGTCGCCGGCAATCAGCTTGCCCATGCTCGGCAGGATCTTGAACGAGTACCAGTCGTAGACTTTTTCCAGGGGCTTGGCCACCTTGGAGAACTCCAGAACCAGCAGCTTGCCGCCGGGACGCAGCACGCGGTTCATTTCCTTGAGCGCGGCATCCTTGTGCGTCATATTGCGCAGGCCGAAAGCCACGCTGACCAGATCGAAGTGGTTGTCGGGGAAAGGCAGCTTTTCGGCGTCGCAGACCAGCGTGGGCAGGATCACGCCCTTGTCGGTCAGGCGGTCGCGGCCCACGCGCAGCATGGCCTCGTTGATATCGGTGTGCACCACCTGGCCCGAGGCGCCGACCTTCTTGGAAAACGCCAGTGCCAGGTCGCCGGTGCCGCCCGCGATGTCCAGCGCCTTGTCGCCCTCCTTGAGGTTGGCGACCATGACGGTATAGGCCTTCCAGGCACGGTGCAGACCACCCGACATCACGTCATTCATGATGTCGTATTTGGATGCCACGGAGTCGAACACACCGCGCACGCGGCTGGCCTTCTCGCTTTCATCGACCGACTGGAATCCGAAGTGTGTGGAGCTCATAACAATGAATGCTAAGCAGGCAGTGCTCGCGCGTACAGCGACAACCCCGTGTGGCTACAGGCTTTGAAGCACTATGGTTTTTAAAGGAATCAGCCGATGACGCTTATTCACAGAGCGTCATAAGCTATCGTTAATATAGCATCAGCCTCAATAACCCTGCGCGCGGCGTATGGGTCATGTGGCGTTTGGGGCACGCCCGCAGCGGCTTAGTGCACGCTGCAGCCGTGGCCGCCCGCGCCTTTTTCAGGCATGGGTGTGTCGCGGTCCAGGCCCGCATCCGCCAGGCGCTGCAGATATTGCTGCCACAGCGCATCCTGCTGGCTGCCCAGCTGGTAGAGGTATTCCCAGGTGTAGAGGCCGCTCTCGTGGCCGTCGCTGAAGAAGGGCTTGATCGCGTAGTTACCCACGGGCTCGATGGTGGTGATGCCCACCTCGCGCTTGCCCGTCTGCAGCACTTCCTGACCCGGGCCATGGCCTTGCACCTCGGCCGAGGGCGAATACACGCGCAGCAGCTCGAACGGAATACGGAAAGTCTTGCCGTCCGAGTAGGACACCTCGAGCACGCGCGATGCGCCATGCACGGTCAGGGATTCGGGGGTGGGAGTATGGGCTTGCAATCCGGCCATCTCGATCTCCTTTTCAAGGCATGAAAGAGCAGCCCCGGGCCGCTCTTTCGCTCTCCACGCGGGAGAGGGGAAACATCAGGCCGCCCAGCGGCCCAAGGCCTGCTGCAGTGCGGCATCGATCTCGGGCAGCTGGTGCACGATCTCGGCCTCTCTGGCCTCGTCGCGCGGTCTTTGCGCGGGCGCCCAGACCGCCGCCGGAAAGTGGCTGTCCCAGTCGTAGCGCGCGATCACATGCCAGTGCAGATGAGCCACCATATTGCCCAGAGCCGCCAGATTGATCTTGGTGGGCGAGAGCCGCTCGCGCAGCACGCGCTCCACCACGGTCACGGCCTCCATGCAGAGGCTGCGGTCTGCGGCGCTCAGATCCGAAAACTCGGCCACATGCCGGTTCCAGACCACGCGGTAGAAAGCCGGAAAGCCGGCTTCCGCCGCGCGGATCACGCGCAGCTTGTCGCCGTGCCAGATCGGCACACCGCCATCGGCGGCGCACAGCGGGCAATGGTCTTGCAGGGTCATACCAAGACTCGCTCGATGCCGCCCTGGTTGGCACGCTGCACATAGTCGGCCATCCAGTTCTCCCCGAGGATGTCGCGCGCCATCTCGACCACGATGTAGTCGGCTTCGAGCAGGCCGTTGTTCAGATCATTGCCGTAGCGCGACAGGCCTTGCAGGCAGCTGGGGCAGCTGGTCAATATCTTGACGTTGTCCTTCTCGGCCACGGCGCCGCTGTCGCGCAGCACCGCCTCGCCCTTGCGGATTTCCTCGGTCTTGCGGAAGCGGATCTGCGTGGAGATGTCGGGGCGGGTCACACCCAGCGTACCCGACTCGCCGCAGCAGCGCTCGCTCTTGAGCACGTTGTCGCCCATCAGCGCCTTGACGGTCTTCATGGGATCCTGCGTCTTCATCGGCGTATGGCAGGGGTCGTGGTACAGATATGCGCCCTTGTGCTGCAGCGTGATGCCCTTTTCGAGCAGGTACTCGTGGATGTCGATGATGCGGCAGCCCGGGAAGATCTTGTCGAACTCATAGCCCTGCAACTGGTCGTAGCAGGTGCCGCAGGACACCACCACGGTCTTGATGTCCAGGTAGTTCAGCGTATTGGCCACGCGGTGGAAGAGCACGCGGTTGTCCGTGATCATCTTCTCGGCCTTGTCGAACTGGCCCGAACCGCGCTGCGGATAGCCGCAGCACAGATAGCCTGGCGGCAGCACGGTCTGCACGCCCGCATGCCAGAGCATGGCCTGCGTGGCCAGACCCACCTGGCTAAACAGACGCTCCGAGCCGCAGCCGGGGAAGTAGAACACGGCCTCGGTATCAGCGCTCGTGGACTGGGGATTGCGGATGATGGGTACGTAATCCTTGTCCTCGATGTCGAGCAGGGCGCGCGCCGTCTTGGTCGGCAGGCCGCCGGGCAGCTTCTTGTTGACGAAGTGGATCACCTGCTCCTTGAGCGGCGCCGTGCCCACGGATGCCGGCGGATGGGCGGCCTGCTTCTTGGCGACTGCCCCCAGCACGTCGGCGGCCAGACGCTGAGCCTTGAAGCCCACGCCGACCATGGCCGAGCGCATGAACTTGATGGTGTCCGGATTCGTGGCATTGAGCATGGCCATGGCCAGCTTGTTGCCGGGGCGGAAGCTCTTCTTGTCCATCTTGCGCAGCAGATTGCGCATATTCATGGTCACGTCGCCGAAATCGATCTTGACCGGGCAGGGGTTGAGGCACTTGTGGCAGACCGTGCAGTGGTCGGCCACGTCCTCGAACTCCTGCCAGTGCTTGAGCGAGACGCCGCGGCGCGTCTGCTCTTCGTAGAGGAAGGCCTCCACCAGCAGCGAGGTCGCGAGAATCTTGTTGCGCGGGCTGTAGAGCAGGTTGGCGCGCGGCACATGGGTCGCGCACACGGGCTTGCACTTGCCGCAGCGCAGGCAGTCCTTGACGCTGTTGGCAATCGCGCCGATGTCCGACTGCTGCATGATGATGGACTCATAGCCCATCAGCCCGAAGCTAGGCGTGTAGGCATTGGTCAGGTCGGCATACATCAGCGACTCGCGCGGCGAGCGGCCGTCGTGGCTTTGATGGGCCGAGGCATCCCACTCCTCGTTGCGGATCAGCTTGCCCTTGTTGAAGCGGCCTTCGGGGTCGACGCGCTTCTTGTAGTCGGCAAACGGCGCCAGTTCCTCGTCCGAGAGGAACTCCAGCTTGGTGATGCCGATGCCGTGCTCGCCCGAAATCACGCCGTCCAGGCTGCGCGCCAGTTCCATGATGCGCGCCACGGCTTCGTGCGCGGTCTGCAGCATCTCGTAGTCGTCGCTGTTGACGGGGATGTTGGTGTGCACATTGCCGTCGCCGGCGTGCATGTGCAGCGCCACCCAGACGCGGCCCTTGAGCACCTTCTGGTGGATGCCGTTGAGCGCTTCGCGCAGCGGCTGGAAGGCTGCGCCCGCAAAGATCTTGGACAGCGGCTCCTTGAGCTGGGTCTTCCAGCTCGCGCGCAGCCTGTGGTCCTGCAGCTCGGGGAACAGCGTGGCCACGCCGTCCAGCCAGCCCTGCCAGAGCCCGCGCACCTCGGCCACCAGGCCCAGAGCCTGCTGCACGCGGTCCTCGAGCAGCTCGGCGCTGGGAATGTCGCCGGCATCGTCGCTCTTACCCAGGGGCAGGTCGCCATGCTTGAAGAGGCCGGCCAGCTCGTCGCAGAGCTTGAGCTTGTTGCGCAGCGAGAGCTCGATATTGATGCGCTCGATGCCGTCGGTGTACTCGGCCATGCGCGGCAGCGGAATCACCACGTCCTCATTGATCTTGAAGGCGTTGGTATGGCGGCTGATGGCGGCCGTGCGCTTGCGGTCCAGCCAGAATTTCTTGCGCGCCTCGGCGCTCACGGCCGTGAAGCCCTCGCCGTTGCGCGAATTGGCGATGCGCACCACCTCGGCGGCCACACGCGCCACCTCGTCGGCATCGTCGCCGGCGATGTCGCCGAGCAGCACCATCTTGGGCAGATGGCCGTTGCCCTTCTTGCTCTTGGTCGCATAGCCCACGGCCTTGAGGTAGCGGTCGTCCAGATGTTCAAGGCCGGCCAGCAGCACGCCCGAGCGCTTTTGCTCGGCGAACATATAGTCCTTGATCTCGACGATGGAGGGCACGGCATCCTTGGCATTGCCGAAGAACTCCATGCACACGGTGCGCGTGTGCGCAGGCATGCGGTGCACCACCCAGCGTGCGCTGGTGATCAGGCCGTCCGTGCCTTCCTTCTGAATGCCGGGCAGACCCGAGAGGAACTTGTCGGTCACGTCCTTGCCCAGGCCCTCCTTGCGGAAGGTGCGGCCGGGGATATCCAGGCGCTCGGTGCGCACAGGGGTCTTGCCGTCGGCCTCGAAGTACTTCAGCTCGAAGCAGGCCATCTCGGCATCGTGGATCTTGCCGAGGTTGTGGTCCAGACGCGTGACCTCCAGCCATTGGGCGTCGGGTGTCACCATGCGCCAGGACACCAGATTGTCCAGCGCCGTGCCCCAGAGCACGGCCTTTTTGCCGCCCGCATTCATGGCAATGTTGCCGCCTATGCAGGAGGCCTCGATCGAGGTCGGGTCCACGGCGAACACAAAGCCCGCGCGCTCGGCCGCATCGGCCACGCGCTGGGTCACCACCCCGGCTTCGGAGTAGATCGTGGGCACATCGCGATCCACGCCGGGAATCCGGCGCATCTCGACTTCGGTCAGCGCCTCCAGCTTTTCGGTATTGATGACCACCGAGCGCCAGGTCAGCGGAATGGCGCCGCCCGTGTAGCCGGTGCCGCCTCCGCGCGGAATGATGGTCAGGCCCAGCTCGATACAGCCTTTGACGAGGCCTGCCATCTCGGCTTCGGTGTCCGGGGTCAGCACCACGAACGGGTACTCGACGCGCCAGTCGGTGGCGTCGGTCACATGGGCCACGCGCGACAGGCCGTCGAACTTGATGTTGTCCTTGGCCGTGTAGCGACCCAGCGTCTTGTGCACGCGGCGGCGCAGCTGCTCGGCTTCCACGAAGGTGGCGTTGAATTCATGCACTGCACGGTGTGCGGCCTCCACCAGCTGGCCCACCAGCTGGTCGCGCACCGCATCCTGATTGGGCTCGCGGCGCTTGTCGATCTCGGCCAGGCGGTGCTCCAGCGCCTCCACCAGCGCCTTGCGGCGACCGGGGTTGTCCAGCAGATCGTCCTGAAGATAGGGATTGCGCTGCACAACCCAGATATCCCCCAGCACCTCGTAGAGCATGCGCGCGGATCGGCCCGTGCGGCGTTCCTGACGCAGCTGGTTGAGCACATCCCACATGGATGAGCCCAGCAGGCGAATCACGATCTCGCGGTCGGAAAACGAGGTGTAGTTATAGGGAATCTCGCGCAGTCGAGCGGGTTCGGCAGCCTGAGCCTGCAGGGCGGCGGCCAACGCAATCGGAACATTCATGGGGTAGACCGTATCGGGCGCCCGGTGGCGCCCCGAAGCCAGTGGGACGACGATTTTAAGCTACGCGTGTCGGCCATGCTCGGCTGTGGACTATGCGCGCGATGGACCCGCAGATCCCGCGCCCGCAACCCATATGCGGGCCACGGTCCTCGGCCTGCCAAATTGCCCATTCCGCAGGCGACCGCTCACATCGTCGCGCGCGCCTGGCCCGCCATACCGCGCCCGGACAGCGGCCTGTGACATTTGCACCACGCCACATAGCCTGTTTCCGCCGTAATCAACCATTTACGAACCAAAAACAACTCAATACGAAAGACTACCAACACCAAACGAAATTCCCTTGACCTAGAATGGTGCCGCTTCGCGCGCCCCTTTGGTCACACTGCCGTCATATGACGACGATGTTTACGGGTTCGGCCCATGGTGGAGTGCGCAGCCCACGCAAACAATGACATGCATATGTCATACGCATGACCTAATGTGCAGCACCGCATATTCAGTCACCGAACGTTAGAGGAGCCTTCATGCAATTCAAGCAACTGGCCATGGCCGCAGCCGTCGCCGCCACCGCTTTTTCGGCGCAAGCCACCACCGAGATCCAATGGTGGCATTCCATGACCGCCGTGAACAACGAGTGGGTCAACGATCTGGCCAAGCAGTTCAATGAAAGCCAGAAGGATTACAAGATCGTCCCTACCTACAAGGGCGCGTATGACGAATCGATGACGGCCGCCATCGCCGCGTTCCGCTCGGGCAATGCACCGGATATCCTGCAGGTGTTTGAGGTGGGCACCGCCACCATGATGGCTTCCAAGGGTGCGACCGTGCCCGTGGCCAAGGTCATGGCAGACGCCGGCGTGGCCTTCGACCCCAAGGGCTACATCCCCGCCGTGGCCGGTTACTACACCGCCCCCAACGGCCAGATGCTGAGCTTTCCGTTCAACAGCTCGACCACCATCTTCTATTACAACAAGGACGCCTTCAAGAAGGCCGGCCTGAACCCCGACAAGGCTCCCGCCACCTGGCCCGAAGTCTTTGCCGCCGCCAAGAAGCTCAAGGAAAGCGGCCATAGCTGCCCCATGACCCTGGCCTGGCAGGGCTGGACCCAGCTGGAGTCCTTCTCCACCTGGCACAACGTGGAGTTCGCCACCGAGCAGAACGGCCTGAGCGCCAACGGCTACAAGGCCCGCCTGAAGCTCAACTCGCCGCTGCACGTCAAGCACATCGACAACCTGGCCGCAGCAGCCAAGGCCGGCGAATTCGTCTACAAGGGCCGCGGCGCCATTCCCCAGGCCTCGTTCACGGCCGGTGAATGCGCGATGATCCAGACCTCGTCCGGCTACTACGGCGACGTGGCCAAGAACGCCAAGTTCAACTACGGCCTGGCTCCCCTGCCCTACTACCCCGATGTCAAGGGCGCGCCCCAGAACACCGTGATCGGCGGCGCCTCGCTGTGGGTCATGGCCGGCAAGAACGCCGAGCACTACAAGGGCGTGGCCAAGTTCTTCGAATTCCTGTCCCAGACCAAGGTCCAGGCCGCCTCGCACCAGCGCACCGGCTACCTGCCCGTGACCATGGCCGCCTATGACCTGACCGACAAGTCCGGCTTCTATCAGAAGAACCCCGGCACCGACACCGCCGTGACGCAGATGATCCGCAAGGTGACCAACAACTCGCGCGGTATCCGCCTGGGCAACTATGTGCAGATACGCACCATCGAGGACGAAGAACTCGAACAGGTGTGGGCCGGCAAGAAGAGCGGCAAGCAGGCTCTGGACTCCATCGTGACCCGCGGCGACGAGCTGCTGGCCCGCTTCGAGCGCTCCTACAAGAAGTAAATCCACGGCGCCCGCAAGGGCGCCGACCGGCCTGCGGTGCTCCAACCCGGAGCATCGCGCCCCCCAAACACCCCGTTGACTGAACCCAGCCCGCGGCGGTTTTTTTATTTGTGACTCCTCATGGAAAAACGTGTTCTTTTCCGATCCGGGTGGCTGCCCTGGGTGCTGATCGCACCGCAGTTGCTCATCATCGGCATCTTCTTTTTCTGGCCCGCCGCGCAGGCTGTGCTGCAGTCGTTCCAGATGGAGGACGCATTCGGCATGAGTACCGAATGGGTCGGACTGGACAATTTCCGCACTCTGTTCGCCGACTCGGCCTATCTGGACTCGTTCTCCCGCACCGCCCTGTTCTCGGTACTGGTCGCCGGCGTCGGCATCGCCACCTCGCTGGCGCTGGCCATCTTCGCGGACCGCATCGTGCGCTTCGCCATGGTCTACAAGACCCTGCTCATCATCCCCTATGCCGTGGCACCCGTGATCGCCGGCGTGCTGTGGATCTTCATGTTCTCGCCCTCCATCGGCGTGGTCGCCTATTTCCTGGGCAAACTGGGCTATGACTGGAACCATCTGATGAACGAGAACCAGGCCATGGCGCTGATCGTGCTGGCCTCGGTGTGGAAGCAGATCTCCTATAACTTCCTGTTCTTCCTGGCCGGATTGCAGTCCATTCCCAAGGCGCTGATCGAGGCCGCCTCCATCGACGGTGCCGGCCCCTGGCGCCGTTTCTGGAACATCCAGCTGCCGCTGCTCTCGCCCACCACCTTCTTCCTGCTGGTGATCAACATCGTCTACGCCTTCTTCGACACCTTCGGCATCATCGACGCAGCCACCCATGGCGGCCCCGGCCAGTCGACCTCGATCCTGGTCTACAAGGTGTATCTGGACGGCTTCAAGGCCCTGGACCTGGGCGGCTCCGCAGCCCAGTCCGTGATCCTGATGCTGATCGTCGTCGTGCTGACCGTGATCCAGTTCCGCTATGTTGAAAAGAAAGTGCAGTACTGATCATGGTTGATCGCAACCCCTGGCTCAATTTCTTCTCCCACGCCGTGCTCATCCTCGGCGTGGCCATCGTCGCCTTTCCGCTGTACCTGGCCCTGATCGCCTCCACGCACACCGCCAGCGAGATCGTCCAGGCCCCCATGCCGCTGCTGCCCGGCTCCCATCTGTGGGAGAACTACAAGGAAGCGCTGCTGGGCTCCGGCAAGCTGGGCTCCAACACCAATGTCGTGCACATGATGTGGGTGAGCTTTGTCGTGGCCATGATCATCACCGTGGGCAAGATCGCGATCTCGCTGCTCTCGGCCTTCGCCATCGTCTACTTCCGCTTCCCGTTCAAGATGATCTGCTTCTGGGCCATTTTCCTGACCCTGATGCTGCCCGTGGAAGTGCGTATCCTGCCCACCTACAAGGTGGTGGCCGAACTGGGCCTGCTCAACAGCTACGCCGGTCTGTCGCTGCCGCTGATCGCCTCGGCCACGGCCACCTTCCTGTTCCGCCAGTTCTTCCTGACGGTACCCGATGAACTCGTGGAAGCTGCGCGCATCGACGGCGCAGGCGCCATGCGCTTCTTCAAGGACATCCTGGTGCCCTTGTCCAAGACCTCGATCGCCGCACTGTTCGTGATCCAGTTCATCTATGGCTGGAACCAGTATCTGTGGCCGCTGCTGATGACGACCTCGGAAGACATGTACCCCGTGGTCGTGGGCATCAAGCGCATGGTGGCCGGCGGCGGCGAGGCCGCCATCGACTGGAACATCGTGATGGCCACGGCCATCCTGGCCATGCTGCCGCCGACCTTGGTGGTGATGCTGATGCAGAAGTGGTTTGTCAAAGGCCTGGTGGATACCGAGAAGTAATCCCCGCCTGCCCATCCACCGTCTTTTGACCGATTGAATAAAACCCTGTTATGGCTTCCATTTCCCTCAAGAACATCGTCAAGCGCTACGGCAGCGGCAAGTCTGCCGTACCCGTCATTCACGGCATCAACGTCGAGATCAACGACGGCGAATTCATCGTGCTGGTCGGGCCCTCTGGCTGCGGCAAGTCCACCCTGCTGCGCATGATTGCCGGCCTGGAAGAGATCACCGACGGCGACCTGCTGATCGGCACCAACAAGGTCAATAACCTGGAACCCGCCAAGCGCAATATCGCCATGGTGTTCCAGAACTACGCGCTCTATCCCCATATGAGCAACTACGAGAACATGGCTTATGGCCTGAAGCTCGCCAAGGTGCCCGAAGACGAGATCAAGCGCCGCGTGGACAAAGCCGCCAAGATTCTGGAACTCAGCCACCTGCTGGATCGCAAGCCCCGCCAGCTGTCCGGCGGCCAGCGCCAGCGCGTGGCCATGGGCCGCGCCATCGTGCGTCAGCCCCAGGTGTTCCTGTTTGACGAACCCCTGTCCAACCTGGACGCCAAGCTGCGCGGTCAGACCCGCCTGGAAATCCAGAAGCTGCACGCCGAGCTGGGCATCACCAGCCTGTTCGTGACCCACGACCAGGTCGAGGCCATGACCCTGGCCCAGCGCATGGTGGTGATGAACGGCGGCAATGTGGAGCAGTTCGGCACGCCCGAAGAGGTCTATCACACGCCTGCATCCACCTTTGTGGCGGGTTTCATCGGCTCGCCTCCCATGAACCTGCTTAAGCACTCGCCCAACGGCAAGCCCGGCCTGATTCTGGGCATCCGCCCCGAGCACATCGATCTGGTCGAGGCCGGCGGCGTGGAGTTCAAGGTCCAGACCGTGGAACTGCTGGGCGCCGAGCGCCTGCTGTACGGCAAGGTCGGCGACGAAGACGTGACCGTGCGCGTGGAGGAAGGCAAGCCTTTCCCCAAGCCCGGCGAGACCGCCCGCATCTCCGCGCGCGAAGACCGCCTGCACTGGTTCCATGCCGAAACCGGCAAACGTGTCTGAGCCAGCACAGAGGTCGCACTAGGCTGACTTTTTAGAGAGCACCCCAAGCCCCTGCTTGCGGTGCTCTTGTCACGTAAAGACTGCGAAACTTATGACAACCACTTTGAAACCCTGGCCCTATCCCCGCTGGATCGCCCATCGCGGCGCCGGCAAGCTGGCGCCCGAGAACACCATGAGCGCCTTCCGCCTCGGCGCCCAGCATGGCTACCGCATGTTCGAGTGCGACGCCAAGCTCAGCCGCGACGGCGTGCTGTTCCTCATGCACGACGCGGGCCTGGAGCGCACCACCAACGGCCACGGCACAGGCGGCGACAAGAGCATGGGCGAGCTGGCCCAGCTCGACGCCGGCAGCTGGCATTCGCGCGCCTACGCGGGCGAGCCGCTCCCCACGCTCGAAGCCCTGGCCCGCTGGTGCCTGGCCAACCATCTGCACCTGAACGTGGAAATCAAGCCCACACCGGGCCAGGAGGAAGAAACCGGCCGCGCCTGCGGCGAGCTGATGAACCGCATCTGGCCGCAAGCCGAAGTGCAGCCGCTGTTCACCTCGTTCCAGCCCGATGCGCTCAAGGGTGCCCGCGAGACAGCCCCCCATATTCCGCGCGGCCTGCTGGTGGACAAGCTGGCCGACGCCAAGGGCACAAGCCCCGGGGACATCGACCTGAAGACCGCGCTGGATCTGGGTTGCTCGGCCATGGTGCTCAACCATGCGCTGTGGACGCCCGAGCTGGTGGCCAAGGTCCATGGCGCGGGCCTGCGCTGCAGCAGCTACACCGTCAACGACCAGTGGGCCGCCCAGCGCCTGATAGCCCTGGGCACGGACGGCATCATCACCGACCGCGTGGACATGTTCAGCCCTGCGCAGACTGGTTCTCAACTCTGATTTGATAGCTGCTTGCACTGACTCTGATTGGGCTTCATAGCATTTATTGCTCGAAACCAATATGAACAGACGCAAGCAGCTTCTGCATTCATAGCAACAAAAAGCCCGGCCACCGAAAAGTGACCAGGCTTTTTGGCGTTCACAAGCTCCAATACTGGCGCTGACAAAATCAGGGCAGCCGCGCAAGGGCCGCCCCGCCGCGCTGGCTGCGCCCCCTGCCCGCAGCGCGCAGCACCGCGAGAGCGGGGGAAGGCGCACAGCGCCTCAGGGGGGTGTCAATCCAATTTCGTGCCCGAAGCCTTGACCGCCGCGGCCCAGCGCGGCATCTCGCCGGCCAGGAACTTGGCGAACTCGTCCGCGCCCAGGAAGGCCGGATTCGCGCCCTGCTCCACCATGCGGCCGCGCACCTCGGGCTGGCTCAGCACCTGCTGGAAAGCGGCGCTGAGCTTGGCCACCACCTCCTTGGGCGTGCCGGCCGGGGCCAGGAAGCCGTAGAAGCCCACGACCTCGAAGCCCTTGATGCCGGACTCCATGGCCGTGGGCACCTCGGGCAGGGCGGGATTGCGCTCCTTGCTGGTCACGGCCAGCGCACGCACCTTGCCCTGCTTGTGATAGGCCGCGGCCTGGGGAATGCTCTCGGCCATGAACTGCACCTGGCCGCCGATCAGATCGGTGAAGGCCGGCGCGCTGCCCTTGTAGGGGATATGGACCAGGTCCAGGCCCGTGGCGCTCTTGAACATCTCGGGCACCAGGTGGCTGATGCCGCCGTTGCCGGCCGAGCCGAAATTGACCTTGCCGGGATTGGCCTTGGCATAGGCCATGAACTCCTGCAGATTCTGGGCCGGCACCTTGTTGTTGACCAGCAGCGCCAGCGGCTGCATGGCGGTGCGCGCGATCGGCGTGAAGTCCTTGAGCGTGTTGTAGGGCAGCTTGCTGTACAGGGCCGGGTTGATCACCATCACGCCGGTGTTGGCCAGCATCAGCGTATGGCCGTCGGCGGGCGAGCGCATCACGTCCTGCGCACCCACGGAGCCGCCCGCGCCGGGCTTGTAATCCACCACCACGGGCTGGCCCAGCACGCTCTGCAGCTTGTCGGTCAGCAAACGCGCATGCTGGTCCAGCGGACCGCCGGCCGGGAAGCCAATAACGATGCGTATGGGCTTGCTGGGAAAGGCCTCCGCGGCCTGCGCGCCCAGGGGCAGCAGCAGGCCCGCGCTCGCCATCAGGCCCACCAGGCAGGTGCCAACGATTTTTTTCATGTTCTCCTCCTTGGTTTATCGGAATTTTGCGGGCCGCTTCAGCGAAAAAGTGAGCAGCCCAATCTTGAAGCATGCAGTGTAGCGGCGCATATCGCGGGCTCCATCGTCGATTCAGAGCACAGGCATCCGCAATAATCCATAAAAAAAGCGCTTCCGGCCGGAAGCGCTTTCTAGGGGGAGCAGGTCCGGCCCGCCATCAGCGCTTGGGCTGCCAGGCCAGGGCCAGGTTCTGCTGCTCGGCCACCTGGGCGACGGAGAGCTGCTGCGCGGCCTCGTCGCGGCGCTTGGCGGCCTCGCCGCCGAGCTCCATGGCCGCGAGGTTGTACCAGAAATAGGCCTTGGCATGGTCGCGCGCCAGGCCCTGGCCCTGGGCGTACACCATGCCCAGATTGAACTGGGCCGCGGCATCGCCCTGCTCGGCCGCACGCTGGTACCACTGCACGGCCTGGCCGTAGTCGCGCGCCGTGCCCTGGCCTTCGGCATACATCACGCCCAGGCGGTTCTGCGCACCCGAGTGACCCTGGGCCGCGGCGGCCGCATACCACTTGAGGGCCTGGGCCGGGCTGGCTGCGCCGCCCTGGCCTTCGGCATACAGGCGCGCCAGATTGAACTGAGCCGAGGCATCGCCCTTGTCGGCGGCACGGCCGAACCACTGCATGGCCATCGCATAGCTCTGCGGCACGCCGCGGCCTTCGGCATACAGCGTGCCCACGTTGTTGATGGCCGCGGCATGACCTTGCTCGGCGGCCTTCTGATACCAGTGCAGCGCCGTGCCGTAGTTCTGCGGCGTGCCCAGGCCTTCGGCATAGACCGTGCCCAGGTTGTACTGGGCATCGGCATGGCCCTGATCGGCCGCACGCTGGAACCACTGGGCCGCATAGGCCGGGCTTTGCTCCACGCCCAGACCATAGAGATAGAGACGACCCAGATTGTTCTGGCCGTCGGCATTCCACTGCTCGGCGCTCTTCCGGAACCAGGCCGCGGCCTGCGGGTAATCGCGCGCAACGCCGACGCCATCCATATACATGCGGCCCAGGCGGTTCTGAGCCCGGGCATCGCCCTGCTCGGCCGCGCGCTGCAGCCAGCGGGCAGCTTGGACCGGGTCCAGCTTCACGCCCACGCCGTCGGACAGCATGGCGCCCAACTGGTTCTGCGCCTCGGCATGGCCTTGATCGGCGGCCTTCTTGAACCAGTCGGCGGCCGTCATAGAGTTCGCTGCCACGCCATTGCCCTTGAGGTAGCGCTGGCCCAGCTCGAACTGGGCCGTCACATGGCCCTGGGCCGCGGCCTTCTCCAGCCACTGGGCTGCCGTGGTGAAGCTCTGCGGCACGCCCAGGCCGTCCTGGTAGAGATGGGACAGGTTGTACTGGGCAACGGCATCGCCCTGCTGGGCCGAGCGCAGATACCACTGGCCCGCTTCGCGGTAGTTCTGCGGCACGCCCTGGCCGTTTGCATAGAGCGCGCCCAGGCTGTTCTGGGCACCGACATGGCCCTGAGCCGCAGCCTTGCGGAACCACAGCGCAGCGCTGGCCGCGCTCTGGGGCACGCCCTGGCCGTGCATATACATCTCGCCCAGCTGGTTCTGGGCCTTGGCATCGCCGCGCTCGGCCTCCTGCAGCGGGCCGGACATGGCCGCCAACTTGGCACCGGCGGCGGGCACAGGCCCGTATTGCAGGCGGCTGAATTCAAACTGCGGGCCGGAGGTTACGGGCCTGGCATCGCGCAGGAAATTCATGCGGCCTTCCGCACCGGTTTGCGCGGCTGCGCTCTGGGCACAGACCGCCAGGCTCGACATGAGCAGTGCTGCAATGGGAGTGAACTTCATTCCGGTACGGTTCCTAGACGCGTGTTGTTACAACAGAGATACGTTGATACTAACCCGCGAGCCTAACTGATTCCGCCTCCGGATTCGACAGGCGGCTCCCTGAGCGCGGCATCCTAGCCACAGTCCCGGGAGATTTCCGCGGCCGCATGAAAAAGGCCCGGCAAGGCCGGGCCCGGTTGCTGCCAACGCCGCGGCTCAGGCCTGGCGCAGCTGCTGCTTCACATAGCCGGCCAGCACCTGCATCAGCTCGGCGAAATGCGCGCGCAGCGGCTCGAACCCCGCATTGGGCTCGCGCGTGTCCTCGTCCATATAGATGGGACGGCGGATCTCGATCTGCATCGAATGGCGGCACAGCTGCGGCTGGCCGATGCGGCCTATCAGCTCCACGCCCTTGTAGGGCTCGTTATAGGCCACGCTGTAGCCGAAGCCCTTGAGCGTGTCGCCAATCAGGTGGATGAACTCCGGCGCACAGGTCGTGCCGTCGCGGTCGCCGAGCACGAAGTCGGCCAGCGGCGGCGCATCGCTGCGGCCCAGGCGCTGGTACACATCGTTGGGCATGGAGTGCAGGTTCAGATGCCATACGGCACCGAAACGCGCCACGCTGTCGTCGATGGCCCGCGCCAGCGCCGCATGGTAGGGGCGCCAGTAATGGGCAATGCGGTGCTGCACCTCGGCCACGGTGCGCTTGCGCTCATACAGCGGCGTGGCCACGCCGGCCTTGCTGATGCGCTGCCAGATCAGGCCCAGGCCCTGCTGGGTCTTGATGCCGGGCGCCAGCGGCACGGGCCACTGGCCCTCGATCTGCGCCGGGTCCAGGTCGGTCTCGTTGCGGTTCGGGTCGATATAGGTGCGCGGGAACGTGGCCTCGAGCAGGGTCGCGCCGAACTCGGGCCAGCGCTCCCAGAGCGCGGCCACATGGGTGTCCTCGCCGCGGCGCAGCAGACTCATGGGCACGCAATGACCGAAGTCGTCGGGGTAGGCCGTGCCGCTGTGCGGCGAATCGCAGACTATGGGCAGCAGCTCGCCGCGCGCCGGGTGCACCAGCACCGGCTCGGCCGGCCTGGCTTGCAGAAAATCAGGCACAGACATTCAAACCTTCATCAGTCCAGCTTGATGTTGGCGCGCTTGGCCACTGCCGTGTAACGGTCGATGGCCGTCCTGATCTGCTTGGCGAACTGCTCGGGCGTGTTGCCCATGGACTCGCCGGAGATGGACTTCTGCTTTTCGAGGTAGTCGGGCATGGCCATGGCCTTGTGGGCCGCGGCATTGAGCTTGTCGATGATGGGCTTGGGCGTGCCCGCGGGCGCAACCAGGCCGAACCAGCCGCCGTCGCCCATCTGGGGGAAGCCCAGCTCGGTATAGGTGGGCACATCGGGCAGCACATCGGCGCGCTTCAGGGCCAGCACAGCCAGCGGGCGCAGCTTGCCGTCCTTGATGTGCGGCAGCGTCGAAGGCAGGTTGTCGGTCATGGCATTGACCTGGCCGCCCAGCGCGTCGGTGATGGCCTGGCCGGCGCCCTTGTAGGGGATGTGCAGCAGATCGATGCCAGCCAGGTTCATGAAGTTCTCGATATTGGCATGGCCCAGCGAACCCGTGCCCGGCGACGCGAAGCTGTACTTGCCGGGATGGGCCTTGGCCAGGGCGATGAACTCCTTCATGGTCTTGGCCGGCACGCTGGAGTTCACCACGAACACGCTGGGCACCGACATCACATTGGTGATGGGCGCGAAATCCTTGATGGCGTCATAGGGCAGCTTGCGGAAGATGGCGGGGTTGGAGCCATGGGTGCTCACCGTGGCCATGCCTATGGTGTAGCCGTCGGGCGCGGCCTTGGCGATCTCGGCGGCGCCGATGGATCCGCCGGCACCCCCCTTGTTGTCCACCACCACGGACTTGCCGAGGATCACGCTCATCTTCTCGGCCAGCAGGCGCGCCACCATGTCGGTGGAGCCGCCGGCGCCGAAGGGCACGACGAGGCGAATCGGGCGATTGGGATAGTCCGCGGCGGCGTCGGCCGCGAAGGCCGGGCCGAATGCGGCGGCGACCGTGCAGGCGGCAAGAGTGGACAAAATAGTGCGACGAATGGCCATGCGGCTGCTCCTTGGAAATTCTGGAAAATCTGGTCTGACTGCGGATGCGGGCATCCGGACCTCGCATTCATTCTGTGCCCCGGGCCGCGGCACGAAAAGCGACAAGATGGCACGCAAGTATTACCAGCAGTCATAATTGCCCGCCTATGCGCATGCACTCGCCCTCCCTGTCGGAACTTCACGCCTTTGCGGCCGCGGCCCGCCTGGGCAGCTATTCCCTTGCCGCTCAGGAGCTGTATGTGACCCAGGGCGGCATCAGCCGCGCCATCGCCAGGCTCGAAGAGCATCTGGGCTTTGCGCTGTTCGAGCGCCAGGGCCGGCGCAACACCCTCACCCCCGCGGGCCAGGAATATCTGCAGGCCGTGGAGCCCGCGCTCATGAGCATCGAGGCCGCCTCCGCGGCCGCGCGCCGACGCCGCCACGGCCCGCAGCTGCGCCTGTCCGTGACTCCCACGCTGTTCAGCCACTGGCTGATTCCGCGATTGCCGGACTTCAACGCCCGCCACCCGGCCGTCATGCTTTCCTTCTCGCCCTACCGGCGCGACGACCCGCTGACCGCCCCCGAGATCGATGCCTGGATCCGCGTGGGCAGCCGGCACTGGCCCGCCGGCATGGAGGCCGAATATGTGATCGGCCGCGATCTGATTCCCGTCTGCCACCCGCGCGAGCTGCAGGGACCGCAGGCCATACGCAGCGAGAGCGACCTGCTGGCCCGCCCGCTGCTGTTCCACACCAATTACCCGGGCAACTGGGCGCGCTGGATGCAGGCGCGCGGCCTGGCCCAGCCCTGCCCCGCGCCGGCAGCCGACTTCGAGACCGTGGCCCTGCTGGTGCAGGCCGTGGCCGCGGGCATGGGCGTGGCCATGGTGCAGCGCTGCCTGGTGGAGGAAGATCTGGCCGCGGGCCGCGTGGCCCTGGCCCTGGACGCCACGGTCAATATCGAACGCGGCTACTTTCTGTGCCGGCCCGTGAGCCGCGCGCCGACCGAGGCCCTGGAGCAATTCACGGCCTGGATTCTGGAGCAGGCGGCGCCGCAGGCCATACCGCTGTAAGCGGCTGGCGCGAATACAACAGCCGACTTGAGTCAGATCAAGATTGCGCGCAAAACAGCTTCACCGTCAGCAAGACAATTCAGCGCCAACCCCTGGAAAGCACCCACTGGCATAAGGCACTTGCACCCACCAGAGCGGCATAGCTGGCCATCTTGCCGTCGCGTGAAAACAGCCACAGACCCGCCAGCAGAACCGCGCTGCCGACAATGAAATTGATAGCTACCTGCGCAATGAATGATTGGGCTCCAGCCTTGTTTTGGCGAAACAGATGGGCGCAGGTCGCCAGCCCCAGTGCCAGGAAAAAAGCCGGACCCACGAAATTGAGTAAGTGATTGATGCTCGCAACAAGACCCATGACAGCGGCCGCTTCCAAGGCTTTGAACTCGGGGGATGCCCGATGCTGCACTAAATTTTATAATCAGCGTTTATGGCAGTCTGGGCTTTAGGCATCAATCACCACACGGCACCGCTCGATATGCGGGGCCGTTTTGCGTTCGCGCTCGATCAGATCGCGCCGACGCTGCAAGGTCTGCGCAGCTCCCTGGGCCACACGGCCAAAGCCCACAATGCGGTGGAAACCGCGATTCTCTCCACCTGCAACCGTACCGAGATCTACTGCGCCGCCGATACCCCGGCCATGGAGCACACCGTGCACTGGCTGGCCAACAGCGGCGGCGTCGCGCCCGAGCTGCTGCGCCAGCACTCCTATCTGCTGCAGGACGGCTCCGTGGCCCGCCATGCGTTCCGCGTGGCCTCGGGCCTGGACTCCATGGTGCTGGGCGAGGCCCAGATCCTCGGCCAGATGAAGAACGCGGTGCGCGCAGCCGAAACCGCCGGTGCCCTGGGCACCACGCTGAACCAGCTGTTCCAGCGCAGCTTTGCCGTGGCCAAGGAAGTGCGCTCGTCCACCGAGATCGGCGCCCACAGCATCTCCATGGCCGCCGCTGCCGTGCGCCTGGCCGGCCAGCTGTTCGAAGACCTGAGTCAGATCCGCGTGCTGTTCGTGGGCGCGGGCGAGATGATAGAGCTGGTCTCCACCCACTTTGCGGCGCGCAATCCCAAGCAGATCACCATTGCCAACCGCACCATGGAGCGCGGCGAGAAGCTGGCCGCCCAGTTCGGTGCCGGCACCATGCGCCTGGCCGATCTGCCCGAGCATCTGCACGAATACGACGCCATCATCAGCTGCACCGCCTCCACCCTGCCCATCATCGGCCTGGGTGCGGTGGAGTCTGCGCTCAAGAAGCGCAAGCGCCGCCCCATCTTCATGGTCGATCTGGCCGTGCCGCGCGATATCGAATCCGAGGTCAAGCACCTCAACGACGTCTACCTCTACACCGTGGACGATCTGGCCACCGTGGTGCGCACCGGCCAGGCCCAGCGCCAGGCCGCCGTGGAGCAGGCCGAGGTCATCATCGACACCGGCGTGCAGAGCTTTATGCAATGGATGGACCAGCGCAGCCCCGTGGGCGGCGCCGTCTCCCTGATCCAGCAGGTCAATGCCCAGGCCGACGCATGGCGCGCCCTCGAAATCGCGCGCGCCAAGAAGCTGCTGGCCAAGGGCGAGGACATAGACACCGTGCTCGAGGCCCTGTCGCGCGGCCTGACGCAGAAGATGCTGCACGGCACCATGGCCGAGCTGCACAAGGTCGACCCCGACGCGCGCGCCCAGACGGCCGATGCCGTCTCGCGCCTGTTCCTGCGCGCAAGCCGCAGCTCCAGCAAGCTTTAGCGGCGCTCGCCCGCCGTCGCGCTGCGCCCGCTCGCAGCGCACAGGCCCGGTCGCGGCCTGCACCTCTTTCCCCATTCAACGGAATGCGCCGCCCGCGGCCATACCCAGCACGCTAGACACCATGCAAGACTTTCTGCGCCACCAGCTCGAACGCTATGCCCAACGCCTGCAGGAGCTGGACTTTCTGCTCTCGCGCGAGGACATCATGGCCGACATGAAACAGTACCGCAGCATCTCGCGCGAACATGCCGACGTCACGGCCATCGCCAGCCGCTACGCGCGCCACCGCCAGACCGAGGCCGACATGGCCGCGGCCCGCGAAATGCTCGACGACCCCGACATGGCCGAGATGGCGCAGGAGGAAATCCGCAGTGGCGAGGAGGAGCTGGTCAAGCTGGAAGCCGAGCTGCAGCGCCTGCTGCTGCCCAAGGATCCCGACGACGCCCGTCCGGCCTTTGTGGAAATCCGCGCCGGCACCGGCGGCGATGAATCGGCGCTGTTCGCCGGCGACCTGACGCGCATGTACACGCGCTACGCGGCCAACGTGGGCTGGAAGGTCGAGGTCATGAGCGCCAACGAAGCCGAACTGGGCGGCTACAAGGAAGTGGTGCTGCGCATTGAGGGCGACAATGTCTACGGCGCGCTGCGCTTCGAGTCCGGCGGCCATCGCGTGCAGCGCGTGCCCGCCACCGAGACCCAGGGCCGCATCCACACCAGCGCCTGCACCGTGGCCGTGATGCCCGAGCCCGACGAGGCCGAGGCCATCACGCTCAACCCCGCCGATCTGCGCATCGACACCTTCCGCGCCAGCGGCGCCGGCGGCCAGCACATCAACAAGACCGATTCCGCCGTGCGCGTGGTCCACCTGCCCACGGGCATAGTCGCCGAATGCCAGGACGGCCGCAGCCAGCACAGCAACAAGGCCAAGGCGCTGCAGGTGCTGCAGGCCCGCATCCAGGAAAAGGAGCGCAGCGAGCGCGCCGCCAAGGAGGCCGCGATGCGCAAGGGGCTGATAGGCTCGGGCGATCGCAGCGACCGCATCCGCACCTACAACTTCCCGCAGGGCCGATTGACCGACCACCGCATCAACCTCACGCTGTACAAGCTGCTGGCGGTGATGGAAGGCGATCTCGGCGATGTGATCGAAGCGCTGCAGCATGCACGCGAGGCCGAGCTGCTGGCCGAACTCCAGACCCACTGAGATGAAGCCGCTGCTGGCAGCCATACTGCTTTCCAGCGCCATGCTGGCAGCCACCGGGCAGGCGCAGATGCTGCGCAAGCCCTCGGCCTATGACTCGGGTGCGGGCAGTCCCGTAAATGCCGAGGCCAATCGCAGCGCGCCCGCCGATCTGCGGGTTCTGGGCAGCCGCCAGGACTTCGAGCGCCTGGCGCGCGTGTACGAGCCGCGCAGCGCAAACCCCATGCCCCATGTGCTGTTCGTGCTGGACCGCCAGCAGGCCCGGCTGCATTTCATCAATACCCCGCGCTATGCGCTGCACGAGACTTTCCTGCGCAGCAAGGGCCTGTTACGCGGCGACCGGACCGAACTCAACCGCAATTACCGCGAACCCGGGCGGCGCTTCATACTCGGCACGCTGAGCTGGCAGCCCGCTCTCAAGGGCTATGGCTATGAGTTCTGGGAAGGCGACCGGCTCACGCCCGAGCTGCTGCTGGCCACGGACCGGGCCTTGAAAACCGGCTTTTTCGCTCCCGCACGCTTCAAGGCCAATGCCACGGCCCAGGAGGCCGTGGCCCAGGCCGCGGGCATAGAGGCCGTCACCCCGGCACAGCTGCTGGGCGCACAGAGCTTTTGGCCCCTCAACACCGGCCAGGCCGTGGGGCGGCTGCGCATCGTGAGCTCGGCCGAGGCCGTAGGCAATCTGCAGCCGCAGGACATCGTGCTGCTGCGCGAGGTACCCATCAGCCTGCCGCCGGTTGCGGGCGTGGTCACGGAGCGCCCATCGACGCTGCTCTCCCATGTCAACCTGCTGACGCGCGGCTGGGGCGTGCCCAATGCCTATGTGCGCCAAGCCGCCGAACAATATGCGCCGCTCGACGGGCAATGGGTGCATATGGAGGTCCAGCCCTCGGGCTTTGCGCTGCGCGCGGCCACGGACGCAGAGCGCCAGGCCGCCGCGAACCCGGCCCGGCGCCAACCCGGCAGCGGCAACCGCGTGCTGATCAAGCCCGACCTCGGCCACAGCGAGCTGCTGCCGCTGGCCGCGCTGCGCAGCGCGGATCGCCGGCGCTGCGGCGCCAAGGCCGCCAATCTGGGCGAAATCCGGTCGGCCCGCCTGGCCGATGTGAGCGTGCCCGACGGTTTTTGCATCCCGTTCGCCGCCTACGCCGACTTCATGCGCGGCAACGGCCTGGCCGAACGCCTGGCCCGCATGCGCCAGCAGCCCGGTTTTGCTACGGATGCCGGAGTCCGCAGGCAGGCGCTGTCCGCACTGCAGGCCGAAATCGAGCAATGGCCGGTGAACCCAGCCGTCGCCGACAGCTGGGCCAGGCGCTGGGCCGAGCAGCTCGGCAGCCAGGGCGTTTTTGTGCGCAGCTCGTCCAGCTCCGAGGACCTGCCCCATTTCAGCGGCGCCGGCCTCTACACCACTGTTCCCAATGTGCGCAGCGCCGCCGATCTGACGACCGCCGTGCGCAAGGTCTGGGCCTCGGTCTACAACTTCGAGGCCTGGGAGGCTAGGCAGGCCGCGGGCATAGACGACCAGCAGGTGGTGATGTCGGTCCTGGTGCAGCAGGCCGTGGACTCCACGGCCTCGGGCGTGATGATCACGCGCGACCCGTTCGACGCCTCGCGCCGCCACATGAGCTATATCGCGGCCAAGCGCGGCATAGGCATTCGCGTGGTGGAAGGCCAGCGCGTCGCGGAGCAGATCCTCTACTCCAGCCACAGCCAGGCCGTGCAGGTGCTCAACCGCTCGGCCGACGATGTGGCGCTGCAGCTGAGCGCCGATGGTGGCGTCAGGGAAGTGCCCACACCGATCGGCCGCGCCGTGCTCGACGATGCGCTGGTGCAGCGCCTGGCCCGGGTCGGCTCCGGCATCAAGCAACGCTTCGGCGGCAGGGAACAGGATATCGAATGGGCGGTGCAGGACGGCAGAATCATCATCCTGCAGGCACGCCCTTATGTGACAGGCAAAGCCCCATGAACCACCACCCCACCCTGGCGCAGGCGCTGCAGGACGCCGGCCGGCAAGGCCTGGAGCGCACGGACGCACAAATGCTGCTGCTGCACGCGCTGGACCGCAACCCGCATGAACGGGCCTGGCTCATCATCCACGACACGGACAGCCTCAGCCCCGTGCAGCTGGCGCGCTGGCAGGCGCTTTGCGAGCAGCGGCTACAGGGCGTTCCCGTGGCCTACCTGACCGGCCGCAAGGAGTTCTACGGCCTGGAGCTGAGCGTGGACAGCCGCGTGCTGGACCCGCGCCCCGATACCGAGACCCTGGTGGACTGGGCGCTGGAGCTGCTGCCCGAACAAGGCGCCAGCCGCGTGGTGGACCTGGGCACGGGCAGCGGCGCCATTGCGCTGGCCCTGCAAAGCCAGCGCCCCCAGGCCCAGGTCTGGGCCGTGGATGCTAGCGCCGAGGCCCTGGCCGTGGCCCGGGACAATGCCCGGCGGCTGGGACTGGCCCTGCAGTTTGCCCACGGCAGCTGGCTCGAGCCCCTGGCCGGCCAAGCCGCCTTCGACCTGATCGTGAGCAACCCGCCCTATATCCGTGCCGACGATCCGCATCTGGCCCGACTGATCCACGAACCCCTGTCGGCCCTGGCCAGCGGCGCCGACGGGCTGGATGACATCCGCGCCATCATCGCCCAGGCGCCCGCCCGCCTCACGGCCGGTGGCTGGCTGCTGTTCGAGCATGGCTGGGACCAGGCGGACGCCGTGGCCCAATTGCTGCAGAGCGCCGGTTTCGAGGAGGTCCAGCACCGCCACGACCTCGCCGGCATCGCGCGCTGTACCGGCGCGCGCCGGCCCGCCAGCACTTGATTTTTGCGGCCAGCACCCCATTTGCGTTGCACAGGATTTCCTCACAGCGTCGCATTTCGGGCGGAGAGTGAAATAATTGCAGGCATTGCGGCTCAGGCCGCCATCCATTGAACCCGGAGCCCCACCATGAGCAACACCCAACAACGCATCGACGACCTCGTCAAGAACAACGACATCCTGCTGTTCATGAAAGGAAATGCCAGCTTTCCCCAGTGCGGCTTCTCCGGCCGTGCCGTGCAGATTCTCAAGGCCTGCGGCGTGGACCCCAAGTCCATCGCCACCGTGAACGTGCTGGAAGACCAGGAAATCCGCCAGGGCATCAAGGAATACAGCAACTGGCCCACCATCCCCCAGCTCTATGTGAAGGGCGAGTTCGTGGGCGGCTCGGACATCATGATGGAAATGTATGAGTCGGGCGAGCTGCAGCAGATGCTGGCCGCCAAGGTCTGATCGTTCTATGCCCTCGGCCTGCGCCGGCCGAAGCCAAGCCACTGCATGCCCGCAGTGGCTTTTTTCTTTGAGGCCATGCCCGCACTCCCGCCACCTCCCGAGCACCACTGCCTGATCCACATCGACGGCAGCGCCCTGCCCAACCCCGGCCCCATGAGCCTTGGGGCCGTGCTGCAGCTGCCCGACGGCAGCCGCCACACCCTCTCGCAAAGCCTGCACCGCAGCGGCTGCAACAACGAGGCCGAGCTGCTGGCCCTGATGGCCGCGCTCGAGCTGGCGCAAGAACTGCAAGCCCGCAGCCTGACCGTGCGCACCGACTCCCGGGTGCTGCTGGAGCAGCTCGGCCCGCCTCTGCCCAGGCCCGCACGGCCCATTGCCCGGCTGGCCCCCCTGTTCGAGCAGGCGCGCCAGTGCATGCAGGGGTTTGACGAGCTGGTGCTGCAATGGCTGCCCAGGCACCGCAACACCGAGGCCGATGCTCTGGCCAGGGCCGCTCACGCCGCAGCTCGGGCCTGAGCACCGCATCCCGGCAAGCCTATGCCGGGGACTGCAGCATGCGTTATGTGGTCGAATAGGGTCTGTTCCATCACAGACTGCCAGCGCCGCGATGCGCGACAGCCGCCCTGCCTATGAGTGTTCCCCAAAGCCTGCTGGTGATCTGCCTGCTGATTCTGCTCAGCGCCTTTTTTTCCATCGCCGAAATAGCGCTGGCCGCATCGCGTCGCCTGCGTCTGCGCCAGATGGCCGACGATGGCGATGACAGAGCCGAGCGGGCCCTGCGCGTGCAGGAGCAGCCTGGCGAGTATTTCACCGTGGTGCAAGTGGGACAGAATGCCGTGGCCATCCTCGGCGGCATCGTGGGCGAGGGCGCGTTCAGCCCCGCGCTGACCCAGTTCTTCTCCGTTTGGTTCGAGGCCAAGCCGGCCTCCACCCTGGGTTTTCTGCTCTCATTCCTGCTGATTACCTCGGCCTTCATTCTGCTTGCGGACCTGCTGCCCAAGCGTTTGAGCATGAACGAACCCGAGCGCTATGTGGTCCGGGTACTGGTGCCCATGCGCTGGTGCGTGGTGGTGTTCAAGCCCATTACCTGGTTCTACAACCATGCGACCGAGGCCTTGTTCAAGCTGCTGGGCCTGCCCGCGACGCGCGACGAACGCATCACCTCCGAAGACATACTGGCCATGACCGAGGCCGGCACCAAGGCCGGGGTACTGGCCGTACGCGAGCAGCAGGTGATCGCCAACGTCTTCGAGCTGGACTCGCGCACCGTGGCCTCGGCCATGACCCAGCGCGACAGCGTGGCCTATTTCCTGCGCGACGACAGCGACGCCATCATCCGCGCGCGCATTGCCGAGGAGCCGTTTTCCACCTATCCGGTCTGCGACGGCGACATCGACCATGTGATCGGCTATGTGGATGCCAAGGACCTGTTCCAGCGCGCGCTCAACGGCCAGCCGCTGTCGCTCAGCGACGGCAGCCTGATACGCAAGGTGCTCATCGTGCCCGACAGGCTGACCCTGGCCGAGGTGCTAGAGCAGTTCCGCCTGGTGCACGAGGACTTTGCGGTCATCGTCAACGAATACAGCCTGGTCGTCGGCGTCGTGACCCTGAACGACGTCATGAGCACCGTGATGGGCGATCTGGTGGGCCCCAGCGATGAGGAGCAGATCATCCGGCGCGACGAGAACTCCTGGCTCATCGACGGCATCACGCCCATCGAGGACGTGATGCGCGTGCTGCAGCTCGACGATATGCCGCACGACGACGAATACGAGACCCTGGCCGGCTTTCTCATGGTCATGCTGCGCCGCGTGCCGCGGCGCACGGACACGGTGACTTGGAACCACTACAAGTTCGAAGTGCTGGACGTGGATAGCTACCGCATCGACCAGGTCATGGTCACGCGCCAGCAAAGCGTCGCCGCCGAGTCCGCCGCGCCCGCAGCGGCGGCCGCCGCCAAGGTGCAAAGCACGCACCCTCCGAGCACGGATAAAAAATGAGCACTCAGCGCTTTATGAGCTTTGGGTTCAGCGCATTTCGAGCACAAAAAAGCGAGCCTCAGGCTCGCTTTTTTCATACGGCAGTTCTGCCTCAGACGGAGCGAGGCTCTTCGATCAGCCAGCGCTGCTGGGCACCAAACACCGCATTCGGGTACTGAGGCTGGCCGCGGCTGCCGTTGTAGCGGCCCAGGGCCATATAGGCATCGCCTTTCTCGCGATCCAGATAATGGCGCAGTATCACGCAGCCAAAACGCAGATTGGTCTGCATATGGAACAGCTTGCCCGCGTCGCCGTCGCCGATCAGGCGCATCCAGAACGGCATGATCTGCATATAGCCGCGCGCTCCGACACTGGAGATCGCGTATTTGCGGAACCCGCTTTCCACCTGGATCAGGCCCATGACCATGGACACATCGAGGCCGGCGCGCTTGGACTCATACCAGACGGTCTGCAGAAACTCGCGCCGCGCCTGCGCATCGGGCTTGCGCTTGACCAGGCGGTCGCTGCAGCCGACCAGCCAGCGCAGATAGCTCATGCGCGACTCGGTGGAGGCGAACTCCAGCTCCGGCGGTGCCGACCCGGACACGGCGGCGCTCAGGGCCGTGCGCACCGAATCGGCCAGAGGTTCTTCCAGCTGTCCGCCCGCCCAGGCTGGTCGCGGCAGCAGCCCGCCCGCCGAAGGCAGGGCGAGCGAAGCGGCAGCGGACAGGCATGAGCGTCTATTGAGCATGGAAGCAGAAGCTTACAAGCCCAGGCGGCTCTTGAGGTGGTTCAGCACCTCGGTCGTCGCGAGCTTTGTGGCTTCCGTGTCACGACGTTGCTGATACTCGACCTGGCCGTCCTTGAGACCGCGGTCGCCCAGCACCACGCGGTGAGGCACGCCGATCAGCTCCCAATCGGCCAGCATGGCGCCGGGACGCTCGTCGCGGTCATCCAGAATCACGTCCACACCCAAGGCCAGCAGCTCGCTATAGAGCTTTTCGGCCTCGGCCTTCACCGCCTCGCTGCGGCTCATGCCTATGGGGCAGATCACCACGGTGAAAGGCGCAATCGCATCGGGCCAGATCATGCCGCGCTCGTCGTGGTTTTGCTCCACGGCTGCAGCCGGCAGGCGGGTCACGCCAATGCCGTAGCAGCCCATCTCGAAGTGCTGGGGCTTGCCGTTGTCACCCAGGAAGGTGGCTTCCATGGCCTTGGAGTACTTGGTGCCCAGGTAGAACACATGGCCGATCTCGATGCCGCGCTCGATCGCCAGTTCGCCCTGGCCGTCGGGCGACTTGTCGCCGGCGACCACATTGCGCAGGTCGGCGACCAGCGCGGGCTCGGGCAGGTCGCGGCCGAAGTTCACGCCTGTGATGTGGAAGTCTTCCTCGTTGGCGCCGCAGATCCAGTCGGCCATCACGGCCACGTCGCGGTCCACCACGATGTTCACGGGCTTCTTCAGCCCGATGGGGCCCAGATAGCCGGGCTTGCAACCAAAGTGATCCTCGATCTCGGCCACGCTGGCAAAGCGGAAGTTGGCCAGGCCTTCGACCTTGCCCACCTTGATCTCGTTCATCTCATGGTCGCCGCGCAGCAGCAGCAGCCAGACCTGGGTCTTGATGATCAGGCCCTTGTCGTCCAGCTCGTCGGTGGCCAGTACCAGGGACTTCACGGTCCGTGCCAGCGGCAGACCCAGTTGCTCGGCCACGGCTTCGCAGGTGCTGTTGCCTGGAGTTGCCACCTTGGCCATGGTCTCGGAGGCGGCGGGGCGCTGCTGCGTGGGCGCCAGGGACTCGGCCTTTTCGATATTGGCCGCGTAATCGCTGCTGGGGCAGTAGACGATGGCGTCCTCGCCCGTGGAGGCAATCACCTGGAACTCTTCGCTCAGATCGCCGCCGATGGCGCCGCTGTCGGCACGCACGGCACGGTACTGCAGGCCGAAGCGGTCGAAGATGCGCTTGTAGGCTTCGCGCATGGTCTGGTAGCTGATCTGGGCGGCATCGCGGTCCTTGTCGAAGGAATAGGCATCCTTCATCACGAACTCGCGGCCGCGCATCAGGCCGAAGCGCGGACGGCGCTCGTCGCGGAACTTGGTCTGGATCTGATACAGGTTCTTGGGCAGCTGCTTGTAGCTCTTGAACTCCTGGCGCGCGATGTCCGTCACCACTTCTTCAGAAGTGGGCTGGACGATGAAATCGCGGCCATGGCGGTCCTGAATACGCAGCAGCTCGGGGCCCATCTTGTCGAAGCGGCCGGTTTCCTGCCACAGTTCGGCCGGCTGCACCACGGGCATGGTGACCTCGATGGCGCCAGCACGGTTCATTTCCTCGCGCACGATGGCCTCGACCTTGCGGATCACACGCAGGCCCATGGGCATGTAGTTGTAGATGCCGGCCCCCAGCTTTTTGATCATGCCAGCCCGCGTCATGAGCTTGTGGCTGACCACTTCGGCATCTGCCGGAGCTTCCTTGAGGGTGGAGATGAGAAATTGGGAGGCTTTCATGGAACTGGCAATTCAGTGGAAATAGCCATGGCCCGCTTGCCGATCACAAGGGGCCATGCATAATGAACACAATTCAAAAATTTGGGGTTCGATTATGCTTGACCGGGACGGATTTCGCCCGAACGTCGGCATCATCCTGCTCAACCATAGAAACCAGGTGTTCTGGGGAAAACGCATCCGCACCCACAGCTGGCAGTTTCCGCAAGGTGGCATTGATCGGGGGGAGACACCCGAACAAGCCATGTTCCGCGAACTGCACGAGGAAGTGGGGCTGAAGCCCAACCACGTTCGCGTGGTTGCCCGCACCAGGGACTGGTTGCGCTACGAGGTGCCGGACCGGTATATCCGACGCGACGCGCGCGGGCATTACAAAGGCCAGAAGCAGATATGGTTTCTGCTTCAGTTGGTGGGTCACGACTGGGATTTGAATCTGCGTGCCACCGACCACCCCGAGTTCGATGCCTGGCGCTGGAATGATTACTGGGTTCCGCTGGACGTGGTCGTGGAGTTCAAACGCAGCGTCTATGAAATGGCCCTGACCGAGCTGGCACGCTTTGTGCCGCGCAGCGAGCAGCAGCGCAACCGCTATCTGCGCAGCGGCATGCGGCCGCGCGAGCAGGAAGCCAGTCCGGGAGGCAATGTGGCGCACCACACGCCCGCGCTGCATCCGGCGCGCACGGGAAGCTTTCGCATCAATCCGGGCATGGAGCTGCCTCCCGGGGCCAGTTTCGACCCCGATCCGCAGACCAGTCTCGGCGATCCGCAGGATCACAAGCCATCGCACTGAAAAAAGCCGTAATGCTGCACAAGCATTACGGCTTTCTAGTCTGCGGCCTTGGCCTGCTCAGTGGCCGGCCACGACCATATTGTCGCGGTGCACCATCTCCGGCCCCGCCGAGTAGCCCAGCAGGGCTTCGATCTCCGAAGAACTACGGCGGCACAGCAGCCGCGCTTCCGCGCTCGCATAGCTGGCCAGGCCGCGCGCAATCTCGATACCGCTTTCGTCGCGCACGGCAATCACCTCGCCACGCGAGAAATCGCCGTCCACGGCCATCATGCCTATGGGCAGCAGGCTCTTGCCTTCATCGCGCAGCTTGATCACGGCGCCGGCATCCACGGTCACCGAGCCACGCAGCTGCAAATGGTCGGCGATCCACTGCTTGCGCGCCTGGGTTTTATGGGTCTTGGCCACCAGCAGGGTGCCAATGGATTCCCCCCTGGTGAGGCGCAGCAGCACGTCTTTTTCACGGCCCCAGGCAATCACCGTCGATGCACCGGAACCCGCAGCACGCTTGGCCGCCAGAATCTTGGTGATCATGCCGCCCTTGCCAATCGACGATCCAGCGCCGCCGGCCATGGTTTCCAGTTCGAGGTCGCCAGCCACGGCCACGTCGATGAATTTGGCATCGGGATTCTTGCGCGGATCGGCGCTGTACAGCCCGCGCTGGTCGGTCAGGATCACCAGCGCATCGGCCTCCACCAGATTGGCCACCAGAGCCCCCAGGGTGTCGTTGTCGCCGAACTTGATCTCGTCGATGACCACGGTGTCGTTTTCATTGATGACGGGTACGACGCCCAGCTCCAGCAGCGTCAGCAGCGTGGTGCGCGCGTTCAGATAGCGTTCGCGGTCGGCCAGGTCCGCATGGGTCAGCAGCACCTGGGCGCTGGGCACGTTTTCCTCGCGCAGCTTGGTTTCGTACATCTGGGCCAGGCCCATCTGCCCCACGGCCGCGGCGGCCTGCAGCTCGTGCACCTCGGTGGGCCGGCTCACCCAGCCCAGACGCTTCATGCCCTCGGCAATGGCGCCACTGGAGACCATGATGACTTCGCGCTTGACGCCATCTTCACCGTGCACCAGGGCCGCCAGCTGACGGCTCCATTCCTGGATGGCGGTCTCGTCCAGCCCCCGCCCTTCATTGGTCACCAGGCTGGAGCCGACCTTGACCACGATGCGACGCGCATCACGCAACACATTGGAAGACATGCGAAATTTACAGTGATTTTGGCCGCAACCGCTTATGCATCAAGTGCCTGCAGCTATGAAGTTTATGCAAGGCCGCATAGAGATACACGGCACCCAAAAGACTTGAAGCTTATTCCGGATCCTGGGGAGCAAAACGCGGATCGCTGAGATCCAGACCGGAATCATCCGCCTGCGCAAAGCGTGGATCGATTTCCCGGGGCGCCTGCTCGGCCAGCTGCTGGTTATGGACATGCTCGAAGATCTTGCGGATCAGCGGCTCGCAGCCCTCGCGGGTCAGTGCCGAGATCTCGTAGACCGGCCCCTTCCACTTGAAGCGCTTGACGAAGTCCTTGACCTTGGCGGCACGCTCCTCCACCGGAATCATGTCCAGCTTGTTGAGCACCAGCCAGCGCGGCTTGCTGTAGAGCTCTGCATCGTACTTCTTGAGCTCGCCCACGATGGCCTTGGCCTGCTCGACGGGATCCACGCCCTCGTCAAACGGCGCCAGATCCACGATATGCAGCAGCAAGCGGGTGCGCTGCAGGTGGCGCAGGAACTGATGCCCCAGGCCCGCACCTTCGGAGGCACCTTCGATCAGGCCTGGAATGTCGGCGACCACAAAGCTCTGCTCGGGCCCGACGCGCACCACGCCCAGATTCGGATGCAAGGTGGTGAAAGGATAGTCGGCGATCTTGGGGCGCGCATTGGACACGGCCGTGATGAAGGTGGACTTGCCCGCATTGGGCATGCCCAGCAGACCCACGTCGGCCAGCACCTTGAGCTCCAGCTTCAGGTTGCGGCGCTCGCCGGGATAGCCGGGAGTCTTCTGGCGCGGCGCGCGGTTGATGGCGCTCTTGAAGCGCAGGTTGCCGAAGCCGCCATCGCCGCCCTTGGCAATGGTGATGACCTGGCCGGGCTCCAGCAGCTCGAACAGCACTTCACCCGTATCGGCATCGCTGATGATGGTGCCCACGGGCATGTTCAGCGTGATGTCGTCACCGGCTGCGCCGAACATGTCGGAGCCCATGCCGTGCTGACCGCGCTTGGCCTCGTGGCGACGCGAATAACGGTAATCCACCAGGGTGTTCAGGTTCACATCGGCCACGGCATACACGTGACCGCCACGGCCGCCGTCACCACCGTCGGGGCCGCCGAATTCCTTGTATTTTTCGTGCCGGAAAGACACACAGCCATTGCCACCGTCACCGGCAGCAATGTCGATAAAAGCTTCGTCAACAAACTTCATGAGGCATCCAGTTTACAAAATCAGTGTGCACCAGAAGCCTCGGGTCACACTTTTACGTGGTCTATTACCATGCCCCATCTGCCAACTGGAGCCTTCTCAAACGACAAAGCCCCGACAAGTCGGGGCTTTGTTTTCGTCAAATACGACTTAGGCAGCCGTGATGTTGACTGTCTGCTTGGACAGAGCGCCCTTCACACCGAACGACACGTGGCCGTCCACCAGTGCGAACAGGGTGTGATCCTTGCCCACGCCAACGTTCTCACCGGGGTGGAACTTGGTGCCGCGCTGACGCACGATGATGGAACCGGCTGTCACCAGCTCGCCACCAAAGGCCTTCACGCCCAGCATTTTTGGCTTGGAATCACGTCCGTTGCGCGTAGAGCCGCCGCCTTTTTTCTGTGCCATGTCTAGCTCCTAAAAATTAAGCAGCAATCGCCACGATTTGCAGTTCGGTGAACTGCTGACGATGGCCTTGACGCTTTTGATAGTGCTTACGGCGACGCATCTTGAAGATGTGCACCTTGTCGTGCTTGCCGTGAGCAACCACGGTTGCCTTCACAGATGCGCCGGACACCAGGGGTGCACCAACCTTGATTTCAGCGCCGTTGCCGACGGCCAAAACTTGGTCGATCACGATTTCCTGGCCTACGTCCGCAGCAATCTGTTCTACCTTGATCTTTTCGCCAGCTGCAACGCGATACTGCTTGCCGCCGGTTTTTATGACTGCGTACATGAAAAACCTCTAAAGTTTGAGAGTTCCACAGAATTATTTCCATGGAGCCCTAGATTCTAGCACGCTTGAAAAATTTTCGTCCCCATACCCCTACACCATCACTTGAGCAGACACTTGGGTGACCGGGCGAAAACGCCGTGGCATCTTCCTATAATCGTGAGTCCACTTGGCGGTTCATCACCTTGACTACAGAAATTTCCACATCCAATCCGCTTTCCCTGATCGCAGACGATATGCGCGAAGTGGATCTTGTCATTGCGCAGCGACTGACAACCAGCGTCCCCCTGATTGCCCAGATTTCCCAGTACATCATCGCCGCGGGCGGCAAGCGCCTGCGTCCGGCACTGCTGCTGATGATCTGCGGCGCCCTGGGTCATCAAGGCAGTAACAAATACATTCTGGCCGCCGTGGTCGAGCTGATCCACACCGCCACGCTGCTGCATGACGATGTGGTGGATGAATCCACCTTGCGCCGCGGCCGCCCCACGGCCAACGAAACCTTTGGCAATCCGGCCAGCGTTCTGGTCGGCGACTTTCTGCACACCCGCTCCTTCCAGATGATGGTGGAAGTGGGCAGCATGCGCGTGCTGCAGATCCTGTCCGATGCCACCAATGTGATCGCCGAGGGTGAAGTTCAGCAGCTCATCAACACCCACGATGCTTCGCTGGACGAGGCCGGCTACCTACATGTGATCCGCTCCAAGACGGCCCAGCTGTTCGAGGCCAGCGCCCAACTGGCAGCCGTGCTAGCGGATGCCCCCCGGGAAGTGGAACAGGCCTGCGCCACCTATGGCCAGGCGCTGGGCACGGCCTTCCAGATCATCGACGATGTACTGGACTACACCGGCAACACCCAGGAAATGGGCAAGAACCTCGGCGACGATCTGCGCGAAGGCAAATGCACGCTGCCGCTGATCGCGGCCATGCAGCGCGGCACGCCGGAGCAGGCGACCATCGTTCGCGACGCCATCGAGCAGGGCTCTACCGATCAGCTGGAAGCCGTGGTGGAGATCGTGCGCAGCACCGGCGCGCTGGACATCGCCCGCGCAGCCGCCCACAGCGAGGCCTTGCGCGCCATCGATGCCTTAAACGCGCTGCCAAGCAACGCACACACCACAAATTTGCTACAATTGGCCTCTCAGCTTTTGGAGCGCCGCACTTGAATCGCCAAGTGCACCATGGTGCTCGGCGATAAAGCCTGCGGGGTGTAGCTTAGCCTGGTAGAGCGCTACGTTCGGGACGTAGAGGCCGGAGGTTCGAATCCTCTCACCCCGACCAATCTTGGTCTTTTTTCCCCTCTGATATTGAGCCATGTTCAGGTACATGGCATTGCCGCGGCTACAGTGCTTGTCTGCATGCCATAAAGAGCAGCGAGAATGGTAGGATAAGTCTCCTTTTGTCCTACAAAACTTGGTTACATGGCTGCTGCCGATTCCTTGCAAAAAAACCCACCAGCGGCCATCGCTATTCCCGGCCTAGGCCGGGCTCTGATTTCCGCCGGCAAGGTTTCCCAGCAGGCCGCAGAAGCGGCCGTCAAGAAAGCCGCGGCCAACAAGACTCCATTCATCACCGAACTGGGCCAGTCCGGTGAGATCAGCGCCCTGGAAATTGCCGAAACGATTTCGGCCATGTTCAGCACGCCGCTGCTGGACCTGAACGCCATCGACCCGCAGCAGCTGCCGCTGGAGCTGCTGGATGCCAAGATAGGCAGCACCTACCGCGTGCTGGCGCTCGGCAAGCGCGGCAACCGCATCACCGTTGCCACCGCCGATCCCACACAGCAGGAGGTCGCGGAACAGATCAAGTTCACCACCCAGCTGTTTGTGGACTGGGTCGTGGTCGAGGCCGACAAGCTGCAGAAGCTGGTGGAGCAGGCCGGCAAAAGCGTCGGCGAGTCGCTGGAGACCTACTCCAGCTCCGGAGATTTTGACTTCGACGATGTCAAGATCGAGGATGCTCCCGAGGAAAAAGACAATGCGCTGGGCGCCGACGTGGAAGATGCTCCCGTCGTCAAATTCCTGCACAAGATGCTGCTCGATGCCTTCAATATGCGCGCCTCCGACCTGCACTTCGAGCCTTACGAGCACAGCTACCGCGTGCGCTTCCGTATCGACGGCGAACTGCGCGAAATTGCTTCGCCGCCGATTGCGATCAAGGACAAGCTGGCCTCGCGCATCAAGGTGATCTCGCGCCTGGACATCTCCGAAAAGCGCGTGCCGCAGGACGGCCGCATGAAGCTCAAGGTAGGCCCGGACCGCGTCATCGATTTCCGTGTCAGCACCCTGCCCACGCTGTTCGGCGAGAAGATCGTGATCCGTATTCTCGATCCGAGCTCGGCCAAGATGGGCATCGATGCCCTGGGCTACGAGCCCGAGGAAAAGGAGCGCCTGCTCAAGGCCATCAGTCGCCCCTACGGCATGATTCTGGTGACCGGCCCCACGGGATCGGGCAAGACCGTGTCGCTCTACACCTGCCTGAATCTGCTGAACCAGCCGGGCGTGAACATCGCCACCGCGGAAGACCCTTCCGAAATCAACATGCCCGGTGTCAACCAGGTCAATGTGAACGAGAAGGCCGGCCTGACATTCGCGGCCGCGCTCAAGTCCTTTCTGCGCCAGGACCCGGACATTATCATGGTGGGCGAAATCCGGGACCTGGAAACCGCCGATATTTCCATCAAGGCCGCCCAGACCGGCCACCTGGTGCTGTCGACCTTGCACACCAACGATGCGCCGACCACGCTGACGCGCATGCGCAACATGGGAATTGCGCCCTTCAATATCGCCTCCAGCGTGATTCTGATCACGGCCCAGCGCCTGGCGCGCCGCCTGTGCGCCCAGTGCAAGCAGCCTGCCGATGTGCCGCGCGAGGCCTTGCTGGATGCAGGCTATGACGAAGAGGAAGTGGACGGCAGCTGGGTCACTTACAAGCCCGTGGGCTGCTCCGCCTGCAACAACGGCTATAAAGGCCGCGTCGGCATCTATCAGGTGATGCCGATCAGCGAGGAAATTCAGCGCATCATTTTGCGCGACGGCAGCGCGCTGGAAATCGCCGCCCAGGCCAAGGCCGAGGGCGTGCGTTCATTGCGCGAGTCTGGATTGCATAAAGTCAAACTGGGTCTGACCTCACTCGAAGAAGTGCTGGCCGTTACCAACGAGTAAAAAAACAGAATTTGCGAGGGAGCGCCATGGCCACAGCAGCGTCCAAGGGAATCAAGGAATTTGTCTTTGAATGGGAAGGCAAGGACCGCAACGGCAAGATCGTGCGCGGTGAAACCCGCGCCGGGGGAGAAAACCAGATCCAGGCCATGCTGCGCCGCCAGGGCGTCACCCCCTCCAAGATCAAGAAGCGCAGAACCCGCAGCGGCAAGAAGATCAAGCCCAAGGACATCGCCCTGTTCACGCGCCAGCTGGCCACCATGATGAAGGCCGGCGTGCCGCTGCTGCAGTCGTTTGACATCGTGGGACGCGGCAACAACAACCCCAGCGTGACCAAGCTCCTCAACGACATCCGCTCGGACGTCGAGACCGGCACCTCGCTGAGCGCCGCCTTTCGCAAGTTCCCGCTGTACTTCGACAGCCTGTACTGCAATCTGGTCGAGGCCGGCGAAGCCGCCGGTATTCTGGAGTCCTTGCTGGACCGTCTTGCCACCTATATGGAAAAGACGGAGAACATCAAGTCCAAGATCAAGTCGGCTCTGATGTATCCGACCTCGGTGGTCATCGTCGCCTTCATCGTGGTGACCATCATCATGATTTTCGTGATTCCGGCCTTCAAGGAGGTGTTCACTTCGTTTGGCGCGGATCTGCCCGCACCCACGCTGATCGTCATGGGCATCAGCGACTATTTCGTGCGGTACTGGTGGCTGATCTTCGGCATCCTGGGCGGCGGCATCTACTTCTTCATGCAGGCCTGGAAGCGCAACGAGCGCGTGCAGCAGTTCATGGATCGCACCATGCTCAAGCTCCCTATTTTTGGCGTGCTGATCGAGAAATCCTGCGTGGCCCGCTGGACCCGCACCCTGTCGACCATGTTTGCGGCCGGCGTCCCCCTGGTCGAGGCGCTGGACTCCGTGGGCGGCGCCTCGGGCAATTACATCTACCAGAGCGCCACCGACAAGATCCAGCAGGAGGTCTCCACGGGTACCAGCCTCACGGTAGCCATGGCCAATGCCAACATCTTCCCATCCATGGTGCTGCAGATGTGTGCGATTGGCGAGGAGTCTGGCTCCATCGACCATATGCTGGGCAAGGCCGCCGATTTTTACGAGGAAGAGGTCGACGACATGGTCGCAGGCCTGTCCAGCCTCATGGAGCCCATCATCATCGTCTTCCTGGGTACCCTGATCGGCGGCATTGTGGTATCCATGTACCTGCCTATCTTCAAACTGGGTCAAGTGGTCTGATGATTTCCGAAACGGGTTTGCATGCCGCCGCCGGCGGTGTCCTGGGTCTGCTGATCGGCAGCTTTTTGAACGTGGTCATTCACCGCCTGCCGCGCATGATGGAGCAGGACTGGAATGCCGAGGGCGCACAGTGGGCAGAAGAGCAGAAGAAAAATGGCGCCAGGATCGAGCTGCCGCCGGCCGAAGCCCCCATCACGCTGAGCCGGCCGCGCTCGCGCTGCCCGCATTGCGGCCACCAGATCGCCTGGTACGAGAACATTCCGGTGCTCAGCTATCTGTTCCTGCGCGGGCGCTGCGCGGAATGCAAAAAGCCCATCAGCCTGCGCTATCCGCTGGTGGAGCTGGTCTGTGCGGCGCTGTTCGCCTTCTGCCTGGCGCGCAGCGGCCTTACACCCACGGGATTTGCCTGGTGCGGCTTCAGCGCCGCCTTGCTGGCCCTGGCACTGATCGACTGGGACACGACTTTTCTGCCCGACTCCATCACCCTGCCGCTGCTCTGGGCCGGCCTGATTGCCTCCGCTCTGCAATGGACCGCTGTGCCGCTGACCCAGTCGCTCTGGGGCGCCGTGGCCGGCTATGTGTCGCTGTGGCTGGTCTTCTGGGCCTTCAAGCTGGCCACGGGCAAGGAGGGCATGGGCTACGGCGACTTCAAGCTGTTTGCGGCCCTCGGAGCCTGGTTTGGCTGGCCGGCACTGGTGCCCATCATCCTCATGGCCTCCGTGGTCGGCGCCGTGATCGGCATTGCGCTCAAGATCAACAGCAAGCTGCGCGAAGGCGGTTATGTGCCATTCGGGCCTTTTCTTGCGGGCGGCGGCTTTGTCAGCCTGATCTGGGGCCCGCAGGCGATACTGAGCCTGACCGGACTTTGAACCCGCAGCCATGAGCCTCATCCAGCACGCACAAGCGCCTTACCGGCTAGGCCTGACGGGAGGCATAGGCAGCGGCAAAAGCACGGTGGCCAAGCGGCTGCAGCAGCGTGGCGCCACCCTCATCGATGCCGACCAGATCTCCCGCAGCCTGACCGCAGCCGGCGGCGCGGCACTACCTGCCATCGCCACCGCCTTTGGCCCGGACCTCATCGATGCGCAGGGTGCGCTGGATCGCGGCCGCATGCGCGAGCTGGTGTTTGCCGATCCCGAGGCACGTCAGCGCCTGGAGAGAATTCTGCACCCTCTGATTGCCGAGCAGACCCAGCACCTGCAGCAGCAGGCGCTCAGCCAGGGCGGCAAGCTCGTCGTCCACGATATTCCCCTGCTGGTGGAGTCCGGCCGCTGGCGCCCGGAGCTCGATGGCGTGCTGGTCGTGGATTGCCGCGAAAGCACCCAGATCGAGCGCGTCATGGCCCGCAACGGCCTGAGCCAGGCCGCCGTGCAGTCCATTCTGGCGGCCCAGGCCAAGCGCGCGCAGCGCCTGGCCGCCGCCGACTGGGTGCTCTACAACGACGAAGGCGTCACGATCGAATCCCTCAACGCATCTACCGACCAAATCGCCACCTGGTTCGGGCTATGATGCGCACCATGGCTTGGCCTGTACGTGTGATCGCCGCATGTGCACGTTAACCGCTGTTCCTGTGCGCACCAAGGAGCCCAGCAAGCGTGATCCTGTACGAATATCCATTTAACGAGCGTCTGAGAACCTATCTGCGCCTTGAGCAGCTGTATCGCCGTCTGGGCGAGCTGCTGACGCGCGCGCATCCCGTGGATCACCATTTCGCCCTGATCACGATTTTCGAGATCATGGATGTGGCTTCGCGCAGCGATCTCAAGGCCGACGTGCTCAAGGATCTGGAGCGCCAGAAGAACCTGCTGGAAGTCCTGCGCGACAACCCCGACATCTCCCAGCACATGCTGCACCAGGTGGCGCGCCAGGTCGAGAGCTGCTTCAAGGCCATCAACGAGCAAAGCGGCAAGACGGGCCAGGCGCTGACCGAGAACGAATGGCTGATGTCCATCCGCAGCCGCGTGGGCATTCCCGGCGGCACCTGCAGCTTTGACCTGCCCGCCTACCACGCCTGGCAGAACCTGGACCCACGCTACCGCCAGCACAATCTCGAGGAATGGACCGCCGAGCTGAGCCCCCTGGGCCAGTCGCTGGAGCTGATCCTGCAGTTGCTGCGCGAAACCGGCGTGCCCCAGCGCGTGGCGGCCGAGCAAGGCGTGTTTCAGCAGGCCATGCCCGCGGGCCGCAGTTTCCAGCTGCTGCGCCTGCGCATCGATCCCCATCTGCATCTGGTGCCCGAAATCAGCGGCAACCGGCTGCTGGTCTCGGTGCGCCTGCTCAAGCTGGAAGACGGCTGCAAGCCCCAGCCCTGCACCGAGGACGCCTCGTTCGAACTCACACTATGCGCGTGACCGCCCCCGCATCCCACGCCTGCCGAGCCGCTGATTGCGGCTCAATTGCTTTTATGCCCCCGTGTTTTCCAGCTGTGATACATCTACGCCATGAGCACTGACAACCATCCCCCCACCATGGTGCGCTGCCCCACCTGTGGCGGCCCCAGCGTTTTTGCGCCCGGCAACAAGTTCCGCCCCTTCTGCGGCGAGCGCTGCCGCAACATCGATCTCGGTGCCTGGGCCAATGAGGAATTCCGCATGCCGGCCCAGACTCCGCCCGAGGATGCACCATTCGGCGACCCGCGCACCGAGGACTGATAGCCACCCTCAAAAAAAGAGCGCCTTGCGCCGGATAGATCTGCGATTCGAGCCAATAAGAGCTCAATATCAAGATATATCCAGCGCAAGGCGCTCCTGATTTAGAGGCGGTCGCGGCTTCAGGGCTTGGGCTGCTGCGCCTCGTAATAGCCTTGATCGAAAACCAGGCCGCGCTCCTCGCTCAGCCACTGCAGCACGGGATAGGCACCGGGCAGCACGGGATGCACCTCCAGCGGCAGCTGCTGCCAGGCCATCTGCTGGCCTTCGCGCATTTCAAACTCGCCCGACCACGCTGTCACCTTGCACCAGTGCAGGCGCACCAGCGCATGCGGATAGTCATGCTCGGTCACCTTCCAGGGAATCGCCTGGCCGATGCTCACGCCCAGCTCCTCGACCAGCTCGCGGCGCAGGGCCTGCTCCACGCTCTCGCCCTCCTCGAGCTTGCCGCCCGGAAACTCCCAGTAGCCCGCATAGGGCTTGCCGGCGGGACGGCTGGAAATCAGCAGCGCGCCATCGGATTCGCGCAGCAGCACGCCCACGGCCACTTCCGTGTGCTTGCGTGCGGGTTGCGCCAGGTTGTCAACAGTCACGGTTCAATCTTCCTCTCAAAGCACAGCCCCCGCACACTGCGGGACACCGGGCAAGGGCCGCCCCGCAGCCAGGGTGTCCCCCTTCCTGGGGGAAGCCACACAGTGGCTCAGGGGGGTGTTCCATTTATTCCAGGTCCGCCTCCTCGGCCAGACCCTGGACGTCTTCTATACGTGCGCTGCCGGCCGCGGGCCTTTCGGCACGGCCCGCATAGTCGCGTGCAAACTGATGGGCCACGCGGCCGCTGCGCGAGCCGCGTTCCAGCGCCCAGACCAGGGCCTCGGGCCTGGCAGCCTCCACGGCCGCCGCATCCAGGCCCAGCGCCGACAGCCACTGGGCCACCACGCGCAGATACTCGTCCTGGCTGAAGGGATAGAAGCTCACCCACAGGCCAAAGCGCTCGGACAGTGAAATCTTCTCTTCCACCACCTCGCCGGGATGGATCTCGCCGTTCTCGCCTTTTTGCTGGGCCAGATTGTCCGTCATGTACTCGGGCAGCAGGTGGCGGCGGTTGCTGGTCGCATAGACCAGCACATTGGGCGTGGCCGCGGAGACCGAGCCGTCCAGAATCGACTTCATGGCTTTGTAGCCGGGCTCGCCTTCCTCGAAGCTCAGATCGTCGCAATAGATGATGAACTTCTCGGGCCGGCCCGCCACCACATCCACGATATCGGGCAAATCGGTCAGATCCGCCTTGTCCACCTCGATCAGGCGCAGGCCTTGCGGCGCATAGCTGTGCAGGCAGGCGCGGATCAGCGAGGACTTGCCCGTGCCGCGTGCACCCGTGAGCAGCACATTGTTGGCCGTGCGCCCTTGCACGAACTGCTCGGTATTGCGCGCGATCTTGTCCTTCTGCACATCGATGTTCTGCAGATCGGACAGCTGCATGGCGCCCACATGGCGCACGGGTTCGAGCGCGCCGCAGCCGTTGGCGCGCTTGCGGTAGCGCCAGGCAATCGCCTCGCTCCAGGCGGCGGGCGCCTGCAGCGGCTGGGGCAGCACGGACTCTATGCGCTGCATGAGTTGCTCGGCACGCTCCACCAAGCGCTCCAAAGGATTCATCACATCTTGCACGACCGGATCTCCATCTATTTTTATAGCTTCCAGCGCTTGGTATTCATTGGTTTCAACATCAAAATCAATAAAAACCAATTACAGGCAATCGCAAAAAGCTCCTGAAATTGCAGCATACGCAGTGCCTGCAAGGCCTAAAACTGGCACAACCCAAGCCAAGGATACCGAGCAAGAGCCGTCTCGCAGCGAAGGTATCGTCCCCCTCCGGCGCAAAGCGCCAGAGAGGGGGAAGCGGCAAAGCCGCTCAGGGGGTGATCAAGACCGGTAATCGGCGTTGATGGTCACGTATTCGTGGCTGAGGTCGCAGGTCCACACGGTCTGTGCCGCATCGCCGCGACCCAGCGCCACGCGCACCGTGATCTCCTGCTGCTTCATCACGCGCTGGCCGTCTTCTTCCCTGTAGGAAGGGTTGCGGCCGCCGTCGACCACCACATGCACGTCATCTAGATACAGATCGATCTTGGTCTGGTCCAGATCGGCAATGCCCGCATAGCCCACGGCGGCCAGAATGCGGCCCAGGTTGGGGTCGGAGGCGAAGAAAGCCGTCTTCACCAGGGGCGAGTGGGCAATCGAGTAGGCCGCGAGCCGGCACTCTTCCTCGTTCTTGCCGCCTTCCACCTTCACGGTGATGAACTTGGTCGCACCCTCGCCGTCGCGCACGATGGCCTGCGCCAGTTTCTGCGCCACTTCCAGCAGGGCCGCCTTGAGCTGCTGGCCTTCGCTGCTCGTCAGCGAGCCGATCTGCGCATTGCCGGCCTTGCCGGTGGCGATCAGCACAAAAGAGTCATTGGTGGAGGTGTCGCCATCAATGGTCACGCGGTTGAACGAGCCATCGGCCAGTTCCTTGACCAGGGGCTGCAGCAGTTCGGGAGCGATCGCCGCATCGGTGGCCAGAAAGCCCAGCATGGTCGCCATATTGGGGCGGATCATGCCCGCGCCCTTGCTGATGCCGGTGATGGACACGGTCTTGCCGCCCAGGCTCAGGCTGCGGCTGAAGGCCTTGGGCAGGGTGTCGGTGGTCATGATGCCTTCGGCGGCCGTGGCCCAGTTGTCGGCCTTGGCGGCGGCAATGGCTTGAGGCATGCCGGCCACGATGCGGTCCACGGGCAGCTCTTCCATGATCACGCCCGTGGAGAAAGGCAGGATCTGGCCGGGCTGCAGGTCCAGCTCCTTGGCCAGCGCGTCGCAGGTGGCGCGCGCATTGGCCAGGCCGGCGGCACCCGTGCCTGCATTGGCATTGCCGGTATTGACCACCATGGCGCGGATGGCCGTGCCGGCGCTCAAATGCTCGCGGCAGACCTGAACCGGTGCGGCGCAGAAACGGTTTTGCGTGAACACGCCGGCCACCGCCGTGCCTGCATCGAGCAGGAACACCGTCAAGTCCTTGCGATTGGCCTTGCGCACACCGGCTTCGGTGACGCCGATGCGAACGCCATTGATCGCCAGCAGATCGGCGGCAACGGGAGCGGAAAGATTCACGGACATTGCAATGTTCCTGAGAGAAGCCTCCCCCTGTGCCGCTGCGCGGTTTCCCCCGAGGGGGACGACATCTTCGCTGCGAGGCGGCTCTTGCTCGATGTCTCTAGCCAAGAGTGCGCCCTGTGCAGCAGCCTAGGGGTCGAAAGTTAAAACGTTCTCCATTATCGGAACAAACGGAGGCTTGATCGGACTTACCGGATTTTGTTGCGCAAAAAGCTGCGCCCAAATGCAAACACGGGCCGCAGCCCGTGTTATTCGATAAAGCATGTTCAAGCCAGAGACGGCCAGCCAGGGCAGCCCCGCAGCAAAGGCCGTCGTCCCCCTTTAAGGGGGAAGGCGCAAAGCGCCTCAGGGGTCAGGACAGCTTGCCGTGGCAGAGCTTGTACTTCTTGCCGCTGCCGCAGGGGCAGGGGTCGTTGCGGCCCACATGCACTCCCTGGGGCATGGCCAGCGCCAGCTCGCTCTCGGGCGTGGCGGAGCCGATATCGGCGTCCGAGGGGCCGCTGTAGTTCATGTGCTCCAGGCTCTGGACACCGCGTTCGTTCATGGCCACGGCGGCCTCGTCCATCTCTTCGCGAGAGCGCACCTGCACCGTCATCAGAATGCGGGTGACTTCGGTCTTGACCTGGTCGATGAGCTGGCGGAACAGCTCGAAGGCTTCGCGCTTGTATTCCTGCTTGGGCTGCTTTTGCGCATAGCCGCGCAGGTGAATGCCCTGGCGCAGATAGTCGAGCGCGGCCAGATGGTCGCGCCAGTTGCTGTCAAAGCTCTGCAGCAGCACGGCGCGCTGGAACTGCGTGAAGTTTTCCTGGCCGATCAAGGCGACCTTGACATCGAACATCTCGTTCGCCAGCTTGAGCACCCGCTCGAGAATTTCCTCGTCAGTGATGGAGTCGGAGGACGCCACTTCCTGCTGCAGCGACAGCTCGATCTGCCATTCGCTGGCCAGGGCTTTTTCCAGGCCGGGGATGTCCCACTGCTCTTCCATGGACTCGGCCGGCACATACTGGCGCACCACATCGGTGATGACATCGTCGCGCATGGCGGCCAGCATGCCGTTGAGGTCGGAGGAGTCCAGAATGTCGTTGCGCTGCTGGTAGATGACCTTGCGCTGGTCATTGGCCACATCGTCGTATTCGAGCAGCTGCTTGCGCATGTCGAAGTTGCGGGCCTCCACCTTGCGCTGGGCCGACTCGATGGAGCGGGTCACGATGCCCGCCTCGATCGCCTCGCCCTCGGGCATCTTCAGGCGGTCCATGATGGCCTTGACGCGGTCGCCCGCGAAGATGCGCATCAGCTGGTCGTCCAGGCTCAGGTAGAAGCGCGAGGAGCCGGGGTCGCCCTGGCGACCCGAACGGCCGCGCAGCTGGTTGTCGATACGGCGCGACTCGTGGCGCTCGGTGGCGATGATGCGCAGGCCGCCCAGGGCCACGATCTTGTCGTGGTCCACCTGCCAGTCGGCGCGCAGCTTGTCGATCTTCTGCTTGCGCTCGGTCGGGCTCAGCGCCTCGTCGGCCTCGATGGCCGCAACTTCCTTGTCGATATTGCCGCCCAGCACGATGTCGGTACCGCGGCCCGCCATGTTCGTGGCGATGGTGATCATGCCTTCGCTGCCGGCCTGGGCAATGATGTCGGCCTCGCGCTCGTGCTGCTTGGCATTGAGCACCTGGTGAGGCAGCTTTTCGCGGCTCAGCAGCTGGTCGATGATTTCGGAGTTCTCGATCGAGGTCGTGCCCACCAGCACGGGCTGGCCGCGCTCATAGCATTCGCGGATGTCCTTGATCGCGGCATCGTATTTTTCGCGCGTGGTCTTGTAGACGCGGTCCAACTGGTCCTGGCGCTTGCTGGGCTTGTTGGGCGGCACGACCACGGTTTCCAGGCCGTAGATTTCCTGGAACTCATAGGCCTCGGTATCGGCCGTGCCCGTCATGCCCGAAAGCTTTTTGTACAGACGGAAGTAGTTCTGGAAGGTGATCGAGGCCATGGTCTGGTTCTCGGCCTGGATGGCCACACCTTCCTTGGCTTCCACGGCCTGGTGCAGGCCATCGCTCCAGCGGCGGCCCGCCATCAGACGACCTGTGAACTCGTCCACGATCACGATTTCGTCGTTCTGCACCACATAGTGCTGGTCGCGGAAATACAGCTGGTTGGCGCGCAGCGCCGCGTACAGATGGTGCACCAGCGAGATATTGGACGGATCGTACAGCGACGAGCCCTCGGCGATCAGGCCCGCATGGGTCAGCAGGCGCTCGGCAGCCTCATAGCCCTGGTCGGTCAGATAGACCTGATGGGATTTTTCGTCGACCGTGAAGTCGCCGGGCTTGGTCACGCCTTCGCCGGTGCGCGGGTCGGCCTCGCCTTCCTGGCGCACCAGATTCGGCACGATCTGGTTCATGGCCACATACATGGCCGTATGGTCTTCGGCCGGGCCGGAGATGATCAGCGGCGTACGCGCCTCGTCGATCAGGATGGAGTCCACCTCGTCGACGATGGCGTAATTGAGCACGCGCTGCACGCGGTCCACGGGCTCGTAGACCATGTTGTCGCGCAGATAGTCGAAGCCGTACTCGTTGTTCGTGCCGTAGGTGATGTCGGAGTTGTAGGCGGCCTGCTTTTCCTCGCGCGAGAGATTGGGCAGGTTGATGCCCACCGTCAGGCCCAGGAAGTTGTACAGACGCGCCATGGTGGTCGCATCGCGCCTGGCCAGATAGTCGTTCACGGTCACCACGTGCACGCCCTCGCCCGACAGGGCGTTGAGATACACGGGCAGCGTGGCGGTCAGCGTCTTGCCTTCGCCGGTGCGCATTTCGGCGATCTTGCCATAGTGCAAGGCCATCGCGCCCAGCATCTGCACGTCGAAGTGGCGCATCTTCATGACGCGCTTGGAGCCTTCGCGCACGACGGCAAAAGCCTCGGGCAGCAGATCATCCAGCGACTCGCCCTTGGCCACGCGCTCCTTGAACTCCAGAGTCTTGGCGCGCAATGCCTCATCGCTGAGCTTTTCGTACTCAGCCTCCATCGCATTGATGCGAGCGACTGTCTTGCGGTATTGCTTGAGCAGCCGGTCATTGCGGCTGCCGAACAATTTGGTGAGGAAATTGGTGGCCATGCGTACAAAGACATCCCGCCCTCGCGCCACTGGCACAGAGCATGATGCCCGGAATCCCTTGATTGTTGGTCTGCAGATGGGGCCGTCTCAGTCGCAATCAAGAGCGTCACCACACGATGAAGCTTGCCTGAGATGCCTAAAACTGAAACACGGACCAAAAAATGATTCTAACCGCCCAGGCTGCCCTTGGTTTTTCGCCGCTTTTGCGCTCAGCCCAAAGCCCGGTCCCGCACATCTCTATGCACTCTGGGCGAAACTAATACCAGTCGCGCCCTACTCCCAACCCTGCCACCGATGAGCACTACCCGCCGCCACCAAGCCATCACCGCTATTGCCGCGGTGCAGACCTCGCCCACGCTGACGCGCCTGGCCGAACTCACACGCGACTCCAGCAACCGCCTCGCCGCGGTCCAGCCGCTGATCCCTCCGATGCTGCGCGGCAGCCTGCAGGCCGGCCCCATCGAAGGCGACAGCTGGTGCCTGCTGGTCAAGAACAACGCTGCTGCGGCCAAGGTACGGCAGCTGCTGCCGGCCATGGCCGCGCATCTGCGCACCAAGGGCTGGAATGTGGCGAGCATCAGGCTCAAGGTCCAGAACTAGACTCCCGCCGTCTCATCGACAGCCTGAAAGCGGTCGAACTGCGCCAGCGCGATCACGGCCGCAAGCGCCGTTCCCACCCCGGCCAGAGGATGCAGGATAAAGGCCACCGCGGGCACGACCAGCAGCAACTGGCGCAGACCCCAGCTGTATAGCAGTCCGGCCTTGCGCACATAGGCCGTACCGGCCGCAGCCCAGGCCCGGCGTGCGGCGGATTCGACCGGCATGCCGCCCACGAAGCCCGCATGGTTGTAATAGCGCACCGCCATGGTGCAGGCTATGAGCGAGGCAAACAGCAGCCCCAGCATCACGATTTCCATCGCCAGCCGCGGCGTGAAGCCAGGCCAGGCCGCATCGGCCGCACCGAACGAGGCATGCAGGGACGAAGCCGTGAGCGTCAACGCCCCCATCAAGGCCAGCATGGCGGTCGAGGCCGTCATCGTGGCCGACATCAGCGAGTTGCGCAGGGTCTGCACCGCCAGAATCTCCGAGCCCCTGTGCTGGGACACGGAGGCAAACCAGTCTTCGCGCAGCGCCGCATGCACGGTTCTGGCCAGGCGGCGCGGCCAACGGCGCTGCGCCAGCAGCAGCCACAGCTCATAGGCAGCGACGATGACCAGCGTCACCCAGGCCGCAAACCAGGCATCAAACATGGCCGCCCGCCTTAGACCCTAGCGCCTGGCCAGAGCGGCGACGCTCAAGCAGTTCGAAGATGCCCATGCCGGCCAGCATCGCCAGCACAAAGACCAGAGCCTTGAGCTGGCCCGCTCCCAAGGCGACCAGTGCCGGCCCCGGACAGATGCCAACCAGGCCCCAGCCTATGCCAAACAACAGGCTGCCGCCGACCAGGCGCCGGTCGATATGGGTGGCCGAAGGCAGCTTCATGTCCAGCCCGAGCAGCGACACCGTGCGCCGGCGTGCCACGGTGAACGCGACCAGGCCGATCACAATGGCGCCGGCCATGACCAGCGCCAGCGACGGGTCCCAGTCGCCGGCCAGATCCAGAAAGCCCAGCACCTTGGCCGGATTGGCCATGCCCGAGACCAGCAGGCCGAAACCGAACACCAGTCCCGACAGCAACGCAATCAATACCTGCATATCAATCTCCTCAGATCGCCATGAGATGGCGGATGACGTAGACGGTGGCGAAACCCGCGGCCATGAAGGACAGCGTGGCCACCAGCGAGCGCGGTGACAGGCGCGACAGGCCGCAGACACCGTGGCCGCTTGTGCAGCCCGAGCCGTAGCGCGTGCCAATGCCCACCAGCAGGCCCGCGACAATCAGCGCGCTCCAATCGGCATCGATGTGCGCCTGCACCTGCCCGCCGGACAGTGCCAGCAGCACCGGGGCCGCAATCAGGCCTGCCAGGAAGGCCAGACGCCAGGCGATATCGCCGCGCACCGGCTTGAGCAGCCCCCCCAACACGCCGCTGATGCCGGCGATGCGCCCGCCCAGCAGCACGAATATGGCCGCACCCAGCCCGATGAGAACCCCTCCGGCCAAAGCCGCCCAGGGCGTAAAAGCATTCCAGTCTATGGTCATGGTGGTTTACCTTTGAGGACAGAAAATCTCATGCAAAACGGACGGCGAGCCGCCCCCGGGCTCACCCCGTCCAGCAGGCCCAGGGCAACATCTGGCAGGGAACTATCCGCTTCAACTAAGATTGACATATTCTATATATTTATATAATATTAGTCAACAGATTGAATTCCTCGCCATTTCAGGAGACCGCGATGCAAACCACCATCCAGGCTTTTTTTGATCCAGCCACCTGGACCGTGAGCTATGTGGTGCATGACAACGCCAGCCAGCAGGCCGCCGTCATCGACCCGGTGCTCGACTTCGATATGCGCTCGGGTCGCACCTCGACGCATTCCGCCGATCGACTGCTGACTTATCTGCGCGAGCAGGGCCTGACGGTGCAATGGATTCTGGAAACGCATGCCCATGCCGACCATCTGTCCAGCGCCCGCTACATACAGCAGCAGGCCGGCGGGCGCATCGCGATCGGCGAGAACATCCGCGCAGTGCAGTCCGTGTTCCGGAAGCTCTACAACCTGGAGCGCAGCTTCCTGCCCGATGGCAGCCAGTTCGACCATCTGTTCAAGGACGGCGAGATCTTCATGCTCGGCGATGTCCCGGTCCAGGCCCTGCTCGTGCCCGGCCACACGCCGGCCGACATGGCCTATGTGGTGGACGGCGCGGTCTTCGTGGGCGACACGCTGTTCATGCCCGACGTGGGCTCGGCGCGCGCCGATTTCCCCGGCGGCGATGCGCGCACGCTGTACCGCTCGGTGCGCCGCATTCTGGAGCTGCCGCCGCAAACGCGCATGTTCGTCTGTCACGACTACCCGCCCGCAACGCGCGAGCCGCAGTGGGAAACCACGGTGGCCGAGCAGCGCGCAGCCAATATCCATGTGCGCGACGGCATTGCGGAGCCGGAGTTCGTCGCCATGCGCCAGGCCCGGGACGCCACGCTGGAAGCCCCGGCCCTCATCCTGCCATCGCTGCAGGTCAACGTCCGTGCGGGCCAGCTGCCGCCGCCCGAGGAGGACGGTGTTTCCTATCTGAAGATTCCACTGAACGTGCTGGGCCACCCCCGACAGCCATAAGGGGAGCAGCCATGCAAAGCAAGCTGCACTGGGAACAGGTCTACACCACGAAGGCAGCCGATGCCCTCAGCTGGTATGCGCCGCACCTTGACGCCTCGCTGCAGTACATCCAGGCCACCCAGTTGGGCACACAGGCGGCCATCGTCGACATCGGCGGCGGCGAGGCCACGCTGGTCGACGACCTGCTCGAGGCAGGCTATCGCCAGCTCACGGTGCTGGACATCTCGGCCAAGGCGCTCGAGGTCGCGGCGCAGCGGCTGGGCGAAAGCGCTGCGGGCGTGCAGTGGATCGCCGCCGATGTGCTGGAGCACGATTTCGCGGCAAAGTCAGTAGACATCTGGCACGACCGCGCCGTGTTCCACTTTCTGACCGAGACATGGCAACGCCAGGCCTATGTGGCCCAGGTGCTGCAGGCCTTGAAGCCCGGCGGGTTCGCCATCGTCGGCACCTTCGGTCCGAACGGGCCGCAGCAGTGCAGCGGCCTGCCCGTGATGCGCTATGCGCCCGAAGCGCTGCACGGCGCATTTGGCGAAAGCTTCCACCTGGTCCGGCACAGCATAGACATGCACACCACACCCTGGGGCAGCCCGCAGGAATTCGTCTACTGTTTTTGTCGGCGCCACACCTGAAAAGCAGCGCCCAGCAAAAAAGGCCTTCGCTGAACAGCGAAGGCCTTTTGAAATGGTGCCGGTTGTCGGATTCGAACTGACGACCTACCGCTTACAAGGCGGGTGCTCTACCAACTGAGCTAAACCGGCGAAGCTCGAATTCTAGCCGAGAAATTCACCCTTAAAAAAGAAAGCGGCAATTCCCGGGAAGATGGCCGCAAACGCCATGGCATTTGCGAACCATGACGACACTTACTTCACCCGCTTGAGAGCTGGGCGACCGCCCGCGGGCGGCGGGGTGCGCGGGCCGTCGTCATCGCCGGTCTCGTCGGTCTTCACGGGCACCAGTTGCACCACGCGGTCTTCGCCGGCCTCGGCTGTATCGATATCCGACACCTGCTCTGGTGCATCAGCCTCATCCTGGCCGGCGCCGAGCTCTTCATCTTCGGGCGGGAAGGCCATGCCCTGGCCCGTCTCGCGCGCATAAATGGCCAGCACATTGGCAACCGGCACCATGATTTCGCGCGGCTTGCCGCCGAAACGCGCCTTGAATTCCACGTATTCATTGCCGATCAGCAGACCGCTGGTGGCGTCATAGCTGATATTGAGCACGATCTGGCCGTCGCGCACGAATTCCATGGGCACCTGGGTGCTGCGGTCCACACGCACCGCGATATGAGGAGTGAAGCCGTTGTCGGTACACCACTCGAACAAGGCCCGCAGCATGTACGGACGGGTCGAAGTCGCTTCAGGGGCTGTCATGTCGTTTCCTGACCAATCAATTCCAGAAGATTGCAAAGACAAAAAAGCGGGCAGACGAAGGAAGTCCCTTCACCGTGCCCGCCCGGATGGCATATGCAATTACTTGCGCATGACCTTTTCGGAAGGCGTCAGCGCTTCAATATAGGCGGGGCGCGAGAAGATGCGCTCGGCGTACTTGAGCAGGGGAGCGGCGTTCTTGGACAGCTCGATGCCGTAGTAGTCCAGGCGCCACAGCAGCGGAGCAATGGCCACGTCCAGCATGGAGAAGTTCTCGCCCATGATGTACTTGTTCTTCAGGAAGATCGGAGCCATCTGCGTGAGGCGGTCGCGGATCTGGGCGCGGGCCTTTTCCAGCGCCTTTTCATTGCCCTTGACATTGCGCTCTTCCAGAGTGCTCACGTGCACGAACAGCTCCTTCTCGAAGTTCAGCAGGAACAGGCGCACGCGGGCGCGGTCCACCGGGTCGCCGGGCATGAGCTGGGGATGGGGGAAGCGCTCGTCGATGTACTCGTTGATGATGTTGGATTCGTAGAGGATCAGGTCGCGCTCGACCAGGATGGGCACCTGACCATAGGGGTTCATCACGCTGATCTCTTCGGGCTTGCTGAACAAGTCCACATCGCGGATCTCGAAGTCCATGCCTTTTTCAAACAGCACAAAGCGGCAGCGGTGTGAGAAGGGGCAGGTCGTTCCCGAATAAAGCACCATCATGGTGGAGGCTCCTAAAAATCAAAAAGAGTGGGTCGCCCACGGCGCCCCACTCTGCACTAACACGGTATGGCTGCAGACAGCATCTGCACGGCAGCAGAGCTTACTTGACGTCTTTCCAGAACGCAGCGTTCAGGCGCCAGGCCACAAAGATGAAGAAGGCCAGGAAGATAAGCACACCCACCCCGACGCGGGTACGGGTGTTCTGGGCCGGCTCTCCCATCCATTGCAGGTAATTCACCAGATCGCCAACGGCCTGATCGTACTGCACTGCGGTCATCTTGCCAGGAGACAGCTGCTCCCAACCCTTGAAGACCTGGGTCTTAACCCCGTGCTCGTCGTGTTCTTCGAAGTTCGCGCGGCGCTCGCCCTGCAGCTCCCACAGCGCATGCGGCATGCCTACGCTGGGAAAGGCGAGATTATTCCAGCCCGTGGCCTTGGTGTCATCCCGGTAGAAAGTACGCAAGAAGGTGTACAGGTAATCACTGCCCGAGCCGCCGGCGCCCGCACGCGAGCGCGCGATCACCGTCAGATCCGGAGGATTGGCGCCAAACCACTCCTTGGCCTCCTTGGGATTGATGGCCGCCTGCATGGTCTCGCCAACCTTGTCGGTGGTGAACAGCAGATTGTCCTTGATGTCCTTTTCGCTCAGGCCTATGTCCTTCAGGCGGTTGAAGCGCATGTAGGCAGCGGAGTGGCAGCTCAGGCAGTAGTTGACAAAGAGCTTGGCGCCATTCTGCAGGGACGCGGTATCGCTGGTATTGACCGGCGCCTTGTCCCAGTGAATGCCGCCTTCGGAGGCTTGTGCGCCGCCGGCAATGCCCAGGGCAGCAACCAGGGCCAGAATCAGTTTCTTCATTCTTGTTCTCTCCCGCTTCAGTGTGGCTTGAAGGTCACGCGCTCAGGCACAGGCTTGGTGGCACCCAAGCGACTCCACCAGGGCATGAGCAGGAAGAAGCCGAAGTAGAACAGGGTTCCGACCTGCGACACCTTTTCACCCACAGGCGACGGAGGCTGCACGCCCAGATAGGCGAGGATGACGAAGTCCACCACGAACACGGCATACACATACTTGTGCCAGCTCGGACGATAGCGGATGGACTTGACCGGGCTGCAATCGAGCCAGGGCAGAGCGAACAGGATAATGACCGCACCGCCCATGACGACCACACCCCAGAACTTGGCGTCGATGGACAGCATCATGGCGATCACGCCCAGCGCAACCACACCTACCAGACCCTTGACGGCCGAAGGCAGACGCGACTTCAGGATGCCGTAGCCGGCGCCCAGCACCACGCAGGCGATCAGCACATACATCATCTCGCTGGTGATGGCACGCAGCATCGAATAGAAGGGCGTGAAGTACCAGACCGGTGCAATGTGGTTCGGCGTCTTGAGCGGATCGGCCGGGATGAAGTTGTTGTACTCGAGGAAGTAGCCGCCGAACTCGGGCGCGAAGAAGACTACGGCCGAGAACAGGAACAGGAACACGGTCACGCCGAAGATGTCGTGCACGGTGTAGTAGGGGTGGAAAGGCACGCCGTCCAGCGGACGACCCTTCTCATCCTTGGGTGCCTTCGGGCCCTTGATTTCGATGCCGTCGGGATTGTTGGACCCCACGTCATGCAGCGCCAGCAGGTGGGCCACGACCAGGCCCAGCAGCACCAGGGGCACGGCGATCACGTGGAAGCTGAAGAAGCGGTTCAGCGTCGCATCACCGACCACATAGTCGCCGCGGATCAGCAGGGCCAGATCGGGACCCACAAAGGGGATGGCCGAAAACAGGTTCACGATCACCTGGGCACCCCAGTACGACATCTGACCCCAGGGCAGCAGATAGCCCATGAAGGCCTCGGCCATCAGCACGAGGAAGATGGCGCAGCCGAAGATCCACACCAGCTCACGCGGCTTACGGTAAGAACCGTACAGAAGACCGCGGAACATATGCAGATAGACCACGATGAAGAAAGCCGAGGCTCCCGTGGAGTGCATGTAGCGGATCAGCCAGCCCCAGGGCACATCGCGCATGATGTACTCGACCGAGGCGAAAGCCTTGTCCGCATCCGGCTTGTAGTGCATCACCAGGAAGATGCCGGTGACGATCTGGATCACCAGCACCAGCAGTGCCAGCGAGCCGAAGATGTACCAGAAGTTGAAATTCTTGGGAGCGTAATACTCCGACATATGGACGCGGTAAGCGTCAAATGCTGTCGGGAAACGGTTCTCAAACCAGTTCATGACCTTCGCACCGGAGGTGGAGTTCGGGTCAATTTGCTTGAATTCGTGGGCCATTGTTCTTGTCTCCCTCAGGCAGCCTTCTTGTCGTCACCAATCAGCAGCCTGGTGTCGGACAGATACATATGCGGCGGCACCTGCAGATTGTCCGGGGCGGGCTTGTTCTTGAACACGCGGCCCGCCATATCGAAGGTCGAGCCGTGGCAGGGGCACAGAAAACCGCCCTTCCAGTCGTTGGGCAGCGAGGGCTGGGGACCGGAGTGGAACTTGTCGGTGGGCGAGCAGCCAAGATGCGTGCAGATACCGACCACTACCAGGACTTCGGGCTTGATGGAGCGCAAATCATTGCGAGCGTATACCGGCGTGAATTCGTCGGGATGGCGTTCGGACTTGGGGTCGGCCAGCTCGCCGTCGAGCGTGGGCAGATCCTTGAGCTGTTCGGGTGTGCGCTTGATGATCCACACCGGCTTGCCGCGCCATTCGACGGTGAGCTTCTCACCTTCCTTGAGGTTGGAGATATCTACCTCCACCGCTGCACCAGCCGCCTTGGCCTTTTCCGAAGGCTGGAAGGAGCTCACAAACGGAACGGCTGTTGCCACGCCGCCCACTGCACCAGCACAGGCTGACGTGATGATCCACGTACGCTTGCTGGAGTCGACTGGAGAGTCACTCATGGATTTCCTCGAAGTACATCGCTTGATTTGGGGTCAACTGCAAATTCTAGCGGTGTGATTATGGTTATTCCAGCCTCCGTCCGACGTTGACAAGCGCCAAAGTCGCGCAATACTGCGCTATCTCAAACTATCAGTGACTGGAACTGCTTATGGGCATGATGCAAGAATTCCGCGAATTCGCCATCAAGGGAAACGTGATGGATTTGGCCGTCGGCGTGATCATCGGCGGGGCCTTCGGCAAGATTGTCGATTCCGTCGTGAACGACCTCATCATGCCCCTGGTCGGCCTGATCTTTGGCAAGCTGGATTTCTCCAATCTGTTCGTCGTGCTGGGCACCATGCCGGAAGGCGTGCCGCGCACGCTGGATGCCTTGAAGAAGGCCGGAGTTCCCGTGTTTGCCTATGGCAACTTCATCACGGTGGCCGTTAACTTCCTGATCCTGGCCTTCATCATTTTCATGATGGTCAAGCAGGTCAACCGCCTCAAGCGCGAAGCCCCTGCCGCCCCCGCCGAGGCGCCCACCACTCCCGAAGACATCCAGCTGCTGCGCGAGATCCGCGACAGCCTCAACCGCAGGCCGTAAGGCGCCCCCCCATGAAAAAAGCCTGCCGGATTCAGCGGCAGGCTTTTTTCATGGGCAGCGGCTTCAGGCCGCCAGGCTGCGCGCCATATGGATGGCCTCGAGCAGACTGGTCTCATCGGCAACACCCTGGCCCGCGATGTCGAAAGCCGTGCCATGGTCGGGGCTGGTGCGCACCAGCGGCAGGCCCAGCGTGACATTGACGCCTTTTTCCACGCCCAGATATTTGACCGGGATCAACCCTTGGTCGTGGTACATCGCCAACACCACGTCGAATTCGCCCGGATGGGACGCGGTATTGCGGGCCCGCATGAACACGGTATCGGGAGCCAGCGGCCCCTGCACGTCCATGCCTTCGGAGCGCGCCTGGGCAATGGCCGGCGCAATGATCTCGATTTCTTCACGGCCGAAAATCCCGCCCTCACCCGCATGCGGATTGAGGCCGGCCACGGCGATACGCGGCGCTCGCCCCAGATTCTTGCTGAGCGCCCCATGGGTGATGCGCAGGGTCTGCAGAATCTGTGGCTGGGTCACGGCCTCGATGGCATCGCGCAGCGAAACATGGATGCTGACCAGTACCGTGCGCAGCTCGTCATTGGCCAGCATCATGCGCACCGGCATTTGCTCCAGGGCGACGCCCGCGTGCGCGGCAGCCTCGGCCTGCAGCAGCTCGGTATGGCCGGGGAACGAGACTCCGGCCAGATGCAGCGCCTCCTTGTGCAGCGGCGCCGTGACCAGGGCCGCAATCTCGCCGCGCAGCGCGGCCTGCGCGGCCCAGACCACGCATTGCGCCGCCGCCTGCCCGGCCGCGGCCGATATACGGCCATAGGGCTGAGGCCCCGCGAGACCGGGCAGGTTCAGCAGCGGAATCGTGCCCGCCGGAACGGCCCAGGCCTCGGCCGGCTCTTCGATCACCGCCACGGGCTGGGCCATGCCCTGCTCGCCCTCGGCCACCCGGGCCGCCAGAGCCGTCGCGCGGCGCAGGGTCTGCAGCTCGCCCACCACAAAACAGCCTTGCAAAGCCTGTGGTGCCGCGCGAAAAGCCTTGGCAATGATTTCCGGGCCAATGCCTGCGCAATCCCCCTGGGGGATGGCAATGGTTTTGGCCGATGTTGATTCAGAAGCAGACATAAGCATCCAGTCAGCCGCTAGCCCAATCCCCTATTGCGCCAGCAGCTATCAAAATTTAAGCCAAGCGCTTAAGCCGGATTGTCGATATCGATGAAGCGGTGCTCCAGCCCGCACTCCTGCGCCACATGGGCGGCCACGGCCGGAGCCCCATAGCGCTCGGTGGCGTGATGGCCGGCCGCGATAAAGCACACTCCGGTCTCGCGCGCCAGATGGGCCTGGGGTTCAGAAATCTCGCCGGTGATATAGGCATCCGCTCCGGCCGCGATCGCGGACTCGAAAAAGCCTTGCGCGCCGCCCGTGCACCAGGCCAGCTTGCGGATCGGCCTTTGCCCATCGGCGCCGACCAGGGTCACGCTGCGCCCCAGAGCCCGCTGCACATGATCCGCCAGGGCTGCGGCATCGGCAAATTCGGCCTCGGCCAGCCAGCCCAGGTTCTGCTCGCCAAACATGGCCTGGCCCTGGACTCCAAGCTGGGCCCCAAGCCGCGCGTTGTTGCCGAGTTCGGGATGGGCGTCCAGCGGCAGGTGATAGGCGAACAGATTGATATCGTGCGCCAGCAGCAGGCGGATGCGCTCCTTGAGCCAGCCCGTGATACGCCCGTCCATGCCGCGCCAGAACAGGCCGTGGTGCACAAAGATCGCATCGGCCTCGGCCTCGATTGCCGCCTCGATCAGCGCGCGGCTGGCCGTCACGCCGCTGACGATGCGGCGAATCTCGCTTCGGCCTTCGACCTGCAGGCCATTGGGCCCGTAGTCCTTGAAGCGCTCGGGCTGCAGCAGCCCATTGAAGACGGATAGCAGTTGGTTTCGCTCGATGCTCATGGCCACGATTGTGCCCAAGCCCGCAAGCTGCCGAAGCGCTTATGGGCTTGCCGGATGCAAAAAGGGCAGCTCAGGCTGCCCTTTTGCTCATCTCGGTTCGACTCAAGCCTTTTTGGCCTGCCAGCCCTTGCAGGCCAGCGGCCAGAAGCCCATGGCCACGCCGAGCACGCCCATGGCCGCCACATAGTGTGCCGGAGCCATCACGTCGGCCTGCTGCCACACGGACACCAGCATCGGCGTCAGGCCGCCGAACACCGCGTAAGCCATGTTGTAGGAGAAGGACAGGCCGGTGAAGCGCACTTCGGGCGGGAAGGCGCGCACGCCCACCACGGGCAGCAAGGAGATCGCGCCCACGAAAAAGCCCACTGTCGCATAGGTGCAGATCAGCGAATCCTCGCTGCCCGGCAGGTTCAGATAGAACAGATAGGCCGTGACCGTCATGCCGCCCCAGCCAAGAATCATGGCCACCCGGGTGCCCAGCTTGTCGGACAGCCAGCCCCAGAACACGCAGCCCAGGGTCAGCGTCACCGTGGCCACGGCATTGGCCTTGAGCGCCAGCGCCGGAGCGATGTGGAAGACCTTCTGCAGATAGGAGGGCGTGAACAGAATCACCACCACGATGGCCGTGGACAGCACCCAGGTCATCAGCGCCACGACCACGCTGGCTTCGCGGTGCTCGCGCAGAATGGTCTTGATGGGCAGCTCGCGGTCGGCGGCCTTGCGGGCCTGCAGCTCCTGGAAGATAGGGGTTTCATGCAGGAACTTGCGCAGATACACCGACACCAGGCCGAACACGCCGCCCAGAATGAACGGGATACGCCAGGCCCAATCATGGATCTCGGTTTGGCTGTACGCGCTGTTGAGCCAGACGCCGATGATGGAGCCCAGGAAAATGCCGCCGGTAATGCCCGAGGTCAGCGAGCCGATGGCAAAACCGTAGCGCTTGGCGGGCGCATGCTCGGCCACGAACACCCAGGCGCCAGGCATCTCGCCACCAATCGCGGCGCCCTGCATCACCCGCATCAGCAGCAGCAGAATGGGGGCGGCCAGGCCGATGTTTTCATAGGTGGGCAGCAGGCCGATGACCAGGGTGGGCACGGCCATCAGAAACACCGACAGCGTGAACATCTTCTTGCGGCCCAGGATGTCGCCGAAGTGGGCGATCAGAATGCCGCCGATCGGGCGCGCCAGATAGCCGGCCGCAAAAATGCCCAGGGTCTGCAGCTGGCGCATCCAGTCCGGCAGCGAGGCCGGGAAGAACAGCGAGCCGATCACATTGGCAAAAAAGACGAACACCACGAAGTCATAGAACTCCAGCGTTCCGCCCAGGGCCGACAGGCCCAGGGTCTTGTAGTCCTCCCGGTTCAGGAGACGATTCGGCACCGCAGCCGACGCCATGGTCGGTGCAGCGCGGTCAAGCGTAGTCATGGTGTTTCCTAGATCGAACAACAGGACAGCGCGGAAAAGCCGCTGATCACGGGTCAACGTGCAGTGGCAGACCGATTGAGGCGGGCTTCAGATGCAAAGCCGAGCCACACTGAGCGCGATCACTTGGTGGGCGATCACTTCAGTAAACGGCGAGATAAGCGCGGTCGAAAAATCATTCTAGGGTTTACACCCATGGCCACGGCCTAAGCAAAACTACAGACGGCTACAGTCCTATGTGCGCCCGGCCTGCAGCCTCCAGCGGTTTGCGCTATGCAAATGCGGGCCGCAAGCCTCGCGCTTTGCCACGGCCATGCCTCACAATGTGGACCTGTTCCCCTCACTCTTCATACGCATTACATGAAACGCACCTGGCTGCTGTTTTCGCAGGTCGTCACCGTGCTGGTGGCTATCTATTTTGTAGTAGCTACCCTGCAGCCCGGCTGGCTTCAGCGGGGAAATATCCGCAGCAGTGCGGGCATTTCGCTGCTGCAGGCGCCGGCCACGCCGGCCGGTGAAGTCGCTCCGGGCAGCTTTGCGCCCGCGGCGCGCAAGGCCGCGCCCGCCGTGGTCAGCATCAACACCAGCAAGGCCGTGCGCCACCCGCGCGCCAACGATCCCTGGTTCCAGTTCTTCTTTGGCGACCAGGGGCCGCAGGAGCAATCTGGTTTGGGCAGCGGCGTCATCATCAGTCAAGATGGCTACATACTCACCAACAACCATGTGGTGGAAGGCGCGGACGATATCGAGGTCACGCTGACCGACAGCCGCCAGGCCAAGGCCAAGGTGATAGGCACCGACCCCGAGACCGATCTGGCCATTCTCAAGATCGAGCTCGACAAGCTGCCCGTCATCGTGCTCGGCAACTCCGACCAGATCGCCGTGGGCGATCGCGTACTGGCCATTGGCAATCCCTTTGGCGTGGGCCAGACGGTGACCAGCGGCATCATCAGCGCGCTGGGCCGCAGCCAGCTGGGCATCAACACCTTCGAGAACTTCATCCAGACCGATGCGGCCATCAACCCCGGCAACTCGGGCGGCGCGCTGGTGGATGCCAACGGCAGCCTGCTGGGCATCAACACCGCCATCTACTCGCGCTCGGGCGGCAGCATGGGCATAGGTTTTGCGATTCCCGTGTCCACGGCCAAGATGGTGCTGGACAGCATCGTCAGGGACGGCAAGGTCACGCGCGGCTGGATCGGCGTCGAGCCCAACGAGCTCTCGCCCGAGCTGGCCGAAACCTTTGGCGTCAAGGCCGATGCGGGCGTCATCATCACCGGCGTGCTCCAGGCCGGCCCCGCGGCCCAGGCCGGCATGCGCCCCGGCGACGTGATCGTCCAGGTGGGCGAAACCCCCACCCGCAATGTCTCCGAGCTGCTCACGGCCGTGGCCGCGCTCAAGCCCGGTGCGGCCACCAAGTTCGATGTGCGCCGCGGCGACAGCAAGGTCGTGCTGGAAGTCACGCCCGGCACCCGCCCCACCGCCAGCACGCTGCAGCAGCAGGGCCGACGCCCCTGATCGAGCCGCACCCCGTGCCCAGCCAGCGCCCGCGCTGGCTTTTTCATGCACCGCTTCAAACCTTGATGGATCAAGCGCCAGCAGCCATCAAAACAAAAGCCCTTGAAGAACTTCAAGGGCTTTTTGCATGGGAAAGATGGAGGAAAGCCGGGCTCTCAGCTGCCGTCCGCGGGCTTGTCCACCGCGGTTGTACCGGCCTCCTCGGCCTCGGGTGCCCGCGACACCTTGCTGAACCAGCGCGCGCCGATGATGCCCACCTCGTAGAGCAGGCACATGGGCACGGCCAGCGCCAGCTGCGAGATCACGTCGGGAGGCGTGATCACCGCCGCAATGATGAAGGCCAGCACCACGAAATAGCCGCGGAAGGACTTGAGCTTGTCGATTTCCACCAGATCAAAGCGCACCAGCAACATCACCACAATGGGCACCTGGAAGGCCGCCGCAAAAGCCATGTACAGCGCCAGTATGGCTTCCACATAGGAGGCGATATCGGGCGTCGCGGCCACGCTGGCCGGCGTGAAGTGCTGGATGAACTTGAACATATTGCCCAGCACGAAGAACTGCACAAAGGCAATGCCCGCATAGGCCAGCAGGCTGCCGAACAGGATCAGCGGCAGCACAAACTTCTTTTCATGGCTGTACAGCCCCGGCGCCACAAAGGCCCAGATCTGGTACATGATCCAGGGCAGCACCAGCAGCACGGCCACCATCATCAGCACCTTGAGCGGCACGAAGAACGGCGAGAACACGCCCACCGCGATCAGCTTGGCGCCGGGCGGCATATGTTCCTTGATGGGATGGGCGATAAAGTCGATCAGGCCGTCCGGACCGGGCCAGAACATCAGCAGCGCGATACCTAAGCCAATACCGTAAATGCAGTACAGCAGGCGATCGCGCAGCTCCATCAGGTGCTGTACAAACGGCTGCTCCGTGCCGGCCAGTTCGTCTTCTTTAGAGGGTTCGGACATGGTGCAAAACTGCGCCAGAGCCCCAGGGGCTCCGCACGCATGAAACAACAACGCCCGCGGACACGGGCAAGGGGCGACATGCAAAAGGCAGACCGGCTCCCCTATCGGGCGGCCAGGTGGCCGGCAGGCTGCGCATGGGCATGCTCAACGGAACTTCTGCGGACGGAAACGCGCCACGCGCGCCGCACCCGACTGGACCCTGGTGCGCACACCGGACCGGGCTTTGTACCACTGGGGTACGGAGCCGCGCTTGAGACGCCAGTTCTTGCGCGGGTGCTTGTAGGCAGGCACCACGGAACTCTGGGTATCGCCGTCCGAGCCATAGGAGTCAAAGGACGAGGCGGCGGTCATCTGCGCATCGCCCTGCAAGTCCTTGGTGGCCTCGTTCCAGTCCTTTTCCAGATCGGAGGCCTGGGTGCGGATGCTCGACTCCACGTCGCGCGCCGCACTCTCGACCGTGTCCTTCATCTTGCGCAGTTCATCCAGCTCCATGGAGCGGTTGACCTCTGCCTTGACGTCGGCCACATAACGCTGCGCCCTGCCAAGCATGGTTCCCACCATGCGTGCCACGCGCGGCAGCTTCTCGGGGCCGATGACCACCAGGGCCACGGCGCCGATCAGCGCCATCTTGGACAGGCCAATATCAAACATCTATCAGTGCCAGATTTGCAGCAATCAGCTCTTTTGCTTGGCTTCCACGTCGATGGTGGCCTTTTCGGTGCTCTGCTGGTTGGCAACCTGGCCCGCAGCCGCATCGGGTGCGGCATCGCTGGAGCCGTCCTTCATGCCGTCCTTGAAGCCCTTGACGGCGCCGCCCAGGTCGGTGCCGATGTTCTTGAGCTTCTTGGTGCCGAACACCAGAACCACGATGAGCAGCACGATCAGCCAGTGCCAGATAGAAAACGAGCCCATGAGAATCTCCTAAAGAATTGCGATCCATTTTAGACGGCCGCCGCCTTGGCGCCGCCCAATGTCCCACAAAAGCAGCGCGGACTTGCGCGGCGGCAGCAAGCGCCCCCACCCGAGAGACACCGAGCAAGAGCCGCCTCGCGGCGAAGGTGTCGTCCCCCTTCAAGGGGGAAGGCGCGCAGCGCCTCAGGGGGTCAACCCTTCCTCCAGGGACGCGGGCCGCCCATCACGTGCAGATGCAGGTGGTGCACTTCCTGGCCGCCCTCGTCGCCGGTGTTCACCATGATGCGGAAGCCGCCGTCGGGAAAGGGCTTGCAGCCCTGCTCCAGCGCCAGCCTGGGCACCAGGGCCAGCATACGGCCCAGCAGCGGTGCATGTTCGTCCGTGACCTGGGCCATGGAGGCGATGTGCTGTTTGGGAATCAGCAAAAAGTGAACCGGCGCTGCCGGGTTGATGTCGTGGAAGGCGAACAGCTCCTCGTCCTCGTACACCTTGCGGGAAGGAATCTCGCCCTTGGCGATGCGGCAGAAAATGCAGTGGGAATCGTGATCGTGCATGGTCCAGAACTTACACAAAGCGGAAAACTACACCGCATTGTCGTTGAATCGCAGGGTCTGCTTGAGGCCCAGGTGCTGGCGGTTCTGATGCAGCCAGCGCTGACCCAGCTCCCGGCCCAAACCGAACATCTGCTGCACCAGGTTGATATCGGCGCGCGCCTTGCTCGAGGCGCCGAAGGGCTTGAGCGCCGCCCCGCCGTCGATGCGATGCATGAGCACATGCTTGTAGCGCTCGGGGTCCAGGCGTTTTTGCTCCAGCAGGCGGATCACGAACTCGATGGCGCGCAGCTCCGCCAGCAGGCTGGCGTTGAAGGTCACCTCGTTCATGCGGTCCATGATGTCGCCGGCCGTATCGGGCAGGGCATCGGACTCCTTGGGGTTGATCTGCACCAGCAGTATGTCGCGGCATTGGGTCGAGTACACCAGCGGGTACAGGGCCGGATTGCCGGAAAAGCCGCCGTCCCAGTAATACTCGCCGTCTATCTCCACGGCCTTGAACAGCTGGGGCAGGCAGGCCGAGGCCATGATGGCGTCGGCCGTCACCTGCTCGCCGGTGAAGATCTTGCCGCGACCCGTGCGCACATTGGTGGCGCAGACAAAGAGCTTGGGCACGACCTCGGCATGGGCGGGGTGGACCAGGGTGTCGAAATCCACCACCTGGGTCAGCAGCTGGCGCAGGGGATTGATATTGAGCGGATTGGTCTGATAGGGCGACAGGAACTGGTTGAGCACGCCCATGATCCGCGCGCCCGACAGCGGCACACCCCAGAACATCTTGCCCATGCTGCCCATGGTGCCCACCCCCTCCCAGAACTCGGTCAGGGCCTTGCGGGCCAGCGCGCGCCCCAGGTGGCGGGCCCGGTCCGGGTGCTTTTCCTGCGCCGCAGCCTGGGCGAAGCCATGGGCCAGCACCACGGCATTCATGGCGCCGGCGCTGGTGCCGCTGATGCCTTCGAGCACCAGGCCGTCGTCTTCCAGCAGCGCATCGAGCACGCCCCAGGTCAAAGCCCCATGGGAGCCCCCGCCTTGCAGAGCCAGGTTGATGGTGTGAGAGTTTGCTTCAGCCATGGTGCTCCCTTCCCGTCCGTATGCGAGATCCGCAGCCCCCAGCATCGCACAGGCCGCAGCCATCTGAATACACGCGGACCGCATACTGTTGCCGCACAGCAAAAAGCCCCGGCTGAAAACAGCAGGGGCTGGGGTCGGGTGCGGGCGGGAATCAGGCCTGGATAGGCCGGTTCTTATCCATGGCCATCATGCCGCGCACGATGCGGTAGAGGAACCAGATGGAGATCAGGCTCCAGGCAATCCAGCCCGGCACGAAGAACAGCAGCCACAGCGGCAGCGTGATCACGTACAGGATGCCGGCCCAGGCCACGCTGCGTATGCGCCAGGAAAAATGGCTTTCCTGCCAGCTGCCGCGCGCATCATCGCGCTTGATCAGGTCGATGACCAGCGCGATCAGCAGCAGCACGATGCTGGGCTGGGCGCTGGGCACCACGGCGGCCACGGCCACCACCAGATGCAGCAGATAGCTGACCCAGCCCCAGGCCTTGAGGCCTTCGGTCTCGGGCCGCACGGTGCTATTCACATCCACCACGTCTCTGTCATCGTTCATCAGGCATGTCCTTTCTCCTGCTCGGCACGTTCATTGGCCTTGCGCAGGGCTTTCTCCTCCAGGCCGCTGAGACCTTCGCGACGCTCCAGCTCGGCGATGACCTGGGCGGGGGTGAGATCAAAGTGTGCCAGCGCAATCATGGAGTGAAACCACAAGTCTGCCACTTCGTAAAGGAATTCGCCCTTGTCACCGCCATGTTCGGCATCCTTGGCCGCCATCACGACCTCGGTGGCCTCCTCGCCGATTTTCTTGAGAAAGGCATCGGGCCCCTTGTGCAGCAGCCGCGCCACATAGCTTTTCTCGGGATCGCCGCCGTTGGCGGGCTTGCGGCTCTCGATCACGGCAGCCAGGCGGGCCAGGGAATCTTGGGAAGAAGTCATATCAGTCATTTGTAGATGCTTTCCGGATCTTTCAAGACCGGATCAATGGGCGTCCACTGTCCATCTCGCAACACGCTGTAGAAACAGCTGTGGCGGCCCGTGTGGCAGGCGATGCCGGGCTCGTGGCCGGTCTGCGTGACCTTCAGCAAAATGACGTCGCTGTCGCAATCTATGCGCAGCTCGTGCACGGTCTGCACATGGCCGGACTCCTCGCCCTTGAACCACAGCTTGCCGCGCGAGCGGCTGAAATACACCGCGCGCCCCAGCTCGGCCGTCCTGGCCAGGGCCTCGCGGTTCATCCAGGCGAACATGAGCACGTCGCCCGTGTCCTTTTCCTGAGCGATGACGGGCACCAGCCCCTTGTCATCCCATTTGACCTGATCGAGCCATTCCATGTGTCAATCCTGATTTCATAGCTGCTTGCGCCATCCTTCAAATGATTCCAGCAATGAAATCATTTGAAGCCCTTGCTTGATTGGCGCTACCAGCTCCTGATTTAAAAGCATTCAAAGGCGGACCGGAATGCCGCGCGCGCGCATGCACTCCTTGGCCTGCTGCACCGTGTATTCGCCATAGTGAAAAATGCTGGCCGCCAGCACGGCATCGGCACCGCCTATGGTGACACCATCGGCCAGATCATCGAGATTACCCACACCGCCCGAAGCGATCACCGGCACGGCCACGGCATCGCTGACGGCACGCGTGAGCTGAAGGTCGAAACCGCTCTTGGTGCCGTCACGGTCCATGCTGGTCAGCAGGATCTCGCCGGCGCCGCGGCGCGCCATCTCGGCCGCCCATTGCACGGCGTCCAGGCCCGTGTTCTTGCGCCCGCCATGGCTGTAGACATCCCAGCCCTCGCCCAGGGGCCGGCCGTCGGCGCCCGGGCGCAGCAGGTCGTCGCCCTTGCGGCGCTTGGCGTCTATGGCCACCACGATGCATTGCGCGCCGTATTTGTCGCTGGCCGCATTGATCACATCGGGGTTGGCAATGGCGGCCGAGTTGAAGCTGGTCTTGTCGGCGCCGGCATTGAGCAGGCGCCGCACGTCTTCCACCGTGCGCACGCCGCCGCCCACGGTCAGCGGGATGAAGACCTGAGAGGCCACGGCCTCGATGATGGGCAGGATCAGGTCGCGCCCGTCGCTGGTGGCCGTGATGTCCAGAAAGGTCAGCTCGTCGGCGCCCTGGGCGTTGTAGCGCGCCGCGATTTCCACGGGATCGCCCGCATCGCGCAGCTCCACGAAGTTGACGCCCTTGACCACGCGGCCGCCGGTCACGTCAAGGCAGGGAATGATGCGTTTGGCAAGCATGAAGAACTCTCTGAACGGTTGAAACAGGGCGGCGCGGGATCAAAGCGCCGTCAAATGTTGGGCCGCCCGCCATTGCCGGCCGGGCTCCAGCACGACCGGGGTATCGATGGCCGCAGCTTCCACGCACAGCATATGCTGCCAGCTGTCGGCCGCCATGTCCTGAAGCCTGGCGCACAGCGCGGCGCCGGGGTTCCAGACCACGCTCTCGCTCCAGGCCGCATCCTGTGCGATCCGCAGCCAGGGCCGGCCCGCCGCCTGCAGCTGCAAGCCCTGGGCGGCGCGCGGATAGACGCGGTCCGTCTCCGGACCGAAGCTCACGGCGCCCGTCTGGGAGCGATGGGTATCGGCCTCGGCCGCCGCCGCATCCCAGTAGACCAGGCCTTCCAGGCCGTGCAGCGCGGCCTGCTCCACCTGGGCCACACGCAGATAGCTGTGCAGCGCCGCGGTAAAGCTCAGCGCCTCGGCGCCGCGGTTATGCACGGCCAGCTCCACGCTCAGGGCACCGGGTCTGAGCTGCACGGTCAGCAGCGCCTCGAATGCATGGGGCCAGACCGCGCGCGTGGCTGCGGTATCGACCAAGCCCAGCGTCAGCTGCGTGCCGTCCTCGCCGCAGGCCCGCGCCTCCTCGGCCTCGGCCGACCAGCTCATGCTGCGCACAAAGCCATGCTTGACCAAGGGACCACGCTGGTTGAACTGGGGAAAGCAGACCGGAATGCCGCCGCGTATGGGGCTGTGGCCGTCGTGCGCGGCCCTGGGGCTGACAAACAAGCGCTCCTGCCCGCCGCTGACCCAGGACAGCACCTGTGCGCCCTGCAGGCCGATCAAGGCGCTGTCGCCGTTGGCCAGCTGCAGTGCAATCGCCGGCAGACCCTGCCAGTTGCCGGGCCTGACCAGGAATGCGGCATCACTCACCGCAGAGCTCGTCCGCGCGCTCCTGGCCGGCCGCGAAGTCCAGATCGCCGGTGTAGATGGCACGGCCGCAGATCACGCCCTCGACACCCTCGTCCTGCACCTTGCACAGGGCTTCGATATCAGCCATGCCGGCCAGGCCGCCCGAGGCGATGACGGGAATCTTGAGCGACTGCGCGAGCTTGACGGTGGCATCGATGTTGATGCCGCTGAGCATGCCGTCGCGGCCGATGTCGGTGTAGATGATGGACTCCACGCCCCAGTCCTCGAAGCGCTTGGCCGTGGAGATCACGTCCTGGCCCGTGAGCTTGCTCCAGCCGTCAATGGCCACCTTGCCGTCCTTGGCATCCAGGCCCACGATGATGTGGCCGGGGAAGGCGCTGCAGGCATCCTGCAGAAAGCCGGGGTTCTTGACCGCGGCCGTGCCTATGATCAGGTACTCGATGCCCAAATCGATGTAGCGCTCGATGGTGTCCAGGTCGCGGATGCCTCCGCCCAGCTGCACGGGAATCTCGCCGTCCACGGCCTTGAGAATGCTTTTGATGGCCGACAGATTCTTGGGCTGGCCCGCAAACGCACCGTTGAGATCCACCAGATGCAGGCGGCGCGCGCCGGCATCCAGCCACTTGGCGGCCATGGCTGCAGGGTCTTCGCCGAACGTGGTGGACTGGTCCATATCACCCTGAATAAGGCGTACGCAGTGGCCGTCCTTGAGGTCGATAGCGGGGATGAGCAACATGATGGTGGTTTGCTAGCAATAAGGGCCGTCAAAATGGCCGATGCACAAGGGAAAACTTCAGGGCTTCCAGCCCAGGAAGTTGCGGAACAGCGCCAGGCCCTGGTCCGAGCTTTTCTCGGGGTGGAACTGGGTGGCGAAAATATTATCGCGTGCGACGGCACATGCAAAGAGGCCGCCGTAGTCGGTCTGGGCCGCGCAATGCGCGGGCTCCAGCACCTGCGCATAGAAGCTGTGCACGAAATAGTAGAAGCTGGCGTCGGGAATGCCGGCCCACAGCGCATGGGAGCCGCCCTGATGCCGGGTCTGCTGCACGCGGTTCCAGCCCATCTGCGGCACCTTGAAGCGGCTGCCGTCGGCCTGGGTCCTGCCCGCCAGATCGAATTTGCGCACCTGGCCGGGGATCAGACCCAGGCCCGGCACATCGCCTTCGTCGCTGTGGTCCAGCAGCATCTGCATGCCCACGCAGACACCGAACAGCGGCTTGTTGGCCGCCGCGTGCAGCACCGCTTCCTGCAGACCGGAATCGCGCAGCTCGCGCATGCAGTCGGGCATGGCGCCCTGGCCGGGCAGGACCACGCGGTCGGCCGCATAGACCACATCGGGATCGGCCGTGACCAGCACTTGCCAGCCCGTGTCCGCGGCCGCCGTGCGCACGGCCTGGGAGACCGAACGCAGATTGCCCATGCCGTAATCGACCACAGCCACGGTGTTGTTCTTCAAACTCATAGCAGCTACCGCTTGTAGAGATTGGGTTTCAGAGCGAAATCACTTGGAAATCTTCAGAGCGCGCCCTTGGTGGAGGGAATCACGCCGGCCATGCGCTCATCATGCTCCAAGGCAAAGCGCAGCGCACGCGCAAAGGCCTTGAAGATGGTCTCGCACTGGTGGTGGGCATTGATGCCCTTGAGATTGTCGATGTGCAGGGTCACGCCCGCATGGTTCACAAAGCCCTGGAAGAACTCGAACACCAGTTGCGTATCGAGCTGGCCTATGCTGCCGGCCGTGAACTTCACGTCCATGTGCAGACCGGGACGGCCCGAGAAATCGACGACCACGCGGCTCAAAGCCTCGTCCAGCGGCACGTAGGCGTGGCCGTAGCGGCGTATGCCTTTCTTGTCGCCCACGGCCTTGGCAAAGGCCTGGCCCAGGGTGATGCCGATATCTTCCACCGTGTGGTGGCCGTCGATGTGCAGATCGCCCGCACATTCGATGTCCATATCGATCAGGCCGTGGCGCGCGATCTGGTCCAGCATGTGGTCGAGAAAGCCGATGCCGGAGTTCAGCTGGGCCTTGCCCGTACCGTCGAGGTTGACGCGCACGGCCACGCGGGTCTCCGCCGTGTTGCGCTGCACTTCGGCAATGCGCGGCAGGTTTTGAGCGATGGAGGGAACGATATTGCTCACAGGGATTCCTTCAATGCCGCCAGCATCTGGGCGTTTTCTTCACGGGTGCCCACGGTCAGGCGCAGACAGTTGGCCAGCAGCGGGTGCATGGCCGAGACATTCTTCACCAGCACGCCGCGCGCCTTCATCTCGAGCTGGGCCCGGCCCGCATCGGCCACGCGCAGCAGCACCATATTGGCTTCCGAAGGCCAGACCTTCTCGACACCGGGAATGGCCTTGAGCGCATCGATCAACGGCTGGCGCTCGGCGCGAATGGCGCTGGCCTGCTCGGCATACAGCGACTCGTGCGCCAGCGCAAAGATGGCGGTCTCGCAGTTGAGCACGCTGATGTTGTACGGCGGGCGCACCTTGTCCAGTTCCTTGACGATGACGGACGGGCCGATCAGATAGCCCAGGCGCGCGCCGGCCAGGCCGAACTTGGACAGGGTGCGCATCAGCAGCACATGGCTGTTGCGTTCGGGCTCGGCCTTCATGCGGGTGATCCAGCTGCGGCTGGCGAAGGGCTGATAGGCCTCGTCCATGACCACCAGACCGCCGATCTGGGCCACGGCGTCGATGACGGCCTGCACCTTGTGCTCGTCCCACAGCGTGGCCGTGGGATTGTTGGGGTAGGCGATATAGGTGATGGCGGGCTTGTGCTCGGCAATCGCGGCCTGCATGGCGGGCAGATCCAGATCGAAATCCGCCGTCAGATCGACCGAGACAAAGTCCAGGCCCTGGAGCTTGGCGGAGAGCGGATACATCACAAAGCCCGGCATGGGAGCCAGCATCTTGGCGCGGCCGCCTTCGGCGGGCTGGGCCGTGGCCAGCGCCAGCAGGGTGATGATCTCGTCCGAGCCATTGCCCAGCAGCAAGGCCGAGCCCGCCGGCGCACCCGCATAGTCGGCCAGCATTTTCTTGAGCACTTCCAGGCGTTCGCCGGGATAGCGGTTGATCTCCAGCGCGCCCAGATGCTCGCCCAGCTTTTTCTGCAGATCCACCGGCAGACGGTAGGGGTTCTCCATCGTGTCCATCTTCAGCAGGCCTTGCGCGGGCTGGACGTGATAGCCCTGCATGGCGCGCACATCGGCGCGAATGCGTTGCAGGGCCTTGGATTGGTTGTCTTGGGCAGTCATGGATTCACTCCTTCACACAGGGCTTGCGTTGGCCGTTGCGATCATGCGTTTCGGCACTCAAGCCTCGATATTGCCGGGGGCCGCCTGCCGCAGCGGATTCAGCACGGTCACGCCGCCGAACTCGGCGCCATGGGGCAGGTGCAGGCTCAGCATATGGCTGCAGCCGCTGTGCTGGGCACAGGCCACGGCCAGGCAGTCGCCAAAATCCAGTGCATGGCGCGCCTGCACGGCCCAGGCCGTTTCCAGCGTGGCGGCGTCGGTCTTCCAGGGCGTCCAGGTCTGGTAGCGGCGGATCGCGGCACGCGCATCGCCCTGGGGCATGGGTGCGGCCGCCGTCGTGACCTGGTCATAGAACTCCACCAGGGCCTGGTTGCCGGTGCGCCCCGTGCGGCCGTGCCACAGCGCGTCCAGCCAGGCCAGCGTGGCCGTGTACAGCTCGCCCCCTGCCACATCCTCGGCCGCAATCAGCACCGAGGTATCGACGAATACGGTGGTCATGGCGCTCATGCCGCGGCTCCCGAATCCGCGGCTTTCTGCAGCCCGCCCCTCTGGGGACTGGCGCTGCGCGCTGCGGCTTTGGCTGCGGGCCGGGCCTGCCAGCTGCGCTCATCGGTGCGCCAGGCCAGATAGGCGCGCTCATACGCATCCTCGCGTCGCTGCAGCTCGGCCATGAAGTCACCCAGCATGCGCGAGACGCTGGTGCCGCGGCGCGCGGCTTCCACGCGCGCCCACTCGAGCACGCTGTCTTCCACGGTGATGGTGACATTCTTCATGCATGAGATATTACACGAAATTCGTGTGACACGAAATTCGTGTTGAATCAATAAAACAATCAACCGAGCATGGAACAGGCCATCGCCCCCACCTGTCGCAAGGCCTGCAGATGCCGCGGCGTCCAGCCCCCCCCCCCAGACCCACGCGCATTCCTTGCTTGAAACGCCCTGCAGCGCCAAACAGCGCGCCGGGCGCTATCAGAATCTGCTGCGCCAGACAGGCTTGGTGCAAGGCCGCAGCATCCAGCGGCGCAGGCAGCTCCAGCCACAGCAGCAGGCCGCCGGGCGGGTCGCTGACCCGCGTGCCTGCCGGAAAGCTCTGTGCAATCACCTGCCGCGCCTGCTCCACCCGCGCGGCAATGGCGGCGCGTAACTGACGCATGGCGGCGTGATGACCTGCCTGCGAGATCAGATCGGCCAGCGCCAGCTCCAGCACGGCCGACTGGCCACCGGCCTGCATCTCCTTGATGTGGCGCAGCCTGTCCGTCCAGCGTCCCGCCTCCAGCCAGCCCAGCCGTAGGCCCGGCGCCAGCGTCTTGGAAAAGGAGTGGCAGAGCATGATCTGCCCCGTGCTGTCATAGGATTTGAGGCTGCGGCGCATGGCATCGCCTTCGGCCAGATCGGCGTAGATGGCATCCTCGATCACGGGCAGATCATGCTGCACCGCCAATTGCACCAGGCGCTTGCGCTCGGCCTGAGGCATGCAACTGCCCAGAGGGTTGCTGAGCGTGGGCACCAGCAGCAGCGCCTTGACGGGCTGGGTGTCCAGCGCCAACTGCAGCGCATCCAGCGAAATGCCGTGACGCGGGTGACAGGGAATTTCCAGCGCCTTCAGCTGCAAGGCCTGCAACACCTCGAGAAACGAGAAATGCGTGGGTGACTCCAGCGCCACCACATCGCCGGGTTCGGTGACTGCGCGCAGACACAGGGCCACGCTGTCCATGCAGCCGCCGGTGATGAGAATGCGTTCCGGGTCGAGACTGCAGCCCAGTCCCACGGCATAACGCGCCAATGCACGCCGCGCTTCTTCATGGCCGTCCGATCCGGGATAGGTACACAGCAGATGGCGGTGCTTTTGCACCGAGCGCGTGACGGCGCGGCGTACACGGTCGGGGTTGAGCAAATCGATGCCGGGGGTGCCGCTGCTGAAAGACACCATGCCCTCGGGCTGCTCACGCCCCAGAACACGCTGGCCCAGCCAATCCAGCGAGACGGCCCGCGGCCGACGCATGGGCCGGGCAATCTTGGGCTCGGGCAGTTGCACGGCGCGCGGCGCAACAAAAAAACCGGAGCGCGGCCGCGCCGTGATCTGCCTTGCATCTTCCAGCCAATGGTAGGCCTGCACCACCGTGGTCTGCGCCACCCCGTACTGCCGTGCCAGCATGCGTACGGACGGCAGCTTTTCTCCATATGCCAGCGTGCCTTGCCGTATGGCCTGGCTCAGCAGCCCGGCAATCTGCAGGTAGCGCGGTGTCGATGCATCGAATTCCATCACGCCATTCTGTACTGCCTGCATTCAAGCCATACAGCACAGATGGATCGCAGCACAACCAGTACAGAAGCGCCGCAACCCCCATCTGTACTCGTTCACATCCTGCCGCGCTGTGGCTGGTGAAATTGCCGCCTGTTTTGCACAGTCAGGGACATGCACTCAGCCCTTACCTCCCAACCCTGGAACACCTTGCCCCTGCCTGCCGCCGCACCGGTGCAGATGCTGCGTATCCGCTCCGGCCAGAGCCTCTGGCTGCAGGCGCAGAGCGGCATCGTTTGGCTGACCTGTGAAGGACAGCTGGCGGATAGCTTTCTGCACCCCGGCCAGTCGCTGCGCCTTACCGGGCCTGCCACGTTGTACCTGGGTGCCCAGGGATCGCAAAACTCTCAGGACGCCAGCCTGCGCTGGCGCGATGTCGCGTCGTCACCGGCCGTTGCGGCAGCTGCGGCATCGGCCTTGGCCTGAAAATCGCCCACAAAAAAGGCCCGGCTGCACCGGGCCTCTGACAGGAACGCCACGTGCCTCAGCGACGGTACTGGGGCGGCGGCGCGTACTGGCGGCCATCGGCCGGGAAAGCGCTGGGATCACCCTGCTCCACCTCCGGCGCACGACGGCGGGGCAAATCAGGGGTGTGCTCATCCACTCGCACCTCGAACAGGGCCGAACCGATCACACCCACATTGCGCGCATCGCCGGCCGGCGCGTTGGCCGCATAGGCACGTTCCTTGGCCGCAAAACGGAAGGCCGCGACCTCGCGCCGGCTCTTGCGGAAGCCGTCGATGCGCAGGGTCTGGCCGGGGCGCAGCAGATAGCCGGCGTTGCGCACGCTGCCGGCCTGGCCGGTGAGCACGTCCAGGCCATCCACCGTGGCCACGATCTCGTAGTGGCGCTGGCTGCGGTTGGTGTAGACCAGCTCGTAGCGCTCGCCGTTGCGGCCCGCCAGCTGATAGCTCCGGCCGCCGCGCGTGCTGAAGATGGGCAGCGGTCTGCCCTGGCCGTCCTCCACCGCCCATTCCACATCGCCCTCGGCCAGCAGCACATTGAGCTGCCGGTCGCCGTCGCTGCCCAGCGCACGGCGGATACTGGCTTCATCGGAATACTGCAGCTGCGAGACCGCCTGCGGGCGCTCGGGGCTCAGGCGCGTGGCTTCCACGGTCTGGACGGCCGACTCCCGCCCCTCCCCCCATTGCGTGCCCAGCGTGGATTCGGCCTTGGCCGCCATCGGGGCCGGGGCCGCTGCCTCCTGGGAGCGGGACGTTCCCTGAGGTGCTCCACAGCCGGTCAGGCCCGCAGCCAGCAACAGCCCCCACAGCATTTGCCAGCAACGCAGGCGCCGGAATGTCATGGCTTGATTCATCTTCATGCTCCCTTTTTTAGCTTTTGAACGATCGCTGCAGCGCAGCTGCCCGAGTGTCGCGGCAAATCCCGGTTTGGCGACGCCATGAAACACCTGGAGATGATTTGCCGCAAGCCATGCGCCACCGCCTTGCGGCCACAAAAAAGCCGTGGCCTGTCCACGGCTTTTTCGGAGCACCAGGGCGCTGCTTACTTCAGCCGCATCTCGGCGGCACGCGCATGGCCTTGCAGGCCTTCGCCATAGGCCAGCACGGCAGCGGTCTTGCCCAGGGTCTGGGCACCGGCTTCGCTGACTTCGATGATGGAGCTGCGCTTCTGGAAGTCATACACCCCCAGCGGCGAGCTGAAACGCGCCGTGCCGCTGGTGGGCAGCACATGGTTGGGGCCGGCGCAGTAGTCGCCCAGGCTTTCGCTGGTGTAGGCCCCCAGGAAGATGGCGCCCGCATGCCTGAGCAGGGGTTCCCACTTGTGCGGATCGCGGCTGGAGACCTCGAGGTGCTCGGGCGCGATGCGGTTGGAGATGGCGCAGGCCTCTTCCATGTCCTTGGTGAGGATCAGCGCGCCGCGGTCCGTCAGACTCTTGGCGATGATGGCCTGGCGCGGCATCTCGGGCAGCAGGCGGTCGATTTCGCGCTGCACGGCGGCGATGTAGTCCGCGTCGGGGCACAGCAGAATGGACTGGGCCAGTTCGTCATGTTCGGCCTGGCTGAACAGGTCCATGGCCACCCATTCGGGCGGGGTCGTGCCGTCGGCCAGCACCAGGATTTCGCTGGGGCCGGCAATCATGTCTATGCCCACGATGCCGAACACGCGCTTCTTGGCGCTGGCCACATAGGCATTACCGGGGCCCGTGATCTTGTCCACCTTGGGCACGGTGGCCGTGCCGTAGGCCAGGGCCGCCACGGCCTGGGCGCCACCGATGGTGAAGGCCCGGTGCACGCCGGCCACATAGGCAGCGGCCAGCACCAGGGCGTTCTTCTCGCCCTTGGGCGTGGGCACGACCATGATGATGTCCTGCACACCGGCCACATGGGCGGGAATGGCGTTCATCAGCACACTGGACGGATAGGCCGCCTTGCCGCCGGGCACGTAAATGCCCACGCGGTCCAGCGGCGTGACCTTCTGGCCCAGCAGTGTGCCGTCTTCGTCGCGGTAGCTCCAGCTCTCGCCGTTGGCCTTCTTCTGCGCCTCGTGGTAGCTGCGCACGCGGCGCGCGGCGGATTCCAGGGCCTCGCGCTGTTCGGCAGGCAGGCTGTCGAAGGCAGCCTTGAGTTCGTCCTGCTTGAGCTCCAGCGCCGCCATGTCGGCGGCCTGGAGGCTATCGAAGCGGGCCGTGTACTCGAGCACGGCCGCATCGCCGCGCTGCTGCACATCGGCCAGGATGTCGGCCACGCGCTGTTCGATGGCCGCGTCCGTGTCCGCCGACCAATGCAGACGCTGAGCAAAATCATGCTCGAATAAAGCATCAGCGGTTGACAGACGGGCGGGAGCAGCTACGAATTCCATAGTAATCACCAAGGGGCTAGGAAAAAGAAAACTCAGTTGTTCTTGGCAGCGACCGCTGCGGCAAACGCATCGATGATGTGGCGCAGCGGCTCCTGCTTGAGCTTGAGCGAGGCCTGGTTGACCACCAGACGCGAGCTGATGTCCATGATGGGCTCGACCTCGACCAGATCGTTGGCCTTGAGCGTGTTGCCGGTGGACACCAGGTCGACGATGGCATCGGCCATGCCGGTCAGCGGTGCCAGTTCCATGGAGCCGTAGAGTTTGACCATGTCCACGTGCACGCCCTTCTTGGCGAAGAAGTTGCGCGCGATCTCGGGGTACTTGGTGGCGATGCGCAGGCGCGCGCCCTGCTTGACCGCCAGCTGGTAGTCAAAGCCGTTGCGCACGGCCACGCTGACGCGGCACTTGGCGATCTGCAGGTCCAGCGGCTGGTACAGGCCCTGGCCGCCATGCTCGATCAGCGAGTCCAGGCCCGACACGCCCAGGTCCGCGCCGCCGTACTGCACGTACACCGGCACGTCCGAGGCGCGCACCAGCACCACGCGCACATCGCTCTGATTGGTTTCGAAAATCAGCTTGCGCGACTTTTCCACATCCTCCGTGACGGCAATGCCGGCCGCCGCCAGCAGGGGCACGGTCTCTTCGAAAATGCGGCCCTTGGACAGGGCAATGGTGATCGTCATTGCGAAACTCTTTCGATCTCGGCACCCAGGGCGCGCAGTTTGTCTTCCATGCGGTCGTAGCCACGGTCCAGGTGGTAGATGCGGTCGACCAGGGTCTCGCCCTCGGCCACCAGGCCCGCGATGACCAGGCTGGCCGAGGCGCGCAGGTCCGTCGCCATCACCGTGGCGCCGGTCAGGCGCTTGCCGCCTTCGATGGTCGCGACCCGGCCGTCGGTGATGATGGCGGCGCCCAGGCGCCGCATCTCGTTGACATGCATGAAGCGGTTTTCAAAAATCGTCTCGGTCACCACGCTGGCGCCTTCGGCAACCAGGTTCAACGCCATGAACTGGGCCTGCATATCGGTGGGAAAGCCCGGATATTCGGTGGTGCGGAAGCTCTGGGCCTTGAGCTTGCCGCTGGCGCTGACCTTGAGGCCGCCGTCCACGCACTCCACGTTCACGCCGGCTTCCTTGAGCTTGTCGATGACGGCGCCCAGATGGTCGGCGCGCGCATGGTGCAGCAGGGCTTCACCACCCGTGGCCGCCACGGCGCAGAGGAAGGTACCGGCCTCGATGCGGTCGGCCACCACCTGATGCGTGCAGCCATGCAGCCTGTCCACGCCCTGGATCACGATGCGGCTGGTGCCGTGGCCGGAAATCTTGGCGCCCATCTTGATGAGCATCTCGGCCAGATCGGGGATTTCGGGCTCCATGGCCGCGTTTTCGAGCACGGTCTCGCCCTCGGCCAGTGCCGCGGCCATGAGGAAGTTCTCGGTGCCCGTCACGGTGACCATGTCGGTGGTGATGCGCGCGCCCTTGAGGCGCTTCCAGCCCTCGGGCAGGCTGGCGTGCATATAGCCGTTTTCCACGGTAATGATGGCACCCATGGCCTGCAGGCCCTTGATGTGCTGGTCCACGGGGCGCGAGCCGATGGCGCAGCCGCCGGGCAGGGACACCTTGGCGCGGCCGAAGCGGGCCAGCAGCGGCCCCAGGGCCAGCACCGAGGCGCGCATGGTCTTGACCAGCTCGTAAGGCGCTTCGGGCATCAGGCTGTCGGGCGCCACAAAGCTCATGCCGCCGCGCTCGCCATGGGTCTCGGTCTGCACCCCCATGTTGTCCAGCAGGCGGCGCATGGTGGCCACATCGTGCAAGCGCGGCACATTGTGCAGATGCACGGGCTCGCTGGTGAGCAATGCCGCGCACATCTCGGGCAGCGCGGCGTTCTTGGCGCCGGAAATCATCACTTCGCCCTGGAGAGGACGACCACCGTGGATCTTGAGTTTGTCCATGGCTTCAAGCCTTGAATCTGTTATGGATAGAAAAATGACCGAAAACGCTTATCCATCAAGCGCTGACAGCTATCAAATAAGGGTTGCCGAGCCGTATCAGGCCTGGGCCGCCGCCCATTCTGCCGGGGTGAAGGTCTTCATGGACAGAGCATGGACTTCATCGGTCGCCATGCGGTTGCCCAGCGTGGCATAGACCATGCGCTGGCGCCCCAGCAGGCGCTGGCCGTCGAAGCGGGTGGAGACTATGGTGGCAAACCAGTGCCGGCCATCGCCCTCCAGCTCGATATGCTCGCAGGGCAGGCCGGCGGTGATCAGGTCTTTGAGTTGGTCTGCAGTCATGAATAGCCTTTTGGCGCAAAGCTTGCGAAACCGGTCATTGTCTCGCAAGCCGCAGCGCGTGAATCCGGAAATCAGTTACGAATCTTGTAGCCTATGCGCAGCAGGTGCACGGCCAGCGCGCTCACCGCCAGCCAGGCCGCACCCACGATGGCCAGGCTCAACCAGGGCGAGACATCGCTCTGGCCGAAGAAACCGTAGCGGAAGCCGTCGATCATGTAGAAGAAAGGGTTGACGCGGCTGACCGCCTGCCAGAAGCCCGGCAGCGAATGCACGGAATAGAACACGCCGGACAGAAAGGTCAGCGGCATGATCAGAAAGTTCTGGAAGGCCGCCATCTGGTCGAATTTCTCGGCCCACAGGCCCGCGATCAGGCCCAGCGTGCCCATCAGCGCGCAGCCCAGGACGCCGAAGACCAGAATCCACAGCGGCGCGGCAAAGTCGGGCACGGCGAAGAACAGGGTGACGATGAAGACGCCCAGCCCCACCAGCAGGCCGCGCAGGATGGAAGCCCCCACATAGGCGCTGAACCATGCCCAGTGCGACAGCGGGGTGAGCAGCACGAAGATCATATTGCCCATGATCTTGCTCTGCACCAGGCTGGACGAGCTGTTGGCGAAAGCGTTCTGCAGCATGCTCATCATCACCAGACCGGGGATGAGGAAGGCGGTATAGGGGATGCGGTCATAGACCATGACCCGGCCTTCAAGCACATGGCCGAACACCAGCAGATACAGCACGGCCGTGAGCACGGGCGCGGCAATGGTCTGAAAGCTCACCTTCCAGAAGCGCAGCACTTCCTTCTTGAGCAGGGTCTGCCAGCCGTTCATGCCACACCTCCTGCGCTTTTGGCTTCCTGGTTCATGATGTGGATGAACACGTCTTCCAGATCGGCGCGGCGGATCTCCACGTCCTCGGGCGTCACGCCGCCCTCGCGCAGCGCCGCCAGCAGCTGCTCCACGTCACCCGCATTGGCCGCGGGAATCTGCACGATGCGACCCGTGACACGCGCGCGATCGGCCACAGGCTTTGGCAGAGCGCTATCGGTCTTGAACTGCAGCACATTGCTGGAGGCCGATTTGAGCAGATCGCTCATGGCCGAGAGGCGCACGATCTCGCCATGCTTGAGCATGGCCACGCGGCTGCACAAGGCCTCGGCCTCTTCCAGGTAATGGGTGGTCAACAGCACCGTGTGGCCCTGCTTGTTGAGCTTGGCGATGAAGTGCCACAGCGTCTGGCGCAGCTCCACGTCCACGCCGGCCGTGGGCTCGTCGAGCACGATGATGGGCGGCTTGTGCACCAGGGCCTGGGCCACCAGCACCCGGCGCTTCATGCCGCCCGAGAGCTGGCGCATATTGTTGTGCGCCTTGTCGGCCAGACCCAGGCTGTCCAGCAGCTCGTCGATCCAGGCCTCGTTGTTCTTGACGCCGAAATAGCCGGACTGGAACTGCAGCGCCTCGCGCACCGTGAAGAACGGGTCGAACACCAGTTCCTGCGGCACGATGCCCAGCTTGCGGCGCGCGTCGGCGTAATTGGCCTGCACATCGCTGCCCTGCACCAGCACGCGCCCGCCGGAGGCCTTGGACAGGCCCGCCAGAATGCTGATCAGCGTGGTCTTGCCCGCGCCGTTGGGCCCGAGCAGACCGAAGAATTCGCCTTCCTCAATATCCAGGCTCACCGATTTGAGGGCCTGGAACTCCCCCTTGGGGGTGTGGTAGGTCTTGGAGACGGATTGGAATGAAACTGCGGACATGGAGCCCCTGATTCTAGGGCTTGGCCATAGCTTGCGCCGCAGCGGGGCTTAGGCGTCCCGGGAACGGTTCCCGCCGGCCTCGTCCTGACGCGCCGATGCACCCGCCTCGGACGCTGCCGCGGGCAGCAGCAGGCCATCCACCCCATACAGGGCGGCCATGGACTGCAGCCCCTTGGGCAGGCCGCTGACGACCAGCTGTTTGCCAGCCTCCTGCGCCGCACGGCGGCAGGCCAGCAGCACGGCCAGGGCCGAGGAGTCGAACACCTTGACCGCGCTGGCATCCACCGGCACCTGCTGGGCGCTGTGGCCTGCAACCAGGGGGCGCAGACGCAGCAGGCACTCGCGCGCCTGCCGGTAGGTCAACTCCCTGGGCAGCTGCAGAGGATTGGACTGGGATGGAGCCATGACTTGAAGCCGTAAGGAGTGAGTACTACTTGTTGGCTGCCGCGGCCGGCATGGAGCTGCGCGAAGCCAGGGTCTTGATCAGGCCGTCGATACCGTTGGCATTGATTTCCTGCGCGAACTGGTTGCGGTAGGTCTCGACCAGCCACACGCCCAGCACGTTGAAGTTGTAGAGCTTCCAGCCGCCATCGGACTGCTTTTCAAGGCGGAAATCCAGCTGCACCGGGTCGCCGCGGCCGTTGACCTGGGTGCGCACCAGCACATCGGTGTCACCCGCGGCCATGCGCAGGGGCTTGACGGTAATAGTCTGGTCCACCACCTGGGCCAGCGCGCCCGCATAGGTGCGCACCAGCAGGCCCTTGAACTCGTCCTGCAGACGCTGGCGCTGATCGGGCGTGGCCTGGCGCCAGGCCGGACCCACGGCCGCCGAGGTCATGCGGCGGAAGTCCACATAGGGCATGACTTTCTCATTGACCAGGGCATTGATCTTGGTGGTGTCGCCGCCGCGCAGCGAGGCGTCCTTCTTGATGGTTTCCAGCACGTCCGTCGAGACGCGCTTGACCAGGGCATCGGGTGCCTCTTCGGCGGCCTGCGCCGCGGGCAGACCCAGATTCAGGGCCAGCACCGCACCGACGGCCATGCCCCACATACGACGATTGATATTCATTGATTTCTCCATGGCCCGCCAGTGTCATTGACTCCGGCCGGGCCGTGCATATTCTTTGTAACCAGCTACTTTATTTGCCGCTCTCGGGCGGCAGCTTGCCTGCGTCGTCGTCATCATAGTTTTCCAGACGACCATCTCCGCCAGACACGGCGCCGCCGATGCGTGAGCGCAAATACACATCGCGGGTCAGGCTGTATTTGTCCAGGGCCACCTCATCCAGGGTTTCGCTGGCCTTCAGATAATTGGCCCGGATGTTGACGAAGCGCAACGCATACAGGCTGTTGCGCACGGAAACATCATCGACCTTGGTCACGGGATAGCCATAGGCATCCACCACTAGGCCTGCCGTGTCACGCACCGTGGACGGCCCCCAGAAGGGCACAACCAGGTAAGGGCCGGTAGGCACACCCCAGCGGCCCAGGGTCTGGCCGAAGTCCTGCTTGCGGCGCTCGATGCCGGCCTCGCTGGCCACGTCGAACAGGCCGCCGATGCCGAACACCGAGTTGACCGTGAAGCGCACCATGGAGTTGTAAGCGCCTTCGCCCTGGCCTTGCAGCAGATTGTTCACGAACGACCAGGCATCGCCCAGGTTGTCGAAGAAGTTGGTCACGCCTTCACGGGCCACGCGCGGCGTCACGGTCTGGTAGGCCGTGGCCACGGGCTTGAAGACCGCCTTGTCCACGCCCTCATTGAAGGAATAGATGCTGCGGTTGAAGGACTCGTAGGGGTCGGCCGGATTGGCGGCGCCGGCAGAGCCGCCTGCCGTCGTGGCGCAGCCCGAAAGCAGGGCCGCTGCCGCAACGCCGGCAAGCAGCGCGCCGCCGCGCAGCAGCCGCGTCTTGGCGCCGGCCTGCGCTGCCGGCTGTTGTGTGTATGGGCGTGTTGTCATGATCATTCTTTGCCTCCAGCATCAGGAGCTGCACCGCTGCCGCCCTGCTCGGCCTTGCCGTACAGGAACTGGCCAATCAGATTTTCCAACACTACGGCCGATTGTGTCGCGGTCACGCGATCGCCGGCCTTGAGATTTTGCTCGCTGGCGCCGGCTTCGATGCCTATGTACTGGTCGCCCAGCAGGCCGCTGGTCAGAATCTTGAGCGAGCTGTCTTTGGGGAAGGCATAGCGGGTTTCCATGTTCAGCACCACATCGGCCTGAAAGGTCTGGTCGTTGAAATTGATGGATTCCACGCGCCCCACGACCACGCCCGCGCTCTTGACCGCGGCCTTGGGCTTCAGACCGCCGATATTGTCGAAACGTGCCGTCACCGTATAGGTCTTCTGGAAGCTCAGGCTCAGCAGATTTGCCGACTGCAAGGCCAGGAACACCAGGGCCAGCACACCGATCAGCACAAACATGCCGACCCACACATCACTTTTGTTTTGCTGCATTTTTTACCTCTTGTCTGCTGTGCAGCCTCAAATGCTGAACATGGTTGCGGTGAGCAAAAAGTCCAGGCCCAGCACCGTGAGCGACGCCACCACCACCGTGCGCGTCGTCGCGCGGGAAACCCCTTCGGGCGTGGGCTTGGCCGTGTAGCCTTCGAGCAGGGCCACGAAGGTGACGGCCAGGCCGAACACAAAGCTCTTGATCACGCCATTGCCCAGGTCACTCCACCAGTCCACGCCCTGCTGCATCTGCCCCCAGAAGGCGCCGCTGTCGACGCCGATCATCACCACGCCGACCAGCCAGCCGCCCAGCACGCCCACGGCGCTGAACACCGCGGCCAGCAGCGGCATGGTGATCAGGCCGGCCCAGAAACGCGGCGCCAGAATCCGCTTGACGGGATCGACGGCCATCATTTCCATGGCGGACAGCTGCTCGCCGGCCTTCATCAGGCCGATTTCGGCGGTCAGCGCCGTACCCGCGCGCCCCGCGAACAGCAAGGCCGTGACCACGGGCCCGAGCTCGCGCAGCAGGCTCAGTGCCACCATCATGCCCAGCGACTCGGCCGAGCCGTAGCGCTGCAGGATGTAATAGCCCTGCAGGCCCAGCACAAAGCCCACGAACAGGCCCGAGACGCCGATGATGGCCAGCGAGTAATTGCCGAGAAAATGGATCTGGTCGCCGATCAGGCGCGGGCGCCTGAGCGCCGGCCCCATCAGCTTGAGCAACTGCCACAGCAGGCGCGCGCCCAGGCCCATGCCCATGAGCTGCTTGCGCACGACAGCGCCTATATATGCGGGATGCAAGGGATTCATGCGCGCCTCCGGCTTTCGGCCGCGACGCCAAAATCCTCTGCGGCGCTGGGGCCGGGATAGTGGAAAGGCACGGGCCCCGTGGGACGGGCATTGATGAATTGCTGCACCAGCGGATCGCTGCTGGCGCGCACTTCCGCGGGCGAGCCCTGGGCCGCGACCGTGCCGCCGCCCAGAATCACCACATGGTCGGCCACATGGAAAGTCTCTTCCACATCGTGCGAGACCAGGATGGAAGTCAGGCCCATGGCGTCGTTGAGCTGGCGGATCAGCTGGGCCGCCGTTCCCAGGGAAATCGGGTCCAGGCCCGCGAACGGCTCGTCATACATGATGAGTTCGGGATCCAGCGCCACCGCGCGCGCCAGGGCCACGCGCCGTGCCATGCCTCCCGAGACCTCGGCCGGCATGAGCTGGCGCGCACCGCGCAGGCCCACGGCATGCAGCTTCATGAGCACGATGTCGCGGATCAGCTCTTCGGGAAGATCGGTGTGCTCGCGCAGCGGAAAAGCCACGTTGTCGAACACATTCATGTCGGTGAACAGGGCGCCGAACTGGAACAGCATGCCCATGCGCCGACGGGCCGCATACAGCTGCTGCGCATCCAGATGGGTGACGTCCTGGCCGTCGAACAGCACCTCGCCCTTCTGGGCGCGGTTCTGGCCGCCGATCAGGCGCAGCACCGTGGTCTTGCCACCACCCGAGGCTCCCATGAGCGCCGTGACCTTGCCGCGCGGCACCTGCAGCGAGAGGTCATGCAAGATGACACGGTCACCATAGCCGAAGGTGACGTTGCGCAACTCCACAAAGGAAGCGTTGGAAGACATGCGATTGAGGACGAGACGGATTGAGGATCGAGCGCGTATTGTGCCGAGTCGTCGGCCGAATTGCCGGGGCTAGCCCGAAAAGAAACATACATTCATGAATGTTTCTTCAAAATGTAACATTGTACGCAATTCCCGCAATCTCGATTCAGGAGCGCAAAGCCCGCTCCGATGGCGGGCTTTGACGGGATTTCGAGGGCGTCGCACCAGACAGAATGCAGCGCTTGGCTACAACATATTCTGCAAGAATGCCTTGGTCCGTTCCTGTTGCGGCGCCGCAAAAAACGACTCGGCAGGCCCCTGCTCCACGATATGGCCGCCGTCCATGAAGACCACCCGGTTGGCCACTTCACGCGCAAAGCCCATTTCATGGGTCACGACCAGCATGGTCATATGTTCCTCGGCCAGCTCCCGCATGGTGCGCAGCACCTCGCCGGTGAGTTCGGGGTCCAGCGCCGAGGTCGGCTCGTCGAACAGCAGGATGTCGGGCTCCATGGCCAGGGCCCGCGCAATGGCCACGCGCTGCTTCTGCCCGCCCGAGAGATGGTTGGGATAGGCATCACGCTTGGCGGCCAGGCCGACCTTGGCCAGCAGGGCCTCGGCCTTGGGGATGATGGCTTCGCGCTTCAGCCCCTTGACGATGACCGGGGCCTCAATGATGTTTTCCAGCACCGTCAGATGCGGAAACAGATTGAAGGACTGGAACACCATGCCCATCTTGCGGCCGATCTTGCGGATTTCCGCATCGCCCACATACTGGGCCTTGGCCTCGCCTTCGGAGCTGGCCAGCACCTCGCCCTCGATGGTGATGTTGCCGCGGTCAATGGTTTCGAGGTGATTGAGGCAGCGCAGAAACGTGCTCTTGCCCGAACCCGAGGGACCGATGATGGCCACCACCTCGCCGCGCGCGAGCTCGAGCGAGACGCCGCGCAGCACCGAAACATGGCCGAAGCTCTTGTGAATGCCTTGTGCGGAAATCATGACCTCGGCGGAAGTCGGCACGGAATCAGGCTTCGTATTTGGCATGGCGTTTTTCGAGAGATTGGAAGACCCAGGTCAGCAGCAGCGTCATCAGCAGATAGAAGCCACCGGCCACGATGAACGGGGTGAAGGTGAAGTCACGCTGAACCACGCCGCGCGCCACGCGCAGCAGATCGTTCAGAGCCAGCACGTAGATCAGCGAAGTGTCCTTGACCAGGGTGATGGTCTCGTTGCTCACCGGCGGCAGAATCCGGGCCCACATCTGGGGCAGGACGATGCGGCGCATGGTCTGGGCATAGCTCATGCCCAGCACCTTGGCGCCCTCGTACTGGCCGCGGTCTATGGACTTGATGCCGGCGCGGAAGATCTCGGCGAAATAGGCCGCGTAATTGAGCGCGAAGGCCACCACGGCGGCCGGGAAGTCCGGCAGGCGCACGCCGATCACCGGCACGAACGGCAAGGCGTAGTAGACAAACAGCAGCTGCAGCATCAGCGGCGTGCCGCGCATCAGCCAGATATAGGCACCCACGGCCGAACTCAGCGGCTTGATGCGCGAGATGCGCATAAGCGCCAGCGCCAGTCCCAGGGGAATGGAGAGCGCCAGCGTGATGACGAACAGCTTGAGGGTGACCAGGGCCCCGCCCATCATGGGCCCCAAGAGCGAGATTACATATTCCATCGGATGGCCTTCGGTGTGGCGCCTCGGCTTTCAAAGCCCGCCACAGGCACGGGCGCGCGGCAGAAACAAAGTGGCTGCCCGCACGCATTTTCGTTGCAAAGCAAAAAAAACCGGCAATGCATGGCATTGCCGGTGCTGCACCAGCTCAAAAAGCTCAGTGCTTGATCACGTCGGCGCCGAACCACTTCTGAGCGATCTCGGCAGCCTTGCCGTCCTTCTTCATGGCGGTCAGCACATCGTTGATCTTGTTGCGCGTGGCTTCATCGTCCTTGCGGAAGCCCACGCCATAGTCCTCGGTGCCGAAGTCATCGGCCAGCACCACATAGTTCTCGGGCTTCTTGTTGACGTAGTAGCGGCCCACGACTTCGTCCACCACCACCACATCCAGGCGGCCGGCCTCCAGATCCATCAGGGCCGCGATGTTGTCACCATAGAGCTTGGTTTCCTTGAACTTCGAGGACAGTTCCTTGTCCTTGGTCAGGGCGGTCACGGCGCTGGAGCCTTCCTGGGCGCCCACGACCTTGCCCACCATGTCGGCCTTGCCCTTGATGGGAGAGCCGGCCTTCACGATGATGATCTGCTTGTTCACCATATAGGGATCGGAGAACAGAATCTTTTCCTTACGCTCTTCCAGAATGGTCAGGCCGTTCCACAGAGCGTCCACGCGCTTGCCCAGCAGCTCGGCTTCCTTGGCATTCCAGTCGATGGGCTTGAATTCCACTTCGATATTGGCGCGCTTGGCGGCCTCGCGGGCCATGTCGATGTCGAAGCCGATCAGTTCGTTCTTCTCGTCACGGAAACCCATGGGCGGGAAGTTGTCGTCCAGACCCACCACCAGCTTGGTGGCGGCTGCCGGGGCGGGAGCCGGTGCAGACGCTGCAGCCGTGCTGGATGCGGGCTCGTTCTTGCCGCAGGCAGCCAAAATTGCAGTCAGGGCCACCGTGGCCAGCAGGGTACGTTTTTTCATGGCGTCAGAATTTGAAGTGGAAAAAGCGGGCGGCCGGGACGGGAAACCCGTCTTGCCCGGCAGACGTAGACCCCATGGAACGGGGCGGCTGCCAGTGCCGAATCCTCTATTGTCGCGCAGACAGCCACTGGCGTCACCAAGCTGTATGCAAAACCATGAACTTGTTCGGAGCATGGGCCGTGCTGAAGCAAGCCATTCCGGCCGGGCCTGGCGTGGCTACTGCAGCATGAAGGTCTTGTATTCCAGCCGATCCAGCTCGCGCGTCAGCAAGAACAGCCCCGTACACAGGGTTGCCAGCATCGCCAGACAGAAGCCATAGCCGTAGAAGGCCGCCCCCAGCGCCAGGGAAACACCGGTAAAGACGATGTTCAGCACCACCATCAGCGCACAGAGCAGGAGCACGATGCGCCGCTCGTCGAGATAGAAGAACACATTGAGCACGGCCATCACGCCCACCTGCAGGCCGGCGCCGACCACCTGCACATGCAGCAGCGGCAGGTATAGCTGCGATATGCCCAGCAGCTGCAGCACGGCCGGACCGGTGACAAAGGTCACGAGAACCGCCAGGGTCTGCACCTTGGCGATCTCGCCCAGGCCGGCCTGTATCGCATACGCCATCTCGTTGCGCATGGACTGTATGTAGTTCAGGGAGCCGCCGCCGCGCACCGCATCGAAGAACTTGTCGTAGTACTCGACGAAATCGGTCTCTATGCGCACCAGGAACACCGCCATGCCCGGAATGATGGACAGATAGGACAGGAAGACCGGCAGGTCGTAGATCAGCGAAGCCCTGAGTCCGCCGATGATCTGCTGCGAGGTCGGCGGGAAGTACCAGAACATGAACTTGTCGACCCAGATGCCCAGGTTGTAGAGCAGGCCGACGGCGATCAGCACCGGAAAGATCAGCGAGCGCTGCATGAAATCGAAGGCGATCCAGCGCCTTCTGATCGGGAAGGCGCGCAGCACGATGCCCCACATGCCTGCTACCAGCACGATATTGCCGAACACAAAGCTGCTCAACAGTCCTTCCAGCCCCCAGCGGCGCAGAGGCAGCGACAGCAGGACGATGAGCGCATAGCTGACCCCGAACAGCGCGGTGATGGCCTTGTAATGCTTGAGGCCGGACAGCAGAACGGTCAGCATCCAGACCACGCACATCAGCGTGAAGCCGGCCAGCATCAGCATCCGGTACAACAGGCTCTGGCCCGGCAGCACCAGAAACAGGGCCAGCGTACCCATGAAGCTGGCGGCGGCCACGATCAGCAGCAGCAGCCCGTGCAGATTGGGCAATACGGTTTCATCCTGCTTGAGAAACAGCCGATCCGAAATAAAGCGCGTGAACATCAGCTGCGCCGCGCCGGTCAGTATCAGGCTGCAGGCCACCAGATAGGTCACCGAGGTCTGGAACTGGGTCACCAGCAGCGGCGGAGCCACGACGCTGAGGCTGAACACCCCGACCAGCAAAATGCCGATGATGGAGAACACCCAGGGACCCGAGCCGATCACGCCCGCATAGGCATAGGCCTGGAGCATGCTGGTCAGCGTGTTTTTGCGCAGCAGGTGGCGCAGTTCAAAGCCAATGCCGGCCATCAGTGATGTTCCTCGGAATGTTGCAGGGCCCGGTCATAGACCTGGCGGTAGCGGTCGAACAGCAGGTGATCGGAGTAATAGCGCTCCACGCGTGCAATCCCCGCGGCGCTCGCGGCCTGCCAGGCCTCGGGCGATTTCAGCAGTTCCAGGGCCGCATCGGCCAGGGCCGCAGGGTCGGCGATGCCGACGACGCGGCCGCAGGTGCCCAGCGCCCGGTCCTCGGGCTCCAGCCCCTCGATGAGCTGGCGGCAGGACCCTACGTCGGTGCTGACCACGGGCACGCCTGCGGCCTGCGCCTCCAGCACCACCAGTGGCAGGGCCTCGCTGATGGACGAGAGCACCACCAGGCCGACGCGCGGCAGCAGCTCGTCGATCTTCTGCATGCCCAGAAAGTGCACCTGGGCCTGCAGACCCAGGCTGTCCACGAGGTTGCGGCACTCCTGGACATAGACCGGGTCCTCGGCCGTGGGGCCGGCAATCAAGGCCTGGGCTTCGGGCAGATGGTTGACCACGCGGCGCATGGCACGGATGAAGGTCTTGATGTCCTTGATCGGTACCACGCGGCCTATGAGGCACAGCACGGGCGGCGTCACGGCCGGACGCAGGGCGCGCAGCGGCGCGAAGCGCTCCACGCTGATGCCGTTGGGGATATTGCCGGTGCGCGCCGGCAGAGCGCCGTCGGTCACCTGACGCAGGCGGTTGGCCTCGAACAGCGCGATGATGGGATCGGCGGCCTCGTAGCAAAAACGCCCCATCAGCTCGAAGAACTGGATCCACATCTGCCGGAAAAAGGAGACCTCCATGGGATCGCGCTGGAAGACGTTGCGGTTGTCGCGTATCCACCGGCTCTGGAGCAGATCGATCTGCCGCTCCTTGGTATAGATGCCGTGTTCGGACAGCACCAGCGGCAGTCCGCGCAGATGGTGCAGCATGCCGCCCAGAAAGCCCGCATAGCCCGTGGAGACCGTGTGCAGCACACGCACCGGGATCAGCTCCCGGGCGATGCGTGCCAGCAGCCACAGCGGCTGCAGCATGATGCGCACCGTCCAGAAGAAATCGACGAAGGACGGGTCGGTGCAGTGGCGCCGGTAGCTGTCCTGTATCAGCTCCCACACATATTCGCTGTGCAGAAAATCCTCCTGCGGCAACTGCCCGCCCGGCAGCAGCTCCATGGCGACGGCGCGCATGGTGGCCAGCACCTCCGCCCTGCCGGCGGGACTGCCATCCTGCCGCTCGAGCGCCTGCAGCAATTGCCGCAGCTTGGACATGGCTTCGGGCTGGCCCCGGCGCGGCGCGGGCCGCGATCTGCCCGCCTTGTGGCCATAGAGGAAATGCTCTTCGAAATGCACCACATTGGGCGGCAGCTCGTAGCGGAAATCGCCGTAGTCCTCGCGCCGGCTGCCGATGAAGACGATGGCAAAAGTATGCTGCGGGTAGGCTTTGAGGATCTGGTTGACCCAGCTCGACACACCGCCGCTGACATAGGGGAAAGTGCCCTCGAGCAGCAAGGCGATATCGGCCCGCGCGGCCTTGGGAAGAGAACTCATGGGGCACTCCAGTACTGGATGCAGGGACGCAGGCGGGGCAGGACCTGCTGGTCCTCGAGCCTGCGCATCAGCTCCTGCACCTTGGCGAACTCACGCTGCTCGAACAGCAGTTCGGCCTGATAGGGAATGACGCGCGCCGCCGGCAGGCCCAGATCCAGCGCCTGCCGATAGCAAGACTGAGCGCCGTCGCCGTCGGCCAGCAGATGCAGCAAGCGCCCTTTGCGCAGCAGCAGCAGCGCGGAATCCGGGCGCTGGGTCAGCACCTGGTTGCAGTAGTGCAGCGACTGCTTGATGGCGTGGTCGCGCACATCGCCCTGGGCCGAGCCCTGGTAAATCAGCTCCCAGTAGAGATCGGAAAGCGCCCAGGCGGCCTGCAGACCGCGGGGGCCGGCTTCATTCCCCTCGAGCGCCCGCGCGCGTTCCAGCGCCTGCAGCTCCTGGTGAATGGACTGGCTGAGCTGGCGCTCCTGGGCATCCAGCATGCTGTAGGCCAGCAATCGCAAATCATCGCTGGAGTCGCTCAGCGCCATGCGCAGCATGGGCGAGGCAATACGCCCGGGCACATGACCCAGGGCCGCCAGGGAGCGCATGCGCAAAGGCACGGGGACCGCCTGATTGGCCAGAAAGGACTGCAGGCCCACCTGCCGCCGCCCGCCGCTCGCCTGCTGGTGTGGATCGAACTCCGGCAGCGGCAGCGAAGAGAATTTCTTGCGGGCCGCGGAACCGCGCCGCCGGTGCAGCACAACCGTGGCAATCACCGAGCCGACAAAGCCGACCACCGGCACGGCATAGGAAAGCAGGGCCATCAGCGCAGTCAGCGGCAGGCGCTGCTGCCGGGAACTGGCCGCGGCCATCAGGAACGGGGACAGGCACAGCGCCAGCAGCACGCTGGCCAGCGCATGCGCGGCCAGGTAGCTGAGCAGCGCCGCATCCGAGTGATTGTGCAGCAGCCACAGACTGCTCCAGGAGGCGATCTCCGCCAGCAGAGCGGACAGTGCCAGCTTGACATTAATCATGGGTCATCCTGTCGAGCTGCTCCAGCACGCTCAGGGCCGAGCAGCGATCCAACAAGACGGTGTGCGGAAAAATGCCGGCCGCCCCCAGAGAATCCATGCCGCGCTGGCCCAGCCAGTCCTCGATGCGGTTCAGATACCCCTCGGCCGTGGCGCTGGTCCCGAGCGGCATGAGGATGGCCAGCCACTGCCTGCTCCGGCCTTCGATCAGCCAGGAGCGGTCCAGCATGCGCTCCAGACGCATCAGTTGCTGAGCCATCCGCTTCTGCACCGCCTGCGGCGAAAGCTCGAGCACCACGACCACGCTGCTCAGGCGGGCGCTGCGGTTCACATGCTCCATGCGCTGCAGCTCGGACGCGAACGGCCGCGGGCACTGGGGATAGGCCTGCAGCAGCGGCTGGGCCAGGCGATTGGCCGCCACGCTGTCCGTGTAATAGCCCAGCAGCAGATTGATGGTCTGCAGCGTTTCCTCCTGCAGCGCGAAGAACGGCATTTCCTCCACCAGCAGCAGGCCATAGATCTCGCCACCCAGATCCAGCATCGGCGCCACCACCAGGTAGCGGCTCTGCTGCGCATCCCTCAGGCCCTGGGAGACATGGGTCAGCACACGGGCTTCCAGCGCCTGGCGCAGCAACGGATCCTGGGGCCTGATCTCGTGGGCACCGCCCAGCTGCGCAATCGGCTGGGGCTCGAGCAGGTCGTCGCGCACCGCTACCAGGCTGGCCACGCTGATCTGGCAGAACTGCGCCAGCATATTGAGCAGGCTTTGCGCATCGCCGGGCGCGCCGCTGAGCCCGCTGAGCACGCTGATCGCATCGCGCATCGACACCGGGCGACCGATCAATTCCTGCTCCAGCTGGTCATGCGACAGGCGCAGCAGATAGTGCTGGCGTATGAGCTGTTCGGTGCGCTGGTCCATGTAGTACTGCGCGGTGCGCGCCCGCCGGATGCGGGCCCGCCACAGACTGGAAATCTCGCCCACGATCATCACGACCATCAAGCCGCCCAGAAAGTACTGCTGGGGAAAGCCGCTCAGGTCCTCGCGGTTGAATCCCAGCCAGCCCAGCAGCAGCACGCCGGCCGCCGACAGGCCCGCGACAGGCCCGTAGCGCAGGGCCACGATCATGGGCGCCAGCCAGGACCAGGGAAACTCGGCATACACCCACAGCGGATCGCTGCGGCTGAAAACATGGCCTATCAGCAATGCCAGCAGGGGCAGCAGCAAGGTCTCGGCCACCACTACCCCGGGGCGCTCGCTGGTTTGCACAAGCAGTCCCAGGGGCGAGCTTCTGAATTCCGCGGCGATGCCTGTACGGCGCACGGAGTCCGGCATGGCTGTGGGGGTCGTGGCGTGATCTTGCATGGCTGGAAATCCTGTTCAGTGCTTATCGGGTGCCGGCCAGACCCGTGCCCAGCAGTTTGCGAATCAGCTTCTGCCCGACGGCCGACAGGGCCTCGCGGCTCCATCCGCTTTGGCCGCCGGCACCGCTCCAGACGGTCGCGCCGCTGTCCACATCGACGATTTCCAGCGCCACGCCGACGGCAGGTTCGCCGTCCACGCCGACCTTGTAGCGCCATTCGTCGACCGCCCCCAGCAAGGCATAGCGCACGCCCTCGCTTCGTGCCCAGGCCAGCGCATCTTCGCGACGCTTGGCGTCGCGGCCGTCGAAGAGCGTCTCCTGCTGGGCCTCGCCCGTATAGCGCTTGACGGAACCTATGCCGCGGCTGCTCAACAAGGCCGTGGCAATGCTTTCGGCCCGGCTGCCGGCCATGGGCGTTTCCGTGTGGTTCTCGAACGGCAGCACCGCCCAGCTGGCGTTCTTCTCCAGGGCCGGGGACTGGCCCTGGTCCAGCGTGGAACATGCTGCGAGCAGCGCCAGCAGGGCTGCGCCCGCGAGCAGGCGGATGCGGGAGGCGGAAAAAATGCGGTGAGTCATGGGAGTGCTCCTTGAAGTCATCAGTAATGGAGGCGGTAGGCGAGTTGCAACTCACGGGTGGTGCCGGTGGTGTTAACCCCCGATTTGGAGAAATTCAGGCCCAGCAGCAGGTGATCCGCCCCCAGCACACTGGTGGCCAGACCAAAGCTCAGGTCGTAACCCGCGCCGTTGATGCTGTGGTGGGTCAGCGCCAGGCTGGCGAACGGCCGCAGCGCGCGCGAGTACTCCTGCGCATAAGGCATATTGGTCGAGACCTGCACCCCCGAGAAACGGAAATTGCCGGGCAGCAGATAGTCGATGCCGGCGTCATTGCCCGGCGGCAGATAGCGCAGCACCGCGGCATCCCGGCCGTTCAGCCCCTCGGGGTTGTTGCGGCTGTAGCGGTGCCAGGAGGTGAAGGCACCGAACTGGAGCATGGGCGCTTCGCTGCGATAGCTATGGGTGTATTGCAGCGTGGTCTGGTTGCCCAGGCCCACGCGCGCACCGGTCTGCACGTGGAAGCGCTCATGGGCGTACTCCAGGCTGAGCTCGTCCAGCCGCGACAGCCTATAGGTCGCCCCCAGGGCCGCGCGATCCTTCATCCCGCCCATGCGCATGGGCAGCGTTTCCTGCGTCGGCAGATTACGGCCCAGCGAGGCCTGCAGGCTCAGGCGGCTGTCCAGGGTCTGGGTGTGCGAGATCTGCATGGGCATATAGCTGTCCAGGCTCTGGCGCTGCCCCAGCATGAACTCGCTGCTCGACCCCTGAGTCTTGCGCGTCAGGCGCAGGCCCACGCCATGCTCGGACGAGGGAGCCGCCACGAAACCGCGGCCGTTCAAGCTGCGGCGCGTGTGATCGGCATCGATGTCCAGAGCCCAGCGCGGGTTCAGCGCCAGATGCCAGCTCAGGCGCTGCGCCCTCTCGTCTATGCCGTCCAGCCGCCGGCTGTGCAGCTGCAGGCCTGCATGGTCGCTGAAGGCCAGCAGCTGCTCGGTGAGAGCGAGATGCAGGCTGTCGTCGTCGGGCTGGTCGTGCTGCGTCTCGAAGGCCGCCGACTGCGCCAGCCGGCCGTCGCCCGTCAGGGCTGCGGCATTGATGCGGTCGTAGCGTGACAGGCTGGCATCGTATTGCTCCAGCAGCTGGCCGACCTGGGCATGATCCTTTTCGGCCAGGGCCACGGTGATTTCGGCCCACAGCGGCCGATTCGCGCGCTTGCTGCGGCCGAGCGCGTACTGCTGCCACAGATAGCCCCGCTCGGTCGAGTACTCGCCCTTGTCCTGCAGCCAGGCAATGGCCAGCTCCACGGCCGCCGCAGAGAGCTCGCGGCCCGCCTCGTGATCCATGCGCATGAGCTCGCGCAGCAGGGCCAGCTCGTCATCGCCATGCGCTTGCGAAAGCATCAGCCGGTTGCGGGCCTGGCGCTGCACCGCGTCCAGGTCCTCGGGACTCAGCCAGCGACGCAGCTTGCCGCCTCGGGCGCTGCCTGCCCCTGCATCCAGCGTCTGGCGGGCTTGCTTGAGCCACAGCTCGCGCCGCAGCCGCCAGGCCAGATCGACCTGCTGGTTCTGCTCCAGCGCATCGGCATAGCTCATCATCCACAGGAAATCGTCACCGTTCTCCTGCAGATGGGGACGCAAATAGCGCTGCAGGGCCACGGCCGGGCGGGACAGCGCCATATAGGCGGCCGCCAGCGCATCGTGCATCTCCGGGTCCTGGGCCCAGGTCGGCTCGGCCTGGGCCAGCAAGGGTGCGAGCAACGCGGCATTTTGCGTGTCTATCAGCAGCCACAGCAGCGACTGGCGCATCAGGGTCGAGCCGCTGTCCAGAGCCAGGCCTTTTTGCAGCAGCTCCAGGGCTTTCTTCCCCTGGCCCACATGCTGGTAGTAAAGCGCTGCAGCATGTAGAAAGGCCGGCTGCTGCAGCAGCAAACCTGCCGTCTTGGGATCGGCCAGGGCCGGATCGATCTGCCGACCCGCATGGCTCCACTCGCCCAGGTCTTCCAGCATATAGAGCGCCTGGGACAGGTGGCGCGGATCGTGGAACTGCTGCCAGGCGCGCAGCGACACCTGAGCCGCCTCGCCGCGATTGCTGCGCATCAGCAGGTTGATGACCTCGTCGAAATCGCGCCCCGTGGCATCCGGCATCTCCAGCAAACGCCTGAAGGCCCCCAGTGCCAGGGCTTCATGCTGCTGTTTCTGCGCCATGTCGCCCAGCAGGCGCCAGTATTCGGCCTCGGCTTCGCCCCCCATACCGGCCGGCACCCGCGCCTGGGCATCGTCCAGCCAGCCCAGGCCAAGCTCCCGCTCACCTTGCAGAAATGCCAGCACCGCTGCCGGCATGACATTGGCCGGAGCGCGCTGCGCCGGATCGCTGAGCAGACGTTTCCAGGCCTTGAGCGCCACCGCGGGCTGGCCTGCGCGCTCGGCCAGCTGCGCCAGCAGAATCTGCGCCTGCGGCGTGCTCCCATGGGCTTGCAAATAGTCGATCGCCGGCTGCGGTTCGGCCTGGCGCTCGTAGGCCTGCACCAGCGCCAGCTGCAGCGCCGCATCGCCGGGGCGACGGCCCAGCTCATGCTTGATGCCTGCCACCAACGCGCGGTCGTCGAACAGGCCAGGCGCCAGCCGCATCACGGACTGCCAGGCGGCCTCGCGCTGCGTGGCCTGGGCAATGGCCAGCCAGTTGTCGAGGGCCATCTGCTGGCGCCCGCTCCACTCGGCCACCTGGGCCAGACGCTCGCGCCACACCATATTGCCCGGGGCCTGGTGCACGGCGGCCGCGGCCACGCGCCAGGCATCCTCGAGATTGCGGTTCTCGAGGAATACCTGGTAGCCCAGCTCATAAGTCTTGTCGTCGAACGGCAGTCCGGGCGCCTGGCTCTTGGCCGGGGCGGCCGTGTGCACCAGCGTCCAGCCCGGCGCATTCCAGAGCACGGGGCGCAGCGCCCAGGCGCCATCGTCGGCCCCACTGCCCATATCGGCCACGGCCGTGGCCTGCCATTGCTGCAGCAGCGACAGCTTGAGCAGCTGCTTGGCATAGCGCTCGGCCTCGGCCGTATCGCCGGCCGCGCGCGCCAGGCCGATCAGCCGGCGCAGCGTCTCGGGATCGCCGCCCAGCAGCTCCTGCTGCTCGCGCGCCAGAGCCAGCGCATCCTTGCTGCGGTTGCCGGCCTGCAGCACCTGCAAAGCCTGCCACATATAGTCGCGCGATTGCTGCACCTCCTGCGCCGCGGCGCTGGCCTCGCGCCACAACCGGGAGGACTGCTGGTACATGGACAGCCCCAGCGTCTGGCGTGCCGCGGCCTCGTACACCCGCGCCTTCCGGGCGGGAGAAACCTGTTTGCGGACCAGCTCCTCGTAGATTTCGAGGGCCTGCGGCTCATCGTTCAGCACCAGCGCCGAAGAGGCCAGATAAAGGGATTGCTCCTGGCTCAGTTCGTTGCGCGGCACGGCCTTGAGCGCCTGGATCGCTGCGGGCGCCAGCTGCTTGGCCTGGCCGGCTGATCCATGGCCCTGCTGTTTGGCCTCCAGATAGCGCTGATACAGCGTCTGCCAACGATCCCAGGCCTGGGCCGCGGCGCTGGGCAAGGCCTGCTTGCGCGCCTCCTCCGCGGTCTGTCGCATGGCTTCCAGCCGCTGCTGCTTGGCTTTGAGCAAGCCCTGCAGGCGTTCGTTGCCCGGGTCGCTCTTGAGCAGATTGCTCAGATAGTTGAGCGACAGCTCGGAGTCGTCCGCCGTATCGGCGAGCCGGCGCTCCAGCGCCTGCTTGGGGAACAGCATCCACAAGGCTCCGCCGATCAGCACTGCCAGCAGTGCGATCAGCCAGGGAGGAACCGTGGTCGGGCGCTCAGAGCGCACGGCATTGCGCTTGGAGTTGGGCACTGTGGTTAGCACTTCTGAAGGAACGGATGGCAGAGCGGTCCGCAGCGGAAACCGCGCTGATGGAGGAGCTGGCAGTGGCTGAGCTCAGCGAGCAGCCGGGAGGCAGATACATGCGCAGCTCCAGCGGCACATGGCCTTCCAGCGTGAAGCGCAGGCTGCCGTCGGCCTGGGTCTGCCAGTCCTTGAGACGGGCGTTGGCATCCACCAGATAGGGAATAGATGCGGCTGGCACGGCCTCTGCGCGCGCCACCATCCGGGCCGCGCCGCTGGCCAGGTGCAGATAGCTGCCGTCCACTCCCGGCACATAGCCGGCAACGCCCGTGCTTTCGGCCACGACAGGCGTGCCCAGACCCGGCGGCAGGCGCAGCGTGCGCAGCTGCCCGGGACCGCGCAGTCGCCAGCCCTCGCCGTCCCGGCCGATGGCGAACTCGTAGAAATCCTCGACCTTGCGTATGTATTCCGAGCCGTAGATCGGGTGCAGCTTGTGGCTCAGCGCCCATTGATAGGCCTTGTGCAAGGCCTTGAGGCTGGCCTGCTTGCTGGCCGAGTAGGAGTGGTAATAGATGTCCACGGCCTTGAGGCGTCGCGGCGCATCGGTCATCTCGAAGGTTTCGATGACGCGCTCGAAGCCGTAGAACGGACCGTGCCACAGATTGGTATAGATGTTCTCGTTGGTGACGGGCGCATAGATCTGCAGATGCCCGCCCTTGTGTATGCCCCAGCTCTTGACCTCGGTGATGGACGGATTGCTGCGCGTGATCGAGGTATCTCCGCCATTCATGTTCAGCAGGCCCGCGGCATCGGAGATGGCCAGCGCATCGGCGCCGGGCGCCGTATCGCCGGTCCACAGAAACACCTTGACCGGCTTGCCCGCGGGAGCCAGGCGCTGGCTGATGTAGTCGACCGAGCCCACGATCTCGCGGCGCAGATCCATTTCATAGCCGGGAATGTTGAGGTTCAGGCTGGCCTCCTTGCTTTCGGCAAACAAGCCATGGCTTACGGAGCGGTCCCAGAGGTAGGGATGCGAATAGGAGTGGCTGGCGATCTCCACATACGGCATGGCGAAGATGCGCTTGGCAATGCCCTCGAGCTGATCGGACCACTGCGGGTACAGGCCCTTGGGCGAGACCTCGGCCTCGATCACGGACACCGTGTGCGGGATGCGGTAGCGCTCAAGGATCTCGCGGCGCAGCATCTCGCCGGCGAAGGGGGCGCCGGGCGCTTCGGCCTTGGACGGGAAACCGTCTCCATCCACATGGGCCAGCAGCAGGCGGCGGCCGTTCTCGGTGGTCACGTCGGGGACCGGAATGTCGCTGAGCCGCAATGCCTGCTTGAGCAGGGCGAAAGGATCGACCACCCAGCGCGACTGCTCCGTGCCCGGCACGTCCGTCAACACATAGGGCGTCATCACAAAGCCGCCCCAGGGGGTGATGGCCGCGGAGACGAAGCGCCGGCCCCTGGCATCGTCAAAGGAAAGCAGTTGCCGGCTTTGCTGCTGCAGCTGCGACGTCAGCAGCCAGCCCGAATAGTCATGGGCCGGCAGTCCGGGCTCGGTCTCGAACCCCATGGGAGCCGCCTGCTCGGCCTTCTTCAGCGGAAAGGCCGGCACGGTTTCCATGCCGCGCACGCCCAGCGTGGTCGCGAGCGTGCGGTCCAGGGACACGCCGGGCGCCTCCATCATCAGCAGCGGCATGCCCTGCTGGACCTGGCGCACCATCCAGCTGCGCACATCCTTGAAGCGCGTGTCGGGAATGGCGCCGCCAAACCAGCTCACCACACCCGCGTAGCGATCCCGCCCCACGTCGGTGGGCAGTGCCGAGCGCACATCGGCATAGTCGACCATATAGCCCATGTAGTTGATGGGCATCTCGAGGAAACGATGGGCCGATGCGTAATCGAGCGCAGGATCGTCCGCGCCGTTGTAGAGCACCAGAATCCGGCGCGCCACGGCCTCGACCCGACCCACGCCCAGGGTCTGCAGGCCGGCATCGCTCACCCAGGCAATGATGCCCAGCTGCGCAATGCGCTGTGCGGTTGCACGCGTGGTGTCACGGTCATGCGGGGCCACGTAGTCGATGGCCAGCACCGGCAGCTTGTCGCGCTCGCGTATGGTCTGCAGCTGCTGCAGCAGCCATTCGCGGTCCTTGGCCGGAATTTCCACATAGCGCTTGAGATTGGCGTCCCAGCCTCGATACAACGACTCCGCCGCCACCATCTGTATCTTGTCGCGCACCCGCGGCACGATCTCGAAGCCACGGTTCAGGATCAGCTTGATGCCGGGAAAGCGGCTATGCAAGGTCTCGATGACGCGGACCAGGCCGTCCTGCTGCGCCGCCTCGTCGAAGTGCTCGGCCAGGCGGTAGGAATCCAGCGTGTCCAGGAAAAAACCTCTGAAGCCCTTGTCCCAGAGCGGAGCGATGACCTGCTGGGCAAAGAACTCCGGCCACTGAGCGGGGGTCTGGTCGATCACGATGGAACGCCAGGCTCCGTTACGCGCCATCTTCCATTCGGCCGGCAGCTTCTTGAAATAGGCCCGCTCCGGCAGCACTTCGGCCACCGAGGCATAGGCATAGAGCTCGCTGCCGGGCGCCTGCGCGCGAAAACGCCGCGGGTCGTAGCCATGGTCGGGCTCGACGACGGCGATGTCGTAAAGACTGAGTTCGCTCAGCGAAGCCTTGGCCCCGTAGTAGACGGCAACTGCCGGCTCCGCAGCCTGGCTGCACCAGCCATACAGCAAGGCGCAGCAGAACACGCAACTTCGCAGAAAAGCATTCACGACCAGACCCTTGAAACTATGGTTTACACGTTAATTGATAGTTATCATAAATTAATGATCGAATTTGAATTGTTAAAAACTTTATAACGTATAGATTTACTCGCCGTATTTTGCGTAAATACGTTGCCAAATACCCACTAAAAAACCTGAAAAATGCCTAAGTCGAAAGATGTAAGCAAAGGCCTACAAAGAAGTCCGCCGTGGCCAGGCCCTGCACGGGCCGCCGCTTTGCCCTGCGCCGCAGATGCGGCCCGAGCTTGCCGACAGCCGCAACAGCCCAACTTGCCAGAGGCAAAATGCGCGCTTGGTGTCGGCAAACCACCTCGAGTCGCTGCAGCGCCATCTGCACGGCCGCGCTTGCGACTTATTGCAGGTCCGGGGTTGGATGTATTTTGAATTCGCCAAGTGATGGCGCTATCACCCAGGTAAAACCACCAGCAAGAGGTCCCCATGATTCTGATTACAGGCGGCGCCGGCTTTATCGGCTCGCATACCTGCGTGGAACTGTCTGCGGCCGGCGAGCCGTATCTGATCTACGACAATTTCAGCAACAGCAGCCCCGATGTGCTGGAGCGCATGGCCCGCATCACGGGCCAGCGCCCGCTGCATGTGGAGGGCGATGTGCGCGACCGCGCAGCACTCGAGCGGGTATTCGCCGAGTACCCGATCAAGGAGGTGATCCACTTCGCAGCGCTCAAGGCCGTGGGGGAATCGGTGTCCCAGCCGCTGCGCTATTACGAGAACAATGTGGGCGGCACGGTGGCGCTGCTGCAGGCCATGCAGAAGGCCGAGGTGCGCAGCCTGGTGTTCTCCTCCTCGGCCACCGTCTATGGCGATCCGGCCAGCCTGCCCATACGCGAGGACTTCCCGCTCTCTGCCACCAACCCCTATGGCCGCAGCAAGCTGTGGATGGAGGAAATGCTGGCCGACCTGGCCCACTCCGAGCCCGGCCTGTGGCGCCTGGCCCGGCTGCGCTACTTCAACCCCGTGGGGGCCCATGCCAGCGGGCTGATCGGCGAGGATCCGCGCGACATTCCCAACAACCTCATGCCCTATGCCTCCCAGGTGGCCGTAGGCCTGCGCGAGCGGCTCAGCATCTATGGCGACGACTACCCCACGCCCGACGGCACCGGCGTGCGCGACTACATCCACGTGACCGATCTGGCACGCGGCCACCTCGCGGCACTGCGCTACCTGCGTCGGAACCCCCGGTTGCTGACCGTGAACCTGGGCACGGGCCGCCCCGTCTCGGTGCTGGAGATGGTGCGCGCCTTCGAGCGCGCCAGCGGCAAAGCCGTTCCCTACCAGATCGTGGCGCGCCGCCCTGGCGATGTGGCGCAATGCTGGGCCGATCCCTCCCTGGCCGAGCAATTGCTGGGCTGGAAGGCCGAGCTGGATGTGGATCGCATGTGCGAGGACGCCTGGCGCTGGCAGAGCTCGGCCGCCGCGCGCGGCGTCTGACGGCCATGCAGAACACGCAGCTTCCCGCGTCATTGCAGCAGGCCTACCGCCGCGCAGAATATCGCGTGCAGGGCCGGAACGGACCGGCTGGCGACTGGCGGCTGCAGGTCGGCAGACGCCAGCCCCTGCTGCTCACCCTCTATGCCGCGCATGGGGTGGAGTGCGCCAGCTTTCTCACGGCCTGCAATCCCTGGGGCGAGTTGCTGTCCGAGGCGGACAACGCCGTGCGCATGCAGCAACTGCGCCAGGCGCTGCTCACCGGCGGATGGACATTTTCCGAAGGCCTGGGCCAGGACCCGCAAGGCCAGTGGCCCGGTGAAGCCAGTGTGCTGATCTGGGGCATGGACGCCCCCACGGCCCGGGTCTGGGGCGAGCAATGGCAGCAGAACGCCGTGCTCTGGTGTGGCGCCGATGCCGTACCCCAGCTGCTGTGGCTGAGATAAAGCTTTATTGATAGCAGTTTGCGCACGCCTGCTCTGAAGATGACAGTCGAATCAGACTCAAACCCTAATTCATCAGGCGCAGACTGCTATCAGTTCAGCTGCAAATCAGCTCAGCCACCAATCAGTTCGGCCATAAAAAAGGCGCCCCTGGGGCGCCTATGAAAAACCTTGGAGAGGCCTTGACTCAACGCGGCAGCTCGCTGGCGCCCATCAGGAACTCGTCCACCGCGCGTGCGGCCTGGCGGCCTTCGCGGATGGCCCAGACCACCAACGACTGGCCGCGGCGGATGTCGCCGGCCGCAAACACCTTTTCCACATTGGTCGCATAGCCGCCCGTGAACTCGGTCGTGGCCTTGGCATTGCCGCGGGCGTCCTTGTCCACGCCAAAGGCCTCGAGCACAGTGGCGACGGGATGCACAAAACCCATGGCCAGCAGCACCAGATCGGCGGGCCAGACCTTTTCGGTCCCCTCCACTTCCACCAGCTTGCCATCGTGGGGCTTGACCTCGACGGTGCGCAGGCTCTTGACCTTGCCCTTTTCGCCCACGAACTCCTTGGTGGAAATCGCGAACTCGCGCACCACGCCTTCGTCATGGCTGGACGAGGTGCGCAGCTTGATCGGCCAGTAAGGCCAGACCAGGGGCTTGTTCTCCTGCTCGGGCGGCATGGGCATGACCTCGAACTGGGTCACGCTCTTGGCGCCGTGGCGGTTGGAGGTGCCCACGCAGTCGGAGCCCGTATCGCCGCCGCCGATGACGATCACATGCTTGCCGTCGGCACGGATCTGGCCCTTGAGCTTGTCGCCGGCATTGATCTTGTTCTGCTGGGGCAGGAACTCCATGGCAAAGTGCACGCCTTCGAGATCGCGGCCCGGCACGGGCAGGTCGCGCGACTGCTCGGAGCCGCCGGTCAGCAGCACGGCGTCGAACTCGGCCTTGAGCTGTTCGGGGCTGATGGTTTCCTTGGCCCAGTTGGTAACCTTGGAGTCCTTGCCCAGGCCGTCCTTGCCGGCGATCAGCACGCCGGTGCGGATCTTCAGGCCTTCGGCCACGAGCTGCTCGGCGCGGCGGTCGATCAGGGCCTTGTCCAGCTTGAAGTCGGGGATGCCGTAGCGCAGCAGGCCGCCGACGCGGTCGTTCTTCTCGAACAGGGTCACGTCATGGCCGGCACGCACCAGTTGCTGGGCCGCCGCCATGCCCGCAGGGCCGGCACCGACCACGGCCACCTTCTTGCCGGTCTGGTGCTTGGGCAGCAGGGGCTTGACCCAGCCCTCTTCCCAGGCGCGGTCGATGATGGCGTGCTCGATGGACTTGATGCCTATGGGTTCGATGTTGATGTTGGCCACGCAGGCCGCTTCGCAGGGTGCGGGGCAGATGCGGCCCGTGAACTCGGGGAAGTTGTTGGTGCTGTGCAGCGTGGCAATCGCGTTCTTCCAGTCGCCGCGGTACACGAGGTCGTTGAAATCCGGAATGATGTTGTTGACCGGGCAGCCGTTGTTGCAAAACGGTGTGCCGCAATCCATGCAACGTGCAGCCTGCACCTTGGCCTGCTCCGTCGTCAGGCCGATCACGAATTCCTTGTAGTGCTTGAGGCGCTCTGCAACCGGCGCATAGCCTTCCTCGACGCGTTCGTATTCCAAAAAGCCGGTGGTCTTTCCCATGATCTGTATTCCTTGAAGTCTGTGTTCGCTGGTAGTGCGGCGGCGGACTGGCCGCCACCGCTTTCAGGCCTGTTTACTTGGCCGCCACTGCTTCTCTTTGAGGAGCTGCTGGCGCTTTCACAGCTTGCTTTTCCTTTTGCTTGCGTTCATAGATCTCGCCGAGCGCACGCTGGTACTCGGTCGGGAACACCTTGACGAACTTGGCGCGTGCCGCAGCCCAGTTGTCCAGCAGGTCACGGGCGCGCTTGGAGCCGGTCCAGCGGCTGTGCGCTTCCACCAGATTGCGCAGCTGCTGATCGTCGCTCTGGCCGCGGTGCCAGATGCCGGGATCGACGCGCGAGACGAACTCGTCGTGCGGCAGCACCTTCTCCAGCTTCACCGAAGCGGTGTTGCAGCGCTCGGCAAACTTGCCGTCTTCGTCGTAGACATAGGCCACGCCGCCGCTCATGCCGGCCGCGAAGTTGCGGCCCGTCTTGCCCAGCACGACCACGGTGCCGCCGGTCATGTATTCGCAGCCGTGGTCGCCCACGCCTTCGACCACGGCCGTGGCGCCCGACAGACGCACGGCAAAGCGCTCGCCGGCCACGCCGGAGAAGAAGGCTTCGCCGCTGGTGGCGCCGAACATCACGGTGTTGCCGACGATGGTGTTGCTCACGCTGTTGCCGCGGAATTCATGGCTGGGATGCACCACCACGCGGCCGCCGGACAGGCCCTTACCCGTGTAGTCATTGGCTTCGCCGGTCAGGTTCAGCGTGATGCCCTTGCACAGGAAGGCGCCGAAGGACTGGCCGCCCGTGCCTTCGAAGTGGATGCGGATGGTGTCGTCGGGCAGACCTTCGGCATGGGCCTTGGTCACGGCACCCGAGAGCATGGCCCCCACGGAACGGTTGACGTTGCGCGCCACTTCCATGATGCGCACGCGTTCGCCATGCTGGATCGCGGGCTGGCAGCGCTCGATAAGCTTGACGTCCAGCGCCTTGTCCAGCAGGTGGTCCTGGGACTCGACGTGGTAGCGCGCCACTTCGGCCGGCACTTCGGGCTGGGCGAACAGACGGCTGAAATCCAGGCCCTGGGCCTTCCAGTGGGCAATGCCCTTGCGGGTGTCGAGCAGGTCGGAGCGACCGATCAGGTCGTCGAACTTGGCGATACCCAGCTGGGCCATGATCTGGCGCACTTCTTCGGCGATGAAGAAGAAGTAGTTCACCACATGCTCGGGCTTGCCCGTGAACTTGGCACGCAGCACGGGGTCTTGCGTGGCCACGCCCACGGGGCAGGTGTTGAGGTGGCACTTGCGCATCATGATGCAGCCTTCGACCACCAGCGGCGCCGTGGCGAAACCGAACTCGTCGGCCCCCAGCAGGGCACCGATGACCACGTCGCGGCCGGTCTTCATCTGGCCGTCGGCCTGCACGCGCACACGGCCGCGCAGACGGTTGAGCACCAGGGTCTGCTGGGTCTCGGCCAGGCCGATTTCCCAGGGGCCGCCCGCATGCTTGATGGAGGACCAGGGCGAGGCACCGGTACCGCCGTCATGGCCGGCGATCACCAGGTGATCGCTCTTGCACTTGGTCACGCCCGCGGCAATCGTGCCCACACCGACTTCGGACACCAGCTTGGTGCTGATGCTGGCGTGCGGAGCCACGTTCTTCAGATCGTGGATCAGCTGTGCCAAGTCTTCGATCGAGTAGATGTCGTGGTGGGGAGGAGGCGAAATCAGGCCCACACCCGGCACCGAGTGACGCAGTGCGCCGATGTAGTCGGAGACCTTGCCGCCGGGCAGCTGGCCGCCTTCGCCGGGCTTGGCACCCTGAGCCATCTTGATCTGGATCTGGTCCGAGGAAGCCAGGTATTCGGCAGTCACGCCGAAACGACCGGACGCGACCTGCTTGATCTTGGAGCGCAGCGAGTCGCCGTCCAGCAGCTCGATATCGGACTCGACCTTGTCGGCGCCGATGATGGAGGCCAGGGTTTCGCCCTTGCTGATGGGGATGCCCTTGAGCTCGTTGCGATAGCGCTTGGGGTCCTCGCCGCCTTCGCCGGTGTTGCTCTTGCCGCCGATGCGGTTCATGGCCACGGCCAGCGTGGCATGGGCTTCGGTGGAGATCGAGCCCAGCGACATGGCACCCGTGGCAAAGCGCTTCACGATTTCCTTGGCCGACTCGACCTGGTCCACGGGAATCGCCTTGGCGGGATCGAACTTGAACTCGAACAGGCCGCGCAGCGTCATATGGCGCTTGCTCTGATCGTTGATCAGCTGCGCGTATTCCTTGTAGGTGCTGAAGTTGTTGGCACGCGTGGAGTGCTGCAGCTTGGCGATCACGTCGGGCGTCCACATATGCTCTTCGCCGCGTGCACGCCAGGCGTATTCGCCGCCGGCATCCAGCATATCGGCCAGCACGGGATCGTCGCTGAAGGCGGCCTCGTGGTTGCGGATGGTCTCCTCGGCGATCTCGAACACGCCTATGCCTTCGACGCGGCTGGCCGTGCCCGTGAAGTACTTGTCCACGGTGTCGCTGTTCAGGCCCACGGCCTCGAAGAGCTGGGCGCCGCAGTACGACATATAGGTGGACACGCCCATCTTGGACATGATCTTGGACAGACCCTTGCCGATGGCCTTCACATAGTGGTAGATGGCCTTGTCGGCGGAGATGGGCGCCCCTTCGCGGCCGAAGATGTCGACCAGGGTTTCCATCGCCAGATAGGGATGCACGGCCTCCGCGCCATAGCCGGCCAGCACGGCGAAGTGGTGCACTTCGCGGGCCGTGCCGGTTTCCACCACCAGGCCGGCCGTGGTGCGCAGGCCTTCACGCACCAGATGCTGGTGGATGGCCGACAGCGCCAGCAGCGCGGGGATGGCCACCTGCGTGGCGCTCATGCCGCGATCGCTGATGATCAGGATGTTGGCACCGCCCTTGATCTCGTCCACGGCATGGGCGCACAGCGAAGCCAGCTTGGCTTCCACGCCCTGCTTGCCCCAGGACAGCGGGTAGGTGATGTCGATGGTCGCGCTCTTGAACTTGCCGTGCGTATGCTTTTCGATATCGCGCAGCTTGGCCATGCCTTCGAAGTCCAGCACGGGCTGCTGCAGCTCCAGGCGCATGGGCGGGTTGACCTGGTTGATGTCCAGCAGATTGGGCTTGGGGCCCACGAACGACACCAGCGACATCACGATCGCTTCGCGGATCGGGTCGATGGGCGGGTTCGTCACCTGGGCGAACATCTGGCGGAAGTAGTTGTACAGCGGCTTGTTCTTGTCGGAGAGCACGGCCAGCGGGCTGTCGTTGCCCATGGAGCCTATGCCTTCCTCGCCCTTCTCCGCCATGGGAGTCAGCAGGAACTTGATGTCTTCCTGGGTGAAGCCGAAGGCCTGCTGGCGGTCCAGCAGGGACAGCTCGGCCTTGGTCGCCGGCGCCTTGAAGTCGGCGGGGATTTCCACCTCGTCGAGCTTGATACGCAGGTTCTCGATCCACTGCTTGTAGGGCTTGGTGTTGACGACGTTGGCCTTGAGCTCCTCGTCCTCGATCATGCGACCTTGCTCCAGGTCGATCAGCAGCATCTTGCCGGGCTGCAGGCGCCATTTACGCACGATCTTGCTATCGGGCACGGGCAGCACGCCGGCCTCGGAAGCCAGGATGACCAGATCGTCGTCGGTGATGCAGTAGCGCGAGGGGCGCAGGCCGTTGCGGTCCAGCGTGGCGCCGATCTGGCGGCCGTCGGTGAAGACGATGGAGGCCGGGCCGTCCCAGGGCTCGATCATGGCCGCATGGTATTCATAGAAGGCGCGGCGGCGCTCGTCCATGGCCTCATGCTGCTCCCAGGGCTCGGGAATCATCATCATCACGGCCTGGCTGATCGGGTAGCCGGCCATGGTCAGCAGTTCCAGGCAGTTGTCGAAGGTGGCGGTGTCGGACTGGCCGGCAAAGCTGATGGGATAGAGCTTTTGCAGGTCTTCACCCAGCACGGGCGAAGCCATCACGCCTTCGCGCGCCAGCATCCAGTTGTAGTTGCCGCGCACGGTGTTGATCTCACCGTTGTGGGCCACATAGCGGTAGGGGTGGGCCAGGGGCCACTCGGGGAAGGTGTTGGTCGAGAAACGCTGGTGCACCAGGCCGATGGCCGAGACGCAGCGCTCGTCGGACAGGTCCTTGTAGTACACGCCCACCTGGTCGGCCAGCAGCAGACCCTTGTAGACCACGGTGCGGCTGCTCATGCTGGGAACGTAGTATTCCTTGCTGTGCTTGAGCTTGAGGTTCTGGATGGCGGCGCTGGCCGTCTTGCGGATCACATACAGCTTGCGCTCCAGCGCGTCCTGCACGATCACGTCGGTGCCGCGGCCGATGAAGACCTGGCGCAGTATGGGTTCCTTCTCCTGCACCGTGGGCGACATGGGCATGTCGCGGTTCACGGGCACATCGCGCCAGCCCAGCAGCACCTGGCCTTCGGCCTTGATGGCGCGCTCCATCTCCTGCTCGCAGGCCAGGCGGGATGCATGCTCCTTGGGCAGGAAGATCATGCCCACGCCGTATTCGCCGGCAGGTGGCAGCTCCACGCCCTGCTTGGCCATCTCTTCGCGGTAGAGCTGGTCGGGGATCTGGATCAATATGCCTGCGCCGTCACCCATGAGCTTGTCTGCACCCACGGCACCACGGTGGTCGATGTTCTCCAGAATCTTGAGCGCACCCTGCACGATGTCATGGCGCTTGACGCCCTTGATATGGGCGACAAAGCCCAGACCGCAGGCGTCGTGTTCATTGTTCTTGGAGTACAGACCGTGGTCCTGGAGATGTTGAATCTCTGCAGCCGTCGTCATGGGGAATCCTTAGGTTTTTATCGCAGGGACCGTAAGAGTACGACAGCACATAACCTTATGCAATAAATTTTAATTAGGGTCGGATTCTAAATAAAAACCAATAAATTCCATTGGAATTTAATTAGGGACATATTAATAAAAAAGAAAATGTCCAACAAATTCAAATGATTAGAAAATTTCAAGACAGGTGCGTGACAAGCCTTAGACGGCTTTTGGCGGCCTGCCGGCGCGCTGGCGCGTGATGCGACGCTTGGTCTTTTGTTGCAATTTTTCTATAAAGGCCTCGTCCCCCAGGGCCCAGCCACGCAGCGCCGCATGGCTGATGCGCTCCTGGACATAGCTGCCGAGGCCCGCTTCAACCGCTGCCACATAGGCCGCATCGCGCGCAAACGGCGTGTTTCCCAGCGCCCAGAACAAGGTGTGCGGCATGATCAGCGCGTCGTTGCGCAAACCCGCATTGGCCGCATAGCTGGACCAGGACCAGTCCCCAGGCTTTTGCACCAGTCCTGCCCGCACGGGATTCAGGTCCATGGAGACCATGGTCGGCACCAGCCAGTCCTCGGCCTGCAGCACGGTCCCGCGATAGCGGCCTTCCCACAGCGTGCCGCTGCGGCCATGGCGGTTGTTGAAGTAGCGCACATAGCTGCGCCCCACAGCCTGCATGAACTGCGGCAGGCCCTGATCGGAATGGGGTGTCAGCAGCAGATGAAAGTGGTTGGGCATGAGCACATAGGCGTGCACATCCACATCGAAGCGCCTGGCCATCTCGCGCAGCAGGTCCAGCATCTGCTGCCGGTCCTGGGCGTCCACGAAGATCTCCGCACCGTTGTTGCCCCGCTGGATGATGTGGTGCGGCATGTTTGCCAGGGTCAGTCGAGGAAGGCGTGCCATGGGTACGGAAGTGCGCAGACAGAAAGACTCCCCATTATCAAGCGCGGAACCCCGCTGTTGCACAGCAGCACCGGCTGTCACCATGGTGCGCTGACAGGAAGTGACCGCCGCCTAGACTGCAGCATCCCTGACCAGCAGGCCGCGCCACGACCCCGGCCCATACGGCGACCCCATATCTACTGCACAAGCTTTCATCTGCGATGCCATCCGCACCCCGTTTGGCTGCTACGGTGGCGTCCTGGCCGGCGTGCGCACCGACGACCTGGCCGCCATTCCCCTCAAGGCCTTGATGGCCCGCAATCCCGGCGTGGACTGGGCGGCCGTCAGCGATGTGCTCTACGGCTGCGCCAATCAGGCCGGCGAGGACAACCGCAACGTGGCCCATATGGCCTCGCTGCTGGCCGGTCTGCCCCTGGATGTCCCAGGTGCCACCCTCAATCGTCTCTGCGGCTCGGGCCTGGATGCCGTGGGCACGGCGGCCCGCGCCATCAAGAGCGGCGAGGCCGGATTGATGATTGCCGGTGGCGTGGAATCCATGAGCCGCGCGCCGTTTGTCATGCCCAAGGCCGACTCCGCCTTCAGCCGCAACAACGCCGTCTACGACACCACGATTGGCTGGCGCTTCGTCAACCGGCTGATGAAACAGCAATACGGCGTGGACTCCATGCCGGAAACGGCCGAGAACGTCGTCGACGACTTCGGGATCGAGCGCGAAGCCCAGGACCGCATGGCCCATGCCAGCCAGCAAAAAGCCGCGGCCGCCATTGCCGCAGGACATCTGGGCCGCGAAATCACCCCGGTCCATATCGCCCAGAAGAAAGGCGACGTCCTCGTCGTGAGCCAGGACGAGCATCCACGTGCGACCACGCTCGAAGCCCTGGGCAAGCTCAAGGGCGTGGTGCGCGATGGCGGCACGGTCACTGCGGGCAATGCCTCGGGCGTGAATGACGGCAGTTGCGCACTACTCCTGGCCAATGAGGCCGCCGCGCGGCAATACGGGCTCACGCCAAGGGCCCGCATCGTGGGCATGGCCGTCGCCGGCGTTGCCCCGCGCATCATGGGCATGGGCCCGGCGCCGGCCACGCGCAAGGTGCTGGAACTGACGGGCCTGAGCCTGGCACAGCTGGATGTGATCGAGCTCAATGAGGCCTTCGCCGCCCAGGGCCTGGCCGTGCTGCGCGACCTGGGCTTGCGTAACGACGATCCACGCGTCAACCAGTGGGGCGGCGCCATCGCTCTGGGTCACCCTCTGGGAGCCTCGGGCGCGCGCCTGGCCACCACGGCCGTGAACCAGCTGCATGCGCTGGGCGACCGCTACGCACTTTGCACCATGTGCATAGGCGTGGGTCAGGGCATTGCCGTGATTCTCGAAAAGGTTTGAAGCTCGGAAATTTGAGAGCCGTCAGCCCGTGTAGCGTTTGGCCCTCAAATTATTCTTCATCTGCTCCAACGCCGGCTGCAGAGCCGGCCCTATGCGCAAGGCCACGCAGGTGGCCAGCACATCGATGATGAGTAAATGCAGCAGGCGCGACACCATGGGGCTGTAACGGTCGTAGCCTTCGGGGTGATCGGCGGCCAGGTGGACCTGGCATGCCGCAGCCAGCGGCGAGCCGCTGGCCGTGATGGCAATCGTGGTCGCTCCGTTCTTGCGCGCAATGTCCGCAGCATCCATCAGGTCACGTGTGCGGCCGGAGTTGGAGATGATCACCACACAGTCGCCAGGCCCCAGCAGGGTGGCACTCATGACCTGCATATGGCCATCGCTGGTGGCGAGACTGGTCACGCCAAGGCGGAAAAACTTGTGCTGCGCATCCAGAGCCACGATGCCCGAATTGCCGGCACCATAAAACTCTATGCGCTTGCCGGTCTGCCAGGTCGCGGCAATGGCCTGCGCGGCCTGCTCTATTGCCACCGTGCTGGCCGCATTGCGGTACTGCAAAAAAGCCGCAACCGCGTTGTCCACCACCTTGACCATGACGTCGCTGGTCTTGTCATCGCTATCCACGCTGCGATGGATGAAGGGCACGCCTTCGCTGACGCTGCCGGCCAGCTTGAGCTTGAAGTCCGCCAGCCCGTCATAACCCATGCTGCGGCAAAAGCGCACCACCGTGGGTTTGCTGACATGAGCCCGCAGAGCCAGCTCACGCACCGGCAAATGCGCAAAAGCTCTTGGATCGCTCAATACCAGACGCGCAACACGCTGCTCTGCAGGCGCCAGAGATGGAAGAGAGGCCGTGATGCGATCAAGCATATTGTCAGCAGCTATGACAGGAGCAGTTAATAAACGCCAAACCGGCAAGCATAAGACCGAAGTGGCCCACGGCACAAAAGACTGGAACAAAACGCCGGCATTTCTGCAAATAAATCCCATGGCCGCAGCCTGTGCAAGCGGATTTTCTCCTGCACCTCGATGCCCGGCGTTGACCTGTCTCGTTCTCAGCCGCCGCGCCAAGCCCTACACTTGCTCACCAGCCTGAAACACATCAAAGGACGGACATGAATCAGTTGGAGGCGCTCAAGCAATTCACAACCGTGGTCGCGGACACCGGTGATTTTCATCAACTGGCGCAGTTTCAACCCCAGGATGCCACGACCAATCCATCGCTGATTCTCAAGGCGGTCCAAAAGCCCGAATATGCCCCGCTGATGCGCGCCACCGTGGCGCAATTCAAGGACAGGGCGCTGGACGAAATCATGGACCGCATCCTCGTGCGTTTCGGCTGCGAGATTCTGAGCCTCATTCCCGGCCGCGTCTCCACGGAGGTGGATGCACGCCTGTCCTTCGATACGCAAGCGACCGTCACCCGCGCCGAGCGCCTGATCGAGCTCTATCAGGCCGCCGGCATCCATACCGAGCGTGTACTCATCAAGATCGCCGCGACCTGGGAGGGCATTGAAGCAGCCCGTATTCTTGAGCAGCGCGGCATTCATACCAATCTGACCCTGCTGTTCTCCTTCTGCCAGGCCGTGGCCTGCGGTCAGGCCAGGGTCCAGCTGATTTCGCCTTTTGTGGGCCGCATCTACGACTGGTACAAAAAGCAGGCCGGAGCGCAATGGGACGAAGCAGCCATGGCCGGCGCCAACGACCCCGGCGTCAGCTCCGTGCGCAAGATCTACAACTACTACAAGCACTTCGATATCGCCACCGAGGTCATGGGTGCAAGCTTTCGTAACACCGGCCAGGTTCTGGCCCTGGCCGGCTGCGACCTGCTTACCATTGCGCCCGAGCTGCTGGCCCAGCTGTCCGGCCAAGACGACTCGACCAAGCCGCTGGCCCCCTCCCTGGTTCCAGCAACGGCCAAGGCTCAGAACCTAGAACGTTTGCTGTATGACCAGGCCTCGTTCCGGCTGGCACTGAACGAGGACGCCATGGCCACAGAAAAACTGGCCGAGGGTATTCGAGCCTTCGCCGCCGATACGCAAAAGCTGGAACTGCTGATGCAGCAAGCCGCCTGATCCACTGGAATTTCTTTTGACCGCTCTTTGTCATGAACTGCCTGCCTGGCAGACCCTGCAAACCCATCACGAGTCACAGATCCGGCAGCTGGATCTGCGCCAAGCCTTTGCACAGGAGCCGCAACGCCTCGAAACCTTGAGCATGCAGGCACCTCATGTGTTTGCCGATCTATCCAAAAACCTGTGGACGGCAGATACGGAGCGGCTGCTGCAGCAACTCGCGCATGAAAGCCAACTGGCCGCCAAGCGGGATGCCATGCTGGCCGGCGCGGCCATCAACAGCACCGAACAGCGCAGCGTCATGCACTGGCTGCTGCGCACTCCCCTGGATGCAGGCCAGCTTGCGGCATCGCCAGTGCTGCAAGCCTGGCAGCCTGATATGAAGACTGCCCTGCAGGAGGTTCATGACACACTGAACCAGATGCTGGCCCTGGCCGACGCAGTCAGGAATGACCGGCAGATCACCGACATCGTCAACATCGGCATAGGCGGCTCGCATCTGGGGCCCGAGGTGGTGGTCAACGCGCTCGAGGACTGGATAGACACGGGGAAGAATTTCCACTTTGTCTCCAATGTCGACGGGCACGAGCTCGGCCATGTGCTGCACCGCATCAAGCCCGAGCGCACGCTGTTTCTGGTTGCCTCCAAGTCATTCACCACCGCCGAGACCATGCTCAATGCCCGCTCGGCGCGGCAATGGTTTCTCGACCATGGCGGCAGCGAGGACCCCAGCGAGGCCTGCTCCATAGACCGGCATTTTGTGGCGCTGACCACCAACAAGGCGGCTGCGGCACAGTTCGGCATACAGCGCACTCTGGGATTCTGGGACTGGGTCGGCGGCCGCTTCTCCCTGTGGTCTGCAATAGGCCTGCCCATTGCCATTGCCATAGGTCCCATGCAATTCAGGGCCATGCTCGACGGAGCGCATGCGATGGACGCCCACTTTTTCACGGCTCCATTGGTGCAGAATCTGCCGGTACGCCTGGGCCTGCTGGATGTCTGGTATCGGGATTTCTGCCAGTTCTCGAGCCGCTGCATAGCCCCCTACAGCCACGGCCTGCGCCGTCTGGCGGCCTATCTGCAGCAGCTGGAGATGGAAAGCAACGGCAAGAGCGTCACCCGCGAAGGGCTCCCTCTGTCTGTCCCCACCGCTCCCATCATCTGGGGCGAGCCGGGCACCAACGGACAGCATGCGTTCTTCCAGATGCTGCACCAGGGCCAGGACATCATCCCCGTGGAGTTCATCGCTTTGCGCGATGGCGGCAAATACCTGGGCGAACACCATCAGAGTCTGGTCGTCAATGCCATCGCCCAGGCACAGGCATTGATGGTGGGGCGCGATGGCGAAGGTGCAGAAAAGTTCTGCCCCGGCAATCGCCCCAGCAGCTTTTTGCTGCTGCAAAGACTAGACCCGGCCTCGCTGGGGGCCTTGATCGCACTCTATGAGCATCGGATTTTTGTGTCCGGCGCCATCTGGAACATCAATAGCTTCGATCAGTGGGGAGTCGAGCTTGGCAAAAAACTCGCCAAGCAGTTGCATCAGCGCCAGGACAGCCAGGACTGGGAAGGAGTCGATGCCTCGACGCAGGGACTGATGCAGCGCCTGGCCCATAGCAATTTCTGAACCAGGCCAAGCGCCTAAACAGGCGGCCGGCAAGCTTTCAAGACTCCGACTATGTGATCAGTCCAGCAGATCGGAGTAATCGCCGCGGTCATAGCCTTCGATCCGCTTCCAGGGCTGGGCCAGCGGTCCCGGCAGCCGCGTGGCCGTGACCACAATGCGCTCGGTGCCATGGGCATCGCCACGCTCCACACGGCGCGCGAACTGGTTGGCGATGTCCCAGTCGACCACCGTGGTCTGCTCGCCGGCCACGGCCTTGTAGCGCTGCACACCGGCCTGGGGCTTGCCCACGCGCTCCATGCCCTGCAGCGCCGTGGGCGGCACGATCCAGTAAACATTCTCGAACGAGCCGCCATAGCCGACATTGCCATGATGGGCCTGGTCCACCGAGATCACGCGGCGCAGCTTGGCCAGCACGACCTCCACCGCCACCTTGCCATCCTCCGAGCGGCGCACGGACAGCGGCGCGGCGCGTGCCTCGTCGTGCGCGTGGCCCGCATGCGGGCCATTCTCGTGCTCGTGGCCATGCTCCTGGCTCTGGCGCAGCGCGGCGGGCAGTTCGCGCTCAATCCACAGCTGGCCCTTGCGGCGGTAGACACGGTTGGTATAGATGCTGCTGCGCCGCACGCCGTCGCTGCCAACACTCATGGCCTCATAAGTGATGCGCAGATCGGCCTCGGGCGTGGCCTGCACGGCAGCCGAGGTGCGAGCCGGGACATCGCTGGCCTTGGCGCTGACCAGGTTCGCGGCGGGCGTGGGCCTGGCGGTCTGCGCGAAGGCCGGCAAAGCCGTCAGGGAGCAAGCCAGCCAGGCGGCGGCAAGCCAGGCGCCAGACAGGGGACGAAGAGGAAATGCAGAAGAACTCATGGATGACAGGTGATGGAGACAGTAGATGCGCAAAAACCGGTGCCGGGCGCAAGCGCCACGGCTCCGGTTGCAGTTGGCTTCAGGCCAACCGAAATCATGGGAATTACAGGCCCGCAGCTTCCCTGACCTTGGTGAACACCTTGGTGTTGTCCATGGTGCCCTTGAAGATCTTGGCGCCCGCGCCGCTGGCAAACAGCATCACGTCGCCGCCGCCGTGGGTTTCGGAACCGGGCGTCCCCAGGTTGATGCCCACTTCCTGCAGGAAGTTGTCATCGGTGGTGTCCACGGCCGTCAGGTCGTCGCGCGCTGCGCCGCGCGCCGGTGCAATCCAGGGCTTGTTGCCATCCTCGGCATTGACCTGGCTGGACGGCGTGGCATTGGGGCGGCCGCCATTGCCGAAGACCAGTGTGGTGTAGGGCTTGCCATTGGCGTCCTTGGACAGATTGCCGCTCTGATAGTCGGCCACCTTGCCCAGAATCGGGTTGCCCAGCTTGGAGTAGCCGTTGAACACCATGTTGTGGTCGTGATCGGCGGTGACCACGATCAGCGTGTTCTTCAGGCCCGGGTCTTTTTTCTGCATATAGGCCATGGCGCTCTCTATGGCCTTGTCGAAGGCCAGAGTGTCCTCGAGCGCGCGCTTGGCATTGGTTCCGTGCAGCGCGTGGTCGATGCGACCGCCCTCCACCATCAGGAAGAAGCCCTTGTTGTTGCCGCTCAGCACATCCAGCGCCTTGGTCGTCATGTCGGCCAGGCTGGGTTCGTCCTTGTTTTGCTTGACGCGGTCCAGCTCATAGGACATCTCGCTTTGCGTGAACAGGCCCAGCAGCTTGCCGGCCTTGGTCGCGTCGAGCGCGGCCAGTTCGCTGCCCTTGCTCACAAACGAATAGCCCTTGGCCTTCATCATGTCCACCAGATTGACCTCGTCCGAACGCTTGCTGCCGGCCGTGGACTTCGGAAAGTAATTGCGCTGGCCGCCGCCCATGAGCACATCGATGCCGTCACCAAGCTTGAGGTTGTAGTTGGCGTGGCCGGGCACGGACTGCTCGGCAATGGTGTTGTAGCCGTTGCGGTTGCAGATATGGGCATAGGTCGCGGCGGGCGTAGCGTGGCCGACGCGCGTCGTCGAGACCGCACCTACCGAGCGGCCCAGGGCCTTGGAGAGCTCCAGCAGGGTCTGCGCGGGCCGGCCGTTGCCGGGCGGGCAGGTCGTGTCCTCGCCGCTGATGTACTGCTTGCCGCTGCCGTCGACGGCCGAGGTCTCCGCCGACATGGAGATGACCTCGTTGTTCATCTTCACGCCGGTCATATAGGCCGACATGGAGGGCGCGCTGTCCGTGGTCTGGCCGTCGAGCGAGAAGGTCTTGATGCGCGCGGCATAGGGCAGGGACTGCATCTGCAGCTTGGCGTATTCGCTGCTCTTGAGCGAGCCGGGCTGTGCTGCCAGCTGCTTCTCGCCCTTGTAGATGCGAGCGGCCGTGACGGTTACCGGGCCCATGCCGTCGCCCAGGAAGAAGATCACGTTCTTGGCCTCGCCGGCCGCGTGGGCGGCGGGCGCCAGCATGCTCAGCGATGCGAAGGCGGCCAGAGCGAGGGAGGTCTTGCGGAAAATCGAATGCATTTGGAATTCCTTGGATGCGGTCTTGACAAGGCGCGGCATCACAGGCCGATGCTCTTCTTGATCAGGCTGAAGACTTCGGTGTTGTCGATCACACCGGAGAAGTTTTCGGCTCCCAGGCCCTGGGCACCCAGGAACACGTCGGCACCACCATGGGTTTCGGAGGCCAGCGGCACCACGGCTTCCTGCAGATAGTCGGGGCTCTCCAGCGTGGAGCTGTCGATGGAGCCGCGTGTGGCCAGGCGCTTGGGGCCGTTACCGAAGCCGATGATGGTGTAGGGGTTGCCGTCCACGTCCTTGGAAGGCTGGCCCGTCACATAGTCCTTGACCAGACCCAGGATGCCGGGCTTGCCGGACTCGGTCTTGCCCGTGCGCTGGGCATAGCCGTTGAGGTTGAGCGTGTGGTCGTGGTCGGCGGTAACGACGATCAGCGTGTTCTTCAGGCCCGGATCGACCTTCTGCATCTTGGCCAATGCCGCCTTGATGGCGTTGTCGAAGGCCACGGTGTCCTGCAGTGCGCGACGGGCGTTGGTGGCATGCAGCGCGTGGTCGATGCGGCCGCCTTCGACCATCAGGAAAAAGCCCTTCTTCTTGGCCGTGAGCGCATCGATGGCCTTGCCCGTCATTTCGGCCAGGCTGGGTTCCTTGGATGCATCGCGATCCAGGTCGTAAGCCATATGGTCCTTGGTGAACAGGCCGGCGATCTTGCTGCCGTCCACGGGCAGCTTGTCGAAATCGGCCTTGTTGGCGGCGAAGCTGTACTTCTGCGTCTTGAATTCGGCGATCAGATTGCGCTTGTCGTTGCGCTTGCCGCCGTCTTCCTTGGGCGTGAAATAGCTGGAGCCGCCGCCGAAGACCACATCCACGCCGTCGCCAAGCTTGGCGTTGTAGCCGGAGCCGCCAGGCACCAGGGCCGCGGCAATGGTGTTCTCGGCATCGCGGTGGCAGACATGCGAATAGGTCGTGGCCGGCGTGGCATGGGTGATGCGTGCGGTGGAGACCACGCCCGTGCCATAGCCCGCGGCCTTCATCTGCTCCAGCAGCGTGGGCACGGCCTGGCCGTTGGAGGTCGGGCAGGTGCTGTCATAGTTGACCTGGTAGGGCTTGCCGTTGGCGTCCGTAGCCTTGGTCGCGGCCGTCATGGAGATGACTTCGTTGTTCATCTTCACGCCGGTCATATAGGCGGCCATGGAAGGCGCGCTGTCGGTCACCTGGGCGTCGTTCGAGAAAGTATGGACAAAGGCCGTCTCGGGCAGCTGGTCCATGGTCAGCTCGCCGTCCTCGCCCACGCTGTAGATGCGCGCCGCAGTCATGGTTGTCATGCCCATGCCGTCGCCCAGGAAGAACAGCACGTTCTTGGTCGGCGCCGCGCTCGTGGACGGGCTGTCGCTGCCACCGCAGGCACTGAGCGACAACAGGACGCCAGCCAGTGCACTGCACAACAATTTCTGCTTCATGCGGATTCCCTCATAGATCGGGGGTCTGCCGCATCCCATATGCAACATGCCTCCCGTTAGATTGATGGAGGCACTGTAAAAAACCAACGTGTCAGCGCCATGACTGCTGCATGACAGATCGAGCACCGCCGGGCGCCAACTGCTGCACGCCCTGGCCTTGCCGGCATGAAAAAAGCCCTGCCGCAATCAAGCTTGGCAGGGCCTATCAAAGCAGAGCTGCTAGCGCAGGCCAGGCCTGCATATCAGCACGAAATCAATATCAAATCATTGATCTGCAGGCGCAGGCAGCTCATTTTTTTGCGCTTCCGCCGGCAGCATGGGAAAGCGGCTGGCCTGCAGCGAGGCGATGCCGAACTCGGCCAGCAGCTGGCGCAGGCGCTGGTCTGCGCTGCGCTTCTTGTGGCCGGTGTAGCGGGCCACGATGAGCTCGTTCTTCATGCTGTGCTCCCAGCCCACCAGCTCCGTCACCGTGACCTGGTAGCCGCAGGCCTCCAGATACAGGCAGCGCAGCACATTGGTGATCTGGCTGCCCATCTCGCGCGTATGGATGGGATGGCGCCAGAGCTCGGCCAGCGGCGTGCGCGACAGGCTCAGCGCCTTGGTCTGGCGCAGGCAGGCCGCCACCTCGGCCTGGCAGCAGGGCACGAGCACCATGGCCTTGGCTTTTTTCTCCAGGCCGAAGGCGATGGCATCGTCGGTGGCGGTATCGCAGGCATGCAGGGCCGTGACCACGTCGAACTGGCCGGGCATGAAGTCCGCACGGGTGGACTCGGCCACCGACATATTGAGAAACTCCATGCGCTCGAAACCCAGCTCCGCAGCCAGCTTCTGCGAGCTTTCCACCAGCGGCGCGCGTGTCTCGATGCCGTAGATCCGGCCATGCCCCAAGGTCTTGAAATACAGGTCGTAGAGGATGAAGCCCAGATAGGACTTGCCCGCACCATGGTCGGCCAGGGTGACGGCATGCCCATCCTTGGACAGCTCGGCCAGCAGCGGCTCTATGAACTGGTAGAGGTGGTAGACCTGCTTGAGCTTGCGGCGCGAATCCTGATTGAGCTTGCCTTCGCGCGTGAGGATATGCAGGGCCTTGAGCAGCTCTATGCTCTGGCCTGGCTTGAGTTCCAGCTGCGCGGCAATATCCTGCGCTGCCGCAGCGGCCTTGCCGCCCGGCTTCTTGTCCAGCCTGGCCATCAGCTGCCCGCCTTGACCGCAGCGTGGCCGGTAACGGGGCAGCGCGGGCCCACGTCCAGGTCCAGCCAGCCCTCGATGCCGATTTTTTCCAGCGTTTCCATATTGCGCTCGTAAATCGACTCGGCCTCGGGAAAGACCTCCACGGCCTTGTCTATGCTGTCCTCGCGCAGCAGATGCAGCGTGGGATAGGGCGAGCGATTCGTGCAGTTGGTCACGTCGTTCACATCCGTGCCTTCGAACTGGAACTGCGGATGGAAGGACGCCACCTGCAGAATGCCGCCCAGATCCAGCTCCTCGACCATGGCATCGGCGACCTCGAGGAAATCGTTGAAATCCAGAAAGTCCTGCAGCGCATGGGGCAGGATCAGGAGCGTGGTGTCGCGCTTTTCCGCACTGGCCTCGGCCAGAGCCTCAAGCTCGCGGTACAGGTCTTCGGCCACGCCCTCGGCGTCCGTGGCTGCGCTGACCACGTAATGGATCTGGCCCTTGACATGCACGCCCTTGGCGAAAGGACACAGATTGAGCCCGATCACCGCCTTCTCCAGCCAGCGCACGGTGTCATCAATCACGACATCGGGGGGAAAGCCCTGGTCGGCGGTGGTGGTGGTTTCGGTCATGACAAGGCCCTCCTAAATGCAAACGGGGGCTAAGAACAGGTTCTTATCCCCCAGAGATTGCGCACTGGGCGGGAAAAATCCGGCACTGGCACACAGGTCCAGCATTCTAGCGAGCCAGCCTGGGCGCTGCTTGAGTACCGGCTAAACCACCCTCCTCCGAGCAGCTTCAGGCCGCTCCCAGCAGGCGCAGACCCGTAATACGCTCATGCTCGCGCGCGGCGTAACGATCGGTCATGCCGGCGATAAAGTCGGCCACCACGCGCGCTCTTGCGCTGACGCCATCGGCTTCCCGCGCACGCTGCACAAAGCGCGGCTTCATGCGCTCGGGCTCCACCATATAGGCCGCAAACAGGTCGCGCACCACCTGCTGCGCGCTGTCCATGGTCTGCATGACCTGACCATGGCGGTAAAGCTGCTTGAACAGGAATTGCTTGAGCACCAGGGACCTGGCCTTCATCTCTGCGCTGAAGACTATCAACACCTTGCCGCAGGCGCGCACCTCCTGCACCGAGCGCACGCCCGCCATCTGCAGCTGCGCGCGCGAGCTGTCGATCACGTCATAGACCTGGTCGCTGAGCATGCGGCGTATGCTCTCATAGAGCAGCTTGCGCTGCTCCTCGGGCAAGGTCAGGAGGGGCCAGTCGGCCAGAGTGGCTTCGTAGTAATGGGCAAACAAGGGCACTGCGTCGCACAGCTGGGCCATGGTGATCAGGCCGGAGCGCACGCCGTCATCCACGTCATGTGCGTTATAGGCTATCGCGTCGGCCAGATTGCAGAGCTGGGCCTCCAGCGAAGCCTGGGTGCCATCGAGAAAACGCTGCGCCACGCCACCGGGCTCGCGCTCCTCCAGTTGCCGAGCATTGGCAAGAGAGCAGTGCTTGAGAATGCCTTCGCGTGTTTCGAAGCTGAGATTGAGGCCGTCAAAGGCCGGATAGCGCTCTTCCAGCCTGTCGACCACACGCAGGCTCTGCAGATTGTGCTCGAAGCCGCCATGCGGCCGCATGCACTCATTGAGCGCGTCCTGCCCCGCATGGCCGAAAGGCGTATGCCCCAGATCATGAGCCAGGCTGATGGCCTCGACCAAGTCCTCATCCAGACCCAGGGAGCGGGCGATAGAGCGGCCCAGTTGCGCCACTTCCAGCGAATGCGTGAGCCGCGTGCGAAACAAATCGCCTTCGTGATTCACAAAGACCTGGGTCTTGTAGACCAGCCGCCTGAAGGCCGAGGAATGGACGATGCGGTCGCGGTCGCGCTGAAACTCGCTGCGCGTGGGCGCGGCCGGCTCGTCAAAGCGGCGCCCGCGGCTTTGCAGGGGATTGCAGGCATAAGAGGCCAGGTTCTGCATTCGGTCGCTCTCGACAACTCAACGAGAACCACTCTAACAGCTCGGCCCTAGTTCAGGCCTGCATCCCCGCAATCTCCTCAGCCGGCGCGGCCGGACACGAACCAGCCGATGTATACCCGCTTCAAGCGCAGCAGCTGTCTATGACCTCGCGCACCAGCGCATCCGGCGCCGAGCGCACCACGGCCTTGCCGGGGCCATCGATCAGCACAAAGCGGATTTCCCCGGCTTCGGATTTTTTATCGATGCACATCAATTCCAGATAGCGGCCGGCATTGTCCTGCGCATCGATCACGGCACCGCGCACCGGCAGGCCTGCCTGCTCTATGAGCTTGCGCAAACGCAGGACAAAGCTCTCATCCACCATGCCGAGACGCCTGGAAAGCTCGGCAGCCATCACCATGCCCGCAGCCACGCCTTCGCCGTGCAGCCAGTTGCCATAGCCCATGCCGGCCTCCATCGCATGGCCGAAGGTGTGGCCGAAATTGAGGATTGCGCGCAGGCCCGCTTCCTTTTCATCCTGGCCCACGACCCAAGCCTTGATCTCCACGCTGCGCTTGACCGCATGGATGAGTGCAGTGCGATCACGCTGCAGCAGGGCAGCCATGTTGTGCTCAAGCCAGGAGAAAAACTCCATGTCCGCAATCGGCCCGTATTTGATGACTTCGGCCAGGCCAGCGCTGAGCTCGCGCGCCGGCAAGGTATCCAGCGTGGCCAGGTCGCAGACCACCAACTGGGGCTGGTAGAACGCGCCTATCATGTTCTTGCCCAGAGGATGGTTGATGGCGGTCTTGCCGCCTACCGAGGAATCCACCTGGGACAGCAGCGTGGTCGGCACCTGCACAAAAGGCACGCCGCGCATATAGCTGGCGGCCGCAAACCCCGTCATGTCGCCGACCACACCTCCGCCCAAGGCAAACAGCACAGTCTTGCGGTCACAGCCGTGGCTGAGCAGGCCGTCAAAAATCAGGTTCAGCGTCTGCCAGTCCTTGTGCGCTTCCCCATCGGGCAGCACCACCTCATGGACCTGCGCGTATTTGTTGCCCAAGGCCTGCTTGAATGCGGAAAGATAGAGCGGCGCCACCACCTCATTGGTCACGATCAGCGCCGCGGCGGCCTTGGGCAGGGCCTGCCAGGTTTGGCCTTGCGCCAACAAATCCTGAGCAATCACGATGGGGTAGCTGCGCTCGCCCAAATCAATCTGCACGGTTTCCACAAATTTCCTTTTCAAAATGCGCGGCATCAAATGCCCAGGGTCTTCAAGACTAGGACTGATTTCCCAATTCCACCTGCATGGCCACGCGCTGCGCAACCTGAACCGCCGACAGACCCGCGCCGGCCACCACAAAGTCCGCCACATCCCGGTACAAGGGGTCTCGGACCGCATGCAGATCCAAAAGGCGCTGCAAGGGGTTGTCTACCTGCAGCAGCGGCCGCTGAGTGTCGCGCTGCAAGCGCCGGGCAATCTCATGAGGCGAAGCGCTCAGATAGATCACCTGGGCATGCTCTGCCAACCGGGCTCGATTCTCGGGCTTGAGCACCGCACCGCCGCCGGTGGCAATCACCATTTTCCGGGAGCTGGCCAACAAGCGGGCCAGCACCTCCTGCTCCACCTCGCGAAAGCTTGCCTCCCCCTCTCTGACAAAGAACTCGCGAATAGTGCATTTGATCTGCTCTTCAATCGCCACATCCACATCGACAAACGGCATGGACCAGCGCCTGGACAGATAGCGACCTATGGTCGACTTGCCACTGCCGGGCAGGCCGACCAGAGCGATATGCGAATTCGTCACCAAGTTCATTGCATCATCAAGCGATACGCCTGCATCCGACACCAAATCGGCAATTGTCGCAGTCTTGCAGTACCGAGCGCAAAAAAGGCCTGCACAAATCATCATGCAGGCCTTGCCCGGAATAGCGACAAAGAGCTAGCTACGCTATTTATTTGCTCGCACTGCGTACCTGGTTGAGCATCTTGGGAGTGATGAACACCAGCATTTCACGCTTGGTCGATGCCTTGGTGGTATTGCGGAATAGATGCCCCAGCACCGGCAGATCGCCGAAGAGCGGAACCTTGTTGACCTGATTGGTTTCTTCCATTTCAAAGATACCACCAATCACCACGGTTCCGCCGTTTTCGACCAACACCTGAGTCTTGATGTGCTTGGTATCAATGGCCACGCCCTGGGTCGTTGTCTCGCCGCGGCTGTCCTTGTTCACATCCAGATCCAGGATGATGTCTCCCTCTGGTGTGATCTGCGGCGTGACTTCCAGCTTCAGCACCGCTTTCTTGAAAGAAATCGTTGTGGCGCCGTTCGGGGCCGTGACGGAGTAAGGGTACTCCGTACCCTGCTCGATCAAGGCCTTGTTCTGATCGGCAGTTACCAGACGCGGATTGGAGATGATCTTGCCATCACCTTCGGCCTCCAGAGCAGATAGCTCCAGCGACAGAAAACGAGTCATGGAGCTATTGAATACCGAAAAGGCGACCTGACCGACTGTGTTGATACCTGAAACACTGGCAGGCAGATTCACAAAATTCTTGGAAAAATCGGTCTGCAGTTTACCTGAACCGTCCGTGATTGCGGTCTGATTGGCGATACCCGTGGTTAGGGATCTATTACTTCCTATCGCTCCGCCACCAAATTTCACCCCTAATGACTTACCAAAGGTATCGCGAGCTTCCACAATTCGGGCCTCGATCATCACCTGACGTACCGGTACATCCAGCGTGGCCAGCAAGGCCTTCATCTCCTCGAGTTTTGTGGGCGTGTCCGTTACAAACAGCTGATTGGTCCGCGGCTCGGAAATCGCCGAACCGCGCAAGGACAGAAAGCGTGTGCTCGCCCCGGTACCACCCGCACCACCAGACGATGTCGTGATCTGCTGCAGTATGTCAGCCGCCTTGGCATAGTTCAGCTGAAAGCCTTGAGTTCGCAGCGGCTCCAGCTTCTGGATTTCCATAGCTGCTTCATAGTCGCGCTTGGTGCGCGCGTCGATCTCGTCCTTGGGCGCAATCCAGAGCACGGTGCCGGATTTGCGCATGCCCAGGCCCTTGGCATCCATGATGATCTGCAAGGCCTGATCCCAGGGCACATCCTTGAGGCGCAAGGTCAGAGCGCCTGTCACGGTGTCAGATGTCACGATGTTGAAATTCGTGAAATCGGCAATCACCTGTAGCAAAGAGCGTACTTCAATATTCTGGAAGTTCAGCGACAGCTTTTCACCACTGTAGCCTGGACCCTGCGTCAGCTTGCTGGCATCCACTTTTTTCTGGCGCACTTCCAAGACAAACTGATTGTCGCTTTGGTAAGCGCTATGCTCCCAGTCGCCGACGGGCTCGACGCGCATGCGTACGCGATCGCCCTGCTGGCTGGTCGCGATGGTCTGCACGGGCGTGCCAAAGTCCGCCACATCGAGCTTGCGGCGCAGATTTTCAGGCAGGGCCGTGCGCAGGAAATCGACGGTCAAGCCCTTGCCTTCCTGGCGTAGATCCACTCCGACCTGGCTATTGCTCAGGCTCACGACAATGCGCCCCGAGCCATCGACGCCACGCCGGAAGTCCACACTCTGAATCGGCGCCACATCCGAGGAGGTGGATTTGCTCTCGAACACACGCGCCATGGCAGGTGCGGCTGCATTGGCCGCAGCCGCCGCAGTCGCCGGATCCAGCAGAATCAGCAGGCTCTTGCCCTGCCGCTGCAAGCGATAGGTCGTCGCGGCTTTCAGATTCAGAACGATGCGCGAGCGACCCGAGGCCTCAACGATATTGGCCGAGCGCAGATTGCCCTGATTGAAATCCAGCAGCGATTTACCGGAGGCGTTGGTGACGCCAGGAAAGTCCAGCGCAATCCGCGCAGGAGACTGGATCACAAACCCCGTCGGATCGGCAGCCAGAGACTCGGACAGCTCGACCCGAATCACCTCCGCGCCCGACTGCAAGGTGCCTGTCACGGCTTCGATGCGCGCCTCCGCCCAGGCTGCCGAGCAAAGCAAGAGTCCGCTCAGGGCCACTCCCCAACGGGCTTTCGCCAGAATGCTGTGGTTACTGCCCATCATTTGCTTCCCTCCTGCAACTCCAAAGTGCTTGTTCTCTCAATCCAGTCCCCCCCGCCATCCTGAACAATCTCACGCAGTTGGATGGAGTTCTCGGTGATCTTGGTGATTTTTCCGTAGTTTTGCCCCAGGTAATTTCCAACGCGCACCTGATAGAGCAAGGTCCCAACCCTGATCAAGGCCGTGGGCACGCCCTTCTTGTCCAGGCTGCCCACCATGGTCATAGCATCCAGCGGCTCGGCTTCCAGAGGCTCTTTTCTGCGGTTGAGCTCGGGGGCCAGCAAATTGGCACTGGTATTGGCCTGCGCAGACTCCTTGCGCAGCACCTGAATTAGCTTCAACGGATTGAACGGCTCCATACCGTCTGCCGCCGTGTAGGCCTGCGGCTTGAAAGGCTTGGGCTCTTCCAGAGGCGTGACCCTCGGCTTGGCATTTGCCCTCTCCTGCGCCATCCAGCTGCGCAGCTCATCCTCGTCAGAGGAGGCGCAGCCCGACAACAGAAACCCTGCCAGCAGCATGAGCCCGAGAGGAATCATCGTTTTTCTCATTTCTTCCCCTTTGCCGCTGCGCGCTGGGCCTGGATCTCATCGGCATCCAGATAGCGGAAGGTACGCGCCGTCGCATCCATGGTCAGGATATCGGCCTCCTTGCCCGCTGGAGCAATGGACAGATTGTTCAAGGTCACGATACGGGAAAGAAATGCCACATCCGAAGCAAAAGCGCCGATGTCGTGATAGCGGCCCGTCACCTTCAAGGTGATGGGCAGTTCGGCATAGTATTCCTTGGTCACGATGGCGCCGGGACGAAACACTTCAAACTGCAGGCTGCGCCCCAGGCCGGCCTGGTTGATATCGGAAAGCAGCGCCGCCATCTCGGCCTTGCTGGGCAGCTGCTTTTCCAGCTGCGTCACATATTGCGCCACCTGCTCGCGTTGCTTTTTCAGAGCGTCCAGGCTGGCGGCCTTGACCAGCTTCTGCTGGTAGTCCTGACGCAAGGTGACTTCCGTGTTTCTCTCCTGCTCCAACTCATCCTCATAGTCCTTGAGCATGACAAACCACAGCACCGCAGCCACAGCCAGCGCCACCACTAAATAGAGAAGCGCCTTGGGCAGCGACGGCCATACCGAGGGGTCGTTGGGATCGAGATTGCGGAACTGGCGCTGAATCTTTTCCTGCAGCGCAGAGAAATCAATGTCCAGAGATTTCTTTTTTGCCATTACTGCGCCTTCACTGGAGTGGTGGCCGAGGCCGGGCTTTTTTCCGCTTCGCTGGCCCGCGCCAGGTTGAAGCGCAGCGTGAATGCTGCCGCGCGCCGTTTATCCTTGGCCGTCACATCCACCGTCTTGGCCACGATTTCCATGAGCTCGGGCTTGGAGAACCACGGCGTGCCCTCGGTGAGATTGCGCAGCATCTCGGAGATGCGTTCATTGGACTGGGCCGTGCCTTGCATGGTGACCAGCAAACCGTCTTGCTTGATGCTGCTGATATAGACCCCATCGGGCAGCTGGCGCACCAGCTCATTGAGCATATGCACTGGCAGATTGCGGTCCGACTGCAGATCTTCCACGGCCTTCTGGCGTGCGCGCAAGGCTGTGATTTCCGCTTCCAGGCCTGCGATTTCCTTGATCTGCGCCTCCAGCACCTTGATCTCGGAGCGCAGCAAATTGTTCTTCTCCTGCTGGCCTTCGATCATGACCTGGAAATACCAGTAGACCAGACCGGCGATGAGCAGCCCCCCCAGAGCCGCCAGCACCATATTGATCTGAAACGCTTCTTTTCTGCGTTTCTTGGCTGCTTCGCGATGCGGCAATAGATTGATCGATATCACGCCGTGAACCTCCGCATTGCCAGGCCGCAGGAGGTCAGGTAGGACGGAGCTTCACGCGCCATCTTTTTCAGTCTCACGCCGCTGCCGATCTCCATGCCATCAAAGGGATTGGCCAGGCTGCAGGCGCAGCCCGTCTGCTGGCTCACTGCCTCGACCAGGCCCGGCAAAGAGGCAGAGCCTCCGGCCATCAGAATATGATCGACGCGGTTGTAGGGAGTACTGGTGAAAAAGAACTGGAGTGCGCGCGCCACCTCCTGAGTCAGGCTCTGCACGAAGGGCTTGAGCACGCCCGAGCCATAGTCGTCGGGTAGCTCGCCGCTGCGCTTCTTGGCCTCGGCCTCCTCGGGAGAAAAGCCATACTGGCGGGCGATCAGCTGCGTGAGCTGGGCACCGCCAAAAGCCTGGTCCCGCTCATAAAGCACCTCTTCGTTGCGCAGCACCTGCATGCTGGTGGTCATGGCCCCCACCTCGAACAAGGCCACGATGGCATCCTGCCCATCGTTGGGCAGACGGGACACCAGCCGCGTTGCCGCCATGCGTGCCGCATAGGGCTCGATATCGACCACCACGGGCTTGAGACCTGCGGCCTCCGCCAGCCCCTGGCGGTCCTGTACTTTTTCCTTGCGCGAGGCTGCGATCAGCACATCGACATCCCCGGAGGAAACTGCCGAGGGGCCGACCACGCAGAAGTCCAGACTCACCTCATCGAGGGAGAACGGAATGTATTGATTGGCCTCGGACTCCACCTGAACTTCCATCTCCTGCTCACTTAAGCCTGCAGGCAATGAAATCCTCTTGGTGATCACGGCCGCCGCGGGCAGCGCCATGGCCACATTCTTGGTGCGTGTGCCGCTTTTCTTTACGAGACGCCGCACGGCTTCCGCGACTTCATCGAATTTTTCGATGTTGCCGTCGGTGATCCAGCCTTTTTCAAGCGGCTCGATGGCGCAGCGCTCCAGCTGCCACTCACCGGTATTGCTTTTGCCCAGCTCCACCAGTTTCACGCTGGATGAGCTGACATCAATGCCAAGCAAAGGCGCAGGCTGACGGCTGAATAAGGAACTCAGAGCAATCAACGTGCCCCCCTTGATTTGTAAGAACAGAAACAAAAGCCCACAGTACCCGGGAATGCTAGCAGCAAGCTATAGCAGCCAGTCCTTTGCTGCAGGCAGTTTCACCACGCTCCGTGGTCAAAAAAAGACAAATTTGCGTACTATCAAATGCGAGCCTGTCTTCATCCATCCTTCCAACAGTGCTAACCCTGTGCTTTAGGATGGACCGCCAGCTCGGCACAGTCCGGGCCCCCATACCTGCTTTTTGGGGCATTTCTATAATGCCCTACCCTTTGCACGTACTGCGAAATGCCGCCATCAGAACATTCAAGCTACCAGGCCCCGCAGCCTGGCTCTCCCGCTCCTCAAAAACGCATGCACTGGCTGTTGCGCTCCATCTTCTGGTTGTTTGGTCTCGCCGTCGCAGGCGCGCTGGCCGCGCTGCTTGCGGTCGCCGTGGCCCTGGCCATGGCCTATCCCAATCTGCCGGATGTGTCGGAACTCGCGGACTACCGGCCCAAGCTGCCGCTGCGCGTCTATTCCAGCGAGGGAGCGCTCTTGGGCGAGTACGGCGAGGAGCGCCGCACGCTGACACCGATACAGGATATTCCCAAGGTCATGACCAATGCGGTTCTGGCCATTGAAGACACGCGCTTTTTCGAGCATGGCGGGGTGGACTACAAGGGCATGCTGCGCGCGGCTCTGGCCAACCTGGGCAAAGTCAAGAGCCAGGGTGCCTCCACGATCACCATGCAGGTGGCACGCAATGTGTATCTGTCTTCGGAAAAGACCTATACCCGCAAGATCTACGAAATCCTGCTGACCTTCAAGCTCGAGCATCTGCTGACCAAGGAACAGATCCTCGAGATCTACATGAACCAGATTTTCCTGGGCAACCGCGCCTATGGCTTCGCGGCGGCCTGCGAAGCCTATTTCGGCCACCCGCTCAAGGACATCACCGTGGCCGAGGCGGCCATGCTGGCCGGCCTGCCCAAGGCCCCCTCGGCCTACAACCCCATCAGCAACCCCAAGCGGGCCCGTGTGCGTCAGCTCTACATCATCGACCGCATGGAAGAGAACGGCTTCATCACGGCCGAGCAGGCCAAGCAGGCGCGCGAGGAGCCGCTCAAGCTGCGCACTGCCAGCAACTCGACGCGGGTGCATGCCGAATACGTGGCCGAAATGGCGCGCCAGCTCATTTTTGCCCAATACGGCAACGATGCCTACAGCCGCGGCCTGAATGTCTACACCACGCTCAACGCCGGTGAACAGGACGCGGCCTACAAGGCCCTGCGCGAGGGCATCATGAATTACGAGCGCCGTCAGAAATATCGCGGCCCCGAAAAATTCATCACCCTGCCCGCCACTGCCCAGGAGCAGGAAGATGCGATCGACGATGTGCTGGCCAACCATCCCGACAACGGCGATGTGATCGCCGCCGTGGTCCTGGATGCCTCGCCGCGCAAGATCGTGGCGGCGCGTGCCGATGGCGAGCATTTCGAAATCACCGGCGACGGCCTCAAGCCCGCCGAGTCGGGACTCAGCCCCAAGGCGCCGCCCAATATCAAGATCCGCCCCGGTGCGGTGATTCGCGCCATCAAGAATGCCAAGGACTCCTGGGAGATTACCCAGCTTCCCGAGGTGGAAGGGGCTTTTGTCGCCATGTCCACCCAGACCGGCGCCATCCGCGCCCTGGTGGGCGGCTTCGACTTCGAGAAGAACAAGTTCAACCATGTGACCCAGGCCTGGCGCCAGCCCGGCTCCAGCTTCAAGCCCATCATTTACTCGGCTGCGCTGGAGCATGGCTTCTCTCCGGCCACCATGATCAATGACGCGCCCATCTTCTTCAGTGCCGCGACCACCGGCGGCCAGCCCTGGGAGCCCAAGAACTACGACGGCCGCTACGACGGCCCCATGACCATGCGCACGGGCTTGAACAAGTCCAAGAACATGATTTCCATCCGTCTGTTGCAGGCCATAGGCCCCAAGACCGGCCAGGAATGGGCGACCCGCTTCGGCTTCGAGGCCGCCAAGCAGCCCGCCTATCTGACCATGGCTCTGGGTGCCGGCTCGGTGACACCGCTGCAGATGGCCGGCGCCTACTCGGTGTTTGCCAACGGCGGCCACCGCGTCAACCCCTGGCTGATTGCACGCGTCACGGACCACAAGGGCCGCATCCTGTCGGAATTCACGCCGCCACCGGTCAACGATCTGCCCCAGGTCATTCCCGCACGCAATGCCTTCATCATGGGCACCATGCTCAACGACGTGGCCCGCGTGGGTACGGCCGCCAAGGCTCAGGCCACGCTCAAGCGGCCCGACCTCTACGGCAAGACCGGCACCACCAATGATCAGGTCGATGCCTGGTTCGCGGGCTTTCAGCCGTCGCTGACAGCCATCTCATGGATGGGCTACGACACGCCGCGCAACCTCGGCTCGCGCGAAACCGGCGGCGGCCTGAGCCTGCCCATCTGGATCGGCTTCATGCAGCATGCACTCAAGGGCGTGCCCGTGGCCGAAGTCCAGGCTCCGGCCGGCGTGGTCAATGTCGGCGGCGACTGGTACTACGAAGAGAACGCCCGCAATGGCGGCGTCTCCAGCCTGGGCATGGACAGTGCCGGCGGCGACCCGAACGCCGCCGCGGGCCCGGGGGCCACGCCGCCGCCGGCCGCCGAGGAGCGCAGCCGCATCCTGGACCTGTTCCGCAACTAGGCGCAAAAAAGCCTGCCTCTCAACAAGGCAGGCTTTTTTTATGGCTCTGTCTGCGTTCAGTGTTGAACTCTCCATATTTCCCGCCAGTCCAACGTACATGTAGGACTGTCGGGAGACTTCAATGGACTCA